>JAHFDY010000180.1:0-5296 GCA_023248735.1 Myxococcales bacterium
GATCGTACGCGTCGGCAAGCTCCAGCACGACCTGGTCGCCCACTCGCAATTGCGTTTTCGAAATCGTCACGTTCACGAGCAATGAAGTTCGAGGTTCCGTGGCATCCGATTCTGCGAGCTTGAGGTCACGCGCATTCTCGACGTCGGTCTGTGATGTCGACGGAGGCTTGAGCAATGGGGCCTTCGATTCGCATCCGCCCGAGAGCAGGCTCGCAAGCACAAAGGTAAATACGTTGACCATTCGAGCTGGAGGTCTGTTCGGACGATGCAAGGCGATCATGTGAGCGTCTTAGCTGCCGGAAGCCCCTCCAACAATCGCTGGCGAGGCTCCTGCTCCACGAGACCGACGGGAAGAGCCCCTGACGATCACGGAGTTCACGCGCGGCTAGCGACGAAGTTAGAATGCCCAGCCCAAGTTGATGTTGGCCAGCGGAACCACGCTAGAGATAGTGGTAGAGCCGGACTGGAACGCGGACGCGTACCCCACGCCCCCCTGAAGCTCGAGCGTGAAGCCCGTCGGATCGGTGTATTTGTATCCAATGTACGATCCGGCTCCAACGGCGACAATCGTGCTCTCTGACGGCTTCCACGCGGCGATCGTCGACACTTGCGTTCCGAGTTGCATGCCGTGATCGAAATCGCCCACGAGATAGTACCGGGGTGAAATGCCTGCGATGAATACGGGGAAGCGGTCCCCGCCGCTAACGGGTGCTCCAAAGGAGCCTCCTCCAACAATACCAGCGAGGCCGAACTTGCGCGTGAGCCGACCTTCCACGCTGACTTGGGCGACTCCGAAGATCGCTTCAACAGGACCAAACGTGAGAGCGACCGAGTGAGGCTTACGCTTTTCGCCGTCCTTATGCGAGGGCGGCAGGGTGGTCGTGTCCTTCTCCGGCGGCGCCGTTTCAGCTGAGCTGTCGAGTGTGGCTGCCATCGCTGGCGTATCAGACGAAGGCGCCTTAGCGCTCGCCGTGGAAGACGCAGAAAACGCAAGGAGCGCGAGACCGATGAGGTAAGAATAAGGCTTAGACATGGCTACATTGTGCGCCGAGATTGGTTCGGCGCAACAAGATGGCGCATCATGACAACGTGGATGCTCGCAATTCATCAAGTTTATTGACGAAATCGTCAGGCGGCGGAACTTCCCACTTCGCACGCAGAAGCGTCTTCGGATGCTCGAACCCAAGTTCTGTCGCGTGCAACATCATGCGTCCCGCGTGCAATATGTCACCTTTGTAGTGGCGAATGTAGACACGCTCGCCGACAAGTGGATGGCCGAGCTCACTCAGATGGATTCGAATCTGATGCGTCCGTCCCGTTTCGAGTCGGCATTGAACGAGCGACGCGCCAGAAAGGCGTTCGATGAGCTCGATGTGCGTGATCGCGATTTGCCCATTGGGTTTGAGGTTCGGCTGCCTCTTGCCGATGGTGTGCTCGAAAGAACCCTTGAGACCATCTCCGCGGTTCTCGATCAGGTGCGAACGAATCGTTTGTGAGGTCACGACACCGTGCACCAGCGCGAGGTAACGACGGTCAACGGTGTGCGATCGAAATTGCGACGACAGTGACTCTTTCGCGAGCCAGGTGCGGGTGAAAACGAGAAGGCCACTTGTCTCCTTGTCGATCCGATGAACCACGCCGAGCGACGGCCTTCCCTTTTCCTTCGTTCGCCTTTGAAGCTCCTTGCGCGTCCATTCGTCCAGCGTTCCACGTTCATCTTCATAGGGAATGGTCGACATTCCGGCTGGCTTGTTAAGGACCACGACCTGACTATCGAGATGCACCACGCGCGGCTCCAGGCCCACGCTCGCGCGCTTGGCGTGCGGCTTGTAGACGATGTCCGCACCTTCTCGAACGAGTGCACGAGTGTCGGTCTCAGCCACGCCGTCGACGAAAATTTGCCCGCGTTCGATCGCCTTGCGCGCCTTTTCCCACGAAGTTGCAAGCAAATCGCGCACACAATGATCCAAATGCTTGTGACCTTCGCCGCGATGCGCTCCCATGGTAGTCGCGAGCTTGACACGTTGCTCGCCGGGTTTGCACAATCGTATTCACAGCGTTCGCGATCCGCGGGTCGCTGCCCACTCTGGAGATCATCCACGTGACTAAAGTGCTCCTCGCCGTCGATGACAGCGTCACAATGCGCAAGGCTTACGAGCTCACTTTTGCCGGTGAAGAATTCCGGGTAATTACGGCGGATTCGGCCGAAAGTGCGCTTCGTGAGGTTGCGGTCCAACCCGCTGTTATCTTGATCGACACGTACCTCGATCCCGCTGACGGCTACGACCTGGCGCGCGAACTTCGGCGACGCTCACCGTCGTCAGCGATGGTCTTGCTCACGAGTCGGCACCATCCGTTCGACGAAGCCCGCGGCCGCGAGGTGAAAGCCGAGGAGTTCATCGATAAGCCCTTCGATACGCAGCAACTCATCGATCGCGTGCGATCTGCCGTCGCCAAGCGCGCGCAAGCCCCGACACGCTCCGAGCCTCCCGTCGTGAGCGCAAGAACGCCAGTCCCCGCAGCACCGACGATGCCCCCTGCGCAAGCGACGCCACCACGGCCGCCGCCAAGACCCATGGCAGAGGCGATTTCGGTCATTCCTGCCGCTCCGTCGTCACCTCCCATGAGTCCGGGAGTGGTCTGGAATCAGGTGGGTTCAAACGCCGCAGGTGACTTCGAAGGCAAACTCCGAGCGTTGGGGCTGACCGCAGACCAAGTCAACGCGGTTTTGGCGCTCTCGCGCGACGTGGTCGAGCGTGTCGTTTGGGAAGTCGTACCCCCGCTTGCCGAAACGATGATTCGGGAAGAAATCACGCGCTTGACCGCCGATCGGTGACCGCTACTCCTCATCCGCTCTTTACGGGACCGCACATCGGCTGCACGTTGATCCACATGCGCGCGCTCATTTTTGTCGCCATGCTTCTTAGCGGCTGTCATTCGATCGAGGCCGCGGCTGCGCGCGATCCCATGAAGTGCGAACGCGATCCGAACTGCGCGAAGAGTCGTGGCAAAATGAGGGACTGTGCGACCCAATGCGCCGACGACCCAGCCTGCGTTGAGCGATGCAAGCAGGGAGTAACCGATACGCTTGGACGGTGAAGAGCATTCAATCGTCAAGTTGCTTGCGCAATTTCACGCAGCGGCTCACCGCGATAGATCGCTGATGGCCGATAGAGCGCGTGGTCATCCCACAGCTCGAGAATGTGCGCGCCCCATCCGTAGATGCGCGCCATAACGAAGAGCGCAGTGAACGCGTCCGGCGGCAGGCCCAGCGATGCAAACACGGCGCCCTTGTAAAACTCGACGTTGGCACGGATCGCCTTGCCCTCCTTCGCGAAGTGCTCAGCGGCGTAATCATCAACGCGCGACAAAGTCCTCAGTACCGGCAGAAGACCTTTGGCCGCGGCGACCCGATGCGCAAGTTCACGCAGCACGACAGCGCGGGGATCGACGACGCGATACTCGCGATGCCCGAGGCCCATGATTTTCTCCTTGCGCGCAAGCGTCGCATCAACCCAAGCCGGCACCCCGTCCGGATCGCCGATCGCCAACGCCATCTTGTATGCAGCCTCATCAGCACCACCATGCAGCGGACCAAACAGCGCAGCGACAGCCGCCGACAGCGCCATCGACATCGGCGCCAGCGTCGACGCCACCACCCGTGCCGCGAAGGTCGACGCGTTAAGCCCGTGCTCCATTTGCAAGATCTGCGTCGCGTCGAGGAGCGCCACCTCTTCGGCCATCGGCCTCTTGCCCGTGAGCATGCGCAGAAAGTCGGCATGAATCGGCAGCGCTGGATCCGGATCGATCGCACTTAGCCCCACGCGAATCCGCAGCCAGGCGGCCACGAGAGTCGGCACCTTCGCGGCGAGCGCGAGGAGGACTTGCCGCTGGTCGGCGCGTGACCGATTCACCGGCGCCCGTTTCTGCTCAGCGCTGTCGCCAAGCGGCAACGCAACTTCGAGCATCGTCATCGGATGCGTATCCCGCGGTAGCACCGAAAGAAGCGCCGCCTGCGCTGGCGTCATCGCGCGTTCCGTCGAAAGGAAACCCTCAACTTGCTTGATAGAACGGTCGTCGGGCAGCTCACCATCGATGACAAGGCCCACCACCTCGAGAAAGGGGCGCATGGCCAGAGATTCGATCGCATAGCCCCGGTAGCGCAACTCGCCGCGAGCACCGTCGATTTCGGAAATGCGCGTGATCGTTACTGCAACACCAGCGAGCCCGCGTGGGGGATCCGCAACTGCACTTTCCATGGACTGCCTCCTTGGAGTCCAATCTGCCGCTAATGCTTCCATCTGTGAAACGGCATCTATTTATCGTATCATTCGATTTGCTTATGACCGACGATGAGCTGCAAATCCTGCGCGCTGTGGTCGACGAACGCGGTTTTGGGCGTGCCGCCAAACGGGTCCACTTGAGCCAATCGGCCGTAAGTCAGGCCGTGCGGCGCCTCGAGACCGAGCTCGGCACAACACTTCTCGATCGCGGCCGACCACCGACGCTCACCGCTGCGGGCCTTCGTGTCTACGACCACGCAGTCGACGTGCTCGGTCGCCGCGATCTGCTCGCCCGGCAACTTGGGGCATTACGCGACGGCGGTGTTGGCATCGTCTCGCTCGCCGCCTCCCAAGCGCTTTCGCGCGAACTGCTGCCAGAACTGGTTGCACGTTTCGTTGTGAATCACCCGAGCGCGGCGTTCCAATTCGAAACACTGCCCAGCCGTCAGATCATCGCCGCCGTGGCCGACGGTCGGTTCGAGCTCGGGCTTGGTCCATTCGCGCGCGCAATGGCGGGACTCGTCGTCCACCCGCTTGGAAAACAGCGCATGGTTCTCTACTCGGGACGCTCACCGCGTCTCTCTCTCCTACGCAAAGAGGGCGTTTCGGCGCTCGCTCGCGAGACCTTGGTCACAAGCCACCTCGACGCACCGACGGCAACGCGGCGACGCGGGTTGTTGCGCGAACACTTCGGTGCGGTTTGGGTCGTGCAGAGCCTCGATCTGCGGCTAAGCCTCGTGCGACGCGGCCTGGCTGTGGGCTACCTGCCCGCATCGATCGTCGCTGCTGCTGGCGCTCGCCGTGACCTGGTTGCACTCGACTGGCTGTCGTTCGGTGTGATTGAGCGTACGTTCGGTCTCTTCTACTCAAGCCGGCGAACGCTGCCGCCACTCGCAGAGCGTTTCTTGGAGTCGGCCCGGAGCGCGAGTCGCGCGTGATAGCGTACTCGTCATGCGCCAGCCAATCCTCGCTACGACGACCATCCTCTTCGCCGCCCTCAATGCATGTTCCAC
>JAHFDY010000180.1:5396-8586 GCA_023248735.1 Myxococcales bacterium
GCGACCGGGTCCACCGACTACAAGTGAGGCGTGCTTCTACCAAGCCAGTCGAAAGTGAATCGACTTTGGTCGCGTGAGCGCGTCGAATCCGAGCGCGCTGAGTGAAACGCCGCGACCGCTGTCCTTGACGCCGACCCATGGCAGCTCCGGATCGAGCGAATCACATCGGTTCATGTAGACAGTACCGCACTCGAGAGCACTCGCGAATCTGCTTGCGCGCTCGCGATCGGACGTCCACACGCTCGCGGTGAGACCGAGCGACGAGTCATTCATCTTTTCGAGCGCCATCTCATCGGTACTAACCTTCATGACGGAAACAATGGGTCCAAAAGACTCGCCCCTAAAAATGTTCATATCGTGGTTACAATTACCAAGGAGTGTTGCCTGAAAAAACCGACCTCGCCCGCTGAGTGAGGCGCGGCTTCCGCCTGCGATCACGTGCGCGCCTTTGGCAGCGGCATCCGCAACAAATGCCTCAAGCTCACCCACGTGATGAGGCTGCGCGATCGGACCGAGAGATGTCTTCGCGTCAAACGGGTCGCCCATCACGTACCCAGAAACGAGCACCTTGGCCTTCTCAAGAAACGCCTCGTAGACGCTCGCGTGCACGTAGATACGCTCGACCGCACAGCAGCTTTGCCCTGCGTTGTAACAAGCGCCGTCGACGAGATTGTCAACTGCCTTGTCCACGTCCGCATCGGCGGCAACGTAAGCCGGATCGTTCCCTCCGAGCTCGAGCGCTGGATGCAGAAACCGCTCTTTCGCCGCGAGTTGAATGCGATGACCACCGAACGTCGAGCCTGTGAAGACAACATGGTCGATGCGCGAGTCGCTCACGAGCCCTTCGGCGACTTGGTGATCGCACATCACGGCCTGCACGAGGCGATCCGGCGCACCCGCTTTGCGAAATGCCCGCGCAAAGTGCTCGCCGCACAATAGCGATCGTGGCGAGTGACGAATCACGACTGCGTTGCCGGCGAGTACAGCTGGAAACACCGCGTTGACCGCCGTCAGCAAAGGATAGTTCCATGCCGGCATGTCGAGAACGACGCCGAGCGCTTCTTTGACGATACGCCGCTCGAACTTTTCCTTTGGGCGCAGGTGAATATCGGCAAGTGCATCGGGTGCGAGGCGCATCATCGTTTGTGCGCGTTCAACCATCCCATTCACTTCGCCGCGCGCTTGGGTAAGCGGCTTACCCATCATGTTCGAAATATCTGCAGCGATTGATTCCGTGCTCGCGATCATTGCGCCCAGCGCGCCCTCCGCAAGTGCGAGGCGATCGGCAAGGGTCGTTGTTCGCCACTGCTTTTGGGCTGCCTTAGCGCCGGTCAACATCGCATCAATTTCGTTACCGGACGTTTTAGGAACAACCGTGTCCTGCCCACCGAATGGATTGTCAATGCGGAGCTCGCTCATGGCGAAAGAGGCTATCACCGCCCTAACCGGTGAAACATTTGATAAAACTCGTCAAACCATGAGCGGTCAGCACCCAGAAGCCGATTTGAACAAGCCCTATGAACCCGCTGCTGTCGAGGAGCGCTGGTACACGTTTTGGGAAGAGAACGGCGTCTTTGATGCCTCCGATGACGAGACCGACAAGCGGCCCACGTACGTCATTCCGATGCCACCGCCCAATGTAACCGGCTCGTTGCATATGGGGCATGCTTTCTTCTGCACGCTTGAGGACGCACTCACGCGCTACCACCGCATGTGCGGCAAGAACACGCTGTGGCAGCCCGGTATGGACCACGCGGGCATCGCCACGCAAACGGTCGTCGAGAAGCAGTTGCAACGTGAGGGCAAGACGCGGCACGACCTTGGCCGCGAAGCATTCGTCGCGCGGGTATGGAAGTGGAAGGCCGAAAGCGGTGGCCGCATTCAAAAGCAGCAACGTGTGATGGGCGTCTCGGCCGATTGGAAGCGATCAAAGTTCACGATGGACGCCGACATGAGCGCATCCGTCACCGAAGCCTTCGTGCGTCTTTATGAGCAAGGTCTCATCTACCGCGCAACGCGACTCATCAACTGGTGTCCCGAATGCCAGACCGCCCTCAGCGATCTTGAGGTCGACAACGAAGAAGGCGCCAACGGCGAACTCTTTGAATTCGCATACAAAGTGAGCGGGTCGAGCGATGAAATCGTCGTCGCGACGACGCGCCCTGAGACGATGCTCGGCGACACGGCGGTGGCTGTGCACCCAGATGACCCACGATACACGCATCTACACGGCAAGTTTCTTGACCATCCGTTTGTCGACCGCAAGATTCCAATCATCACCGACGCCATCTTGGTCGACCCGAAGTTCGGCACCGGCGCGGTGAAGGTCACGCCCGCGCACGACTTCAACGACTTCGCCACCGGCAAGCGTCACAGTCTTCCCGAGATCAACATCTTGAACCTCGATGGCACTGTGAACGAGAACGGATGCGAGTTTCAAGGTCTCGAACGAAAGCGCGCGCGCACCGCCGTCAAGAAGGCGCTCGACGAAAGGGGCCTCGCACGAGGCGCCAAGCCCCACGTGCTTTCGCTACCCAAGTGTCAGCGGTCCGGCGGAGTCGTGGAGCCGATGATCTCGACCCAATGGTTCTGCAAGATGGAAGCCATGGCCACTGCAGCGCTCGAAGCGGTGAGTACGGGCAAGACCGAGATCATCCCCGTCGAGTGGAAGAAAACGTACGACCACTTCCTCGCGAACATTCAGGATTGGTGCGTTTCCCGCCAGCTTTGGTGGGGCCATCAGATCCCCGCGTGGCACGGACCCGATGGTGAGATCGTCGTTGCGCGGCAGAGGCCTGCGGCTTGCACCTCCGAGTGGACGCAAGACCCTGACGTACTCGACACCTGGTTCTCGAGCGCACTCTGGCCATTTTCGACGCTTGGATGGCCGAACGAAACACCGGCCTTGCGCAAGTTCTACCCCGCGAGTGATCTCGAAACTGGCTACGACATTCTCTTCTTCTGGGTCGCCCGCATGATGATGTTCGGCATTCACTTTATGGGTGAGCCTCCGTTCAAACGCATCCTCCTCCACGGACTCATTGTTGACGAGACCGGCGACAAGATGAGCAAGGTGAAGGGCAACGTCATCGACCCTCTCGATCTCATTCATGGGGCGACGTTCAACGAAATGGTCTCGAAGACGATGCCAGGCGCACCCGAGAGTGAGTCGCTGTCTAAGTTTAAGAAG
>JAHFDY010000181.1 GCA_023248735.1 Myxococcales bacterium
GAAGACCGCGGCGACGAATCCTTGGCTGTGACCGGCCGCACCCGCAACGTGGCTGTAGAATGCGTGAGTGTCGTAGCCGCGTTCAAGCAACGCGACGAACTGCGCGGCTTGGGTCGTGAAGATGAGCGCCATCGACAAAGGCGCGCGGGCAAGAGCCGCATTGTTTGGTCGCGAGAACGGTTCTGCGAGCCAGCGCTCGAGATCAATGCCGCCTTCGAGTACAGCCTCGAGAGGTGCGGGCAGTGACGAAACCTGGCTTGCGAGTCGATCGTTCACCGTCTTGACTACCGAGCGCGCCGCCGGACTGCGCGCGGTGAGGCCCGCGAGCTCGTCGAGATACAGGAGTCCCTGTCCTCCGAAGTTGAGTGCGAACGTGAGTTCATTGTTGGCAGCCTGATTGATGAGGGCAGAGACGGTCTGGCGCACACTCGGCCCGTCCACGAAGAGCTCGAGCGCTTCACGCGCAGCTTTGAGTCGAGGCGATTCCCACGCTGAGGCTTCATCCCCGATACGCGTAAGCAGCGCGCGTGCGACCGATGGTGGCGTCTGCGTTTGGTGATGTAGCGCGGGCAATGTGCGCCAAAGGTCCGTGAGCAACGCGATCGCCTCCGCGTCGGCGTGCAGACCGGGCAGCAAATGTGTGAGGTCGTTCGAATGTGAAAGATCGATTGAGTCCATGCTCGGATTTGTCTCCGTCAGCGCTGCGATTGCTCGACGAGTTGTTGAAGGGTCGTCATGAAGAAGCGGATTTGCTTCGTGAAGCTTGCGCCAGTCGGGTCGACCTGGTCTTGGCAGAGAAGCCCCATGAAGCACGCCACCATGCAGCCTGACAGTGCGTCGCAGTCGGCCTCGCTCTTGCCGCGAAACAGGGCGGGCTTGAGGAGACGCGTGAGCGTTGTCCGGATGCTGCGATGGAAGCGCGCGAGACCTTCCTTGATCTCGGGTTCGCGACTCAGCTGCGAAAGTGAGTCGAGCCAAATCGGAATGATGCGTCGGTTGCGTTTCGCTTCACGTTCGAGCGCTGCCGTCATGTCTTCGAATGGCGTCGCACTGCTCAACGCTGCTTCAAACTGCTTCGTGAGAAGTGCGTCGACTTCGTGCGCCCACACTTCGAGGATGTCGAGGAAGAGCGCCTGCTTGCTCTCGTAGTACCAATAGAAGGAACCCTTCGAGACGCGCGCAGCGGAACAGATGTTGTCGACGGTTGCTTGGTGGTAGCCATGCCGCGAAAAGGACAGAAAGGCCGCGTTGCGGATGAGCGCTTTCTTGTCCGACGGCGGGATCGATCGCTTCTTGGGCGCCGCCTTGCGCGTGGCCACGTCGACTGCGCTTTCTCGGGCCGTCATTGAGCGACGAGTGACTAGACCGACCAGTCAGTCTAGTCAACGAGAATACAAAAAGCCTCGATTTTTTGGGTACCTGCGCCGACTACTGAGTCAGCCGAGCGACTCCGTGGCGACGTCCTACGCGCACGCGACAGTAATGCTGTGTGTGTGTGCTTCGGCGCTCGTACTCGTCAATGTAATTGACGTGTTCGTCGCGAGCGTTGCGAAGTTCGCCGCGGTCACAGTCACGGAGTGCGCGTGAGGGGCAGTGCCCTTGATGTCGTAGACCTTCTCGACGGCAGCCGCGACGTCCTCCTTCGACACCGTGAGCGCGTGACCATGGTTGTCGGCGATTGTCGGCTTCGTGCCGTTAGTCTTACAATTCGCGGTGGGCGTCCCCGAATCGGGCGTGACCGATCCATCGGCATTCGCGGCGCCATCTGCAGCGGCTCCTGCATCGGCGGTGGGTGACGACGAGCAACCGATCCCTGCCGCCATGAGCCCCGAGGCGCCGACGATGGTCGCGGAGCCACGAATGAAATCGCGACGATTGAGTCGAACAGCATCGGCACTTTTTGAAATCAACTTGCGCATGATGACCCCCGTTGTTGAAACGAGCAGGCTACGCGAAGTTCGAAGTCGCGCGATACGCGTCCGTGGCTTCACGGCGTGAATTCGCTCGTATGGCCATTCGACGCGAGTGAGCGGTGTCCCTTGTCATTCCACATTCACCCGGTCGCCCTTGCCGCGACCAAACGTTTCGGGGGCATACATTTCTTCCGCCTTCGTGGGCGGCACCACGAAGTGTCCAAGCGTCGTAGCGCGCGCGACGTACACGTATTCATGAACGCCTTCCCATAGAAGCGAGGCGAAGGCCTCGACGCGCTCATCGCGCATATTCTCGTGCTCGTACCAGCGTGAACTCCACCGCCACCATGCGTGCCTACCGCCATTTGTCGCGGCCACACCCACGGGAATGGGCTCAGTGCCGCCAAGCGACGCGTTGAGCGCTTCGAATCCCGCCGGCATCGGATCGACAAGTGCGACGTGGTAGCGCCTCGCAGTTGCAACCATTTGGAGGCGCACCCGCACGCGTGTTCCGGCCCGCACGTGCCACACGCCGGCTTCGTCTTGCTTGACGTCCTCCGCCTTGTCGACGAATTCGTAACGTCGCGCGATCGTAAAGCCGTGATCAACCGGAGGCGGCGTGAGATCACTCGGCGCGTAGTTCATTCCGATGCGGAAATACATGCGGCCTGGGCCGTCCTTCGCGAGTGTCAGATTTTGCGAGCCATCCTTCTTTGCGAGAAACGAGAGCGGAATCGACACTTGATCACGATCCGTCGATCGACCGCGGTAGGCATGTTCGCTCACGAAGTCACCGCCTAGCCACGCGCGCGCAACGAAGTCGGGCGTCGCTTTCTCGTACGCGTTGAAATACCGGTCGAGCGCGATGAGTACGAACGCGTTCTCTTGCGTGTTCGACCAGTGTCCGGCCTTTCGGTGCCCGAGGAGGCCAGTCACAAGCTTAGGGATGACCGTATTCTTCGGGTCCGCATGAATCAGCGCTTCGAGGAGCACACCGTCGGTGCGTCGGTCGGAGTGTAGGAGCAGGTGATTCGACTCGGAATAGGAAGTCGTAAAGTGCGCGGCGCCAGCGGTCTCGGTCAGGCTGTTCTGGAAGCGCGTCACAATGGGGAGAACTTCCGGTGCTTTGTCATCGACGAGGGTAGGAAGTAGCCACCCGAGCGCTTCGAGCGGTGTCTTGTCGACGCCGCCAGCATCCTTGATTAGCGCCTTTGCCTTCGTCGGATTCGGCTTGCCCATCTGTTTCTGTACGTAGAGCGCGTAGGCAATGATCGCGCGACGTGCTTCAGGTGAGTACGTGGAATCGATGTGCGACTCGATTGCCGCAAGGTAGGCGGCCGCGCGGTTCGTCATGTTTGCGTCTACGGTGAATCCCTTTTCCTTCGCGCGCGACAGTGCGTGCGCAATGTGCACGCTGAGGTAAGGCCATGACTCGTCTCGCCAAAAGCCCCAACCCCCGTCTGGCTGCTGCTTGATTTTCAGTTGGTTGAGATCGAGAGCAACGCTTTCGATCATCGCTTCGGGCGACGGGAGCTCCTCGGACTTGAATGCGGTGAGGACATCGCGAAGAGACGCGATTGCGAGGATTCGTGATGCGCGCTGTTCATTGCATTCGTAAGGGTACTTGACGAGATAGAGCACCGCATCGGTCAGAGCCTGCAGAGCTGTTGACGATGTGCTTACGTCCAGCGAGCCAAATTCGCGCACCGCATTTGTAGGCATTGAAACCGGTTGAACGACGGCACCGTTGTCGATGGTTCCATAGGTTGCAAACGCTTCAGTGGTCGCCGGTGTCCACACGGGAAAATTGATCTGACTCGCGTCGGCATAGGCGCCGGCGGCAACGCCGATCTGGAAGCGCGCCGTTCCGGGCTTTTCCGCGCGTGCCGCCAAGCGTACTTCGACGCGATCGTTCGCGGGTACGGCAGCAACCCGCCCAAGCGGTTCGATAAGCGATGCGTTAACCGCCCGCGCCGCGAGTTGAACGTCAAGCGGCTTGTCGGTTTGATTTTGCAGCACGATTGACAGGTCGAATGTGTCGCCAAAATTGAGGAACCGAGGAGGAGACGGGCGCACCATGAGCGGAAGGCGAGCGGTGACAGTGTTCTCGCCTGAGCCGAATCGCGTCGTGGTGTCGGACATCACGACCATGATGCGGTAGCGCGTCAGATTGTCAGGAATCTTGACTGCCACCTCGGCTCGGCCACGAGCGTCGGTCGTGATGTGAGGCAGCCAAGCGGCGACGGTTGAAAAATTGCTGCGCACCGCGATCGGACGGCCGCCGCTGGGATCCGAAACGATTGCGATTTCTTCGAGGGTGATTATGCCCGACGATCTCCCGTTCGCCGCCATTCCGCTCGCCGCCATCGTTGGGGCCGCCATCGGTGGCGGGTGTGGACCGTTGCTTGGCGAGTCTTTGTTGCTTCCGTCGACGCTCTTTTCTTCGTCGCCTAACGTTACGCGATCGAGCTTGGCGAGAAGCACTGAGCGACGCGCTTCCGATCCCGAAAGCAGGGCTTCTCGATGGCGGTAGAAAATGTCCATCGGCTTCGGGAGTGCATACGGCGAGAGCGCTAGCAGAGCTTCGTCCACCATCACAAGAACGCCGTCCGCGTTGGGGATTGGGGCGCCGGAGGCATCATGCACCTCAACGTCGACGAACGTTTTCGCTCCCGGCTCCACCTTCGCGCTCCGAGGCGTCGCCGTTACCTTGAGCTCGCGCGCGAGTGGGGGGATCACGAGGTTCACTTCTCCCGTGGCGAACGCAGGTTGCTTCGGAAGCGAAGAGTCGGGTAGCCCCTGGGCACCGAGCCGCGTCTTCATCCCAACGAGATCGACGCGGGCGTGGAGGTTGGGCATGTACGCGCCGTCGATGGCCACCCGTAGAGGCTCCGCGGCGCTCCTCATCGTGAAGCGACGTGTTTCGATGAACCCCTCGCGCGCAAGTGTGAGCACGCCCTCTGCTGGGAAGAACGGTGCGACGACGAGCACCTCGGCGGTGTCGCCCGCGCGGTACTCCTTCTTATCGGCAACGAGCTTGACCTTGTCGGCGTCGACGTTGCGCGAATCAGGCGCGCCGCCAGTGACCCAATATCGAAGCTGCGTCTTGTTCTTGCGTCCCTTTTCGTCCGTTACGATTGCGGTCACGCGGTATTGGCCACCGCGCGAAGTGGGGAGCGAACACGAGACGGCGTCTTTGCCCGACTTGATCGCGCATGCTTGGGCATCGACCTCGACCTCTTTGTGACTGCGTCCCTTCTGTTGCCAATCGAGGCGTGCGCTTCGCACTTCCACGGCGCGGTCGGTAACCGCCTCGCCACCGAGATTTGTGACGATAGCTTCCATCACGATGGGTTCGCCCTCGCGCACGAAGCCCTTCTTCGACCTCAAGCCGACATATTGGTCGCTCGGGTGGAGTAGAATCGAGCTGTTCGTGGTCCAGGCTTGGCGGTTTACATCTTGGACCGACGCATGGATCGAAATCGACTGCGGAAACGAGGTCTCGACCGCGCCGAAGTCAACGCGCAATTTGTGCTCGCCTGTCGGTCCGGTGCGGCCCTTCCATTCCTTCGTCCGGTTGGGTTTCTGCGCGCCACGGTGGCCGTATCCGAAGCCACCTCCCCAAGCGGAATCCTCGTAGGAGAAGTGATCGAACTCATGTTGGGGTCCGAACACAAAGTCACCTCGGTTCGGTGGTGCAAACGATGTCTCGTTCATCGATACCGACCAATTGACGTCGGTGTTCGGAAGGCCTCCGCCCGCGAAGTACTTCGCCGCGGCGGTGACGATCGCCTTCTGGCCGACGATGTGCGGACCTTCCGAGACGCTCGAGGTCATTTCAAATTCGGGCCGTCGGTATTCGTCGATGCGAATGAAGGTCGAGTACACGATCTCCGTGCCGCGGAAGAACTGCACCTGACCGTTGCCGAGGTTCGCGTTGTTCGGAAGTTTGTAAGCGAAGTCAAACGAGCCTGCGGTGCCAAGCTTCAGTTCACCCTTTGCAATCTCGCTATGCCTGCCGTCGAATGCTCTGTAGTTCAGCGTTGATCCGACCCACTCGTCTGGCGGCAGCAAGTCACCCTTTTGGCCTGCCGCCGATCGACGTACCCACCCCTTGTACTGAACGTCCTCGCCTGGCTTGTAAAGTGATCGCCCGGTCACAAAGAGAAACCGCAGGTCGTCTCCCGTCGGCCGGGTCACGTAGCCGAGGCTTTGCGCAAAAATGGTGTCGTCGCCCTTCGTTGCAACGAGAATCCCAGGGCCGTGTGGAATTTTCGCGATGCCCTCCGCATTGCTCTTGCCGTGCGTTGGTGTGTCAAATCCAACGTCGACGTCGCCGACGGGTGCGCCAGAATCGAGAGAAGTCGTCCATGCGACGATGTTGTCAGGATCGATGATCGTCGTGAGGCCAAGGCGCGTGACTTGAATCCAGACGCACACTTCTTCTTTGAGTCCGTAGCGCTCCTTCTTTGCGCTTGGGTCTTCGGCGATCAGCAATACCTGACCGACGCCGTTTCGTAGCGCAGGCGCGAGATCGATTTTGGTTTCGACAATCTCGTCGTCGCTCTTCTTGGGTCCGACTTGCGTGTCGCTCACGAGTTTGCCGGGTGGAGAAGGGCGCTTGTCGAGGTCGTTGTGGTAGTAATCTCGGAACGTCGTGAACTGCTTGACGTGCTCGGACGTTGCGTTCACCGAGTAGAGCCGCACGCGGAACTTCGAAAGGTTAATGCTGTGAAGGGGAAACGTTCCCTTCGCTGCGGGCTCGAGAATGAGCTCTGAGCGATACTCGCGTAGGAGCGCGGTGTCCGCCGAGTCGATCTTCACTGATTCGTTCCCTGCGCGCGCAAGTGTCTGGCCATACGTGTCCGTGAGCCCCACTCCGACGGTGATCGCATACGTGGTGCGGCCCTTTGTGCGGCCGCGAACATAGATACGGTTCCCGCTTGCCTCAATCTTCGCGTCGTCAATCGCAGGTGTGATGCCAACGAGCGCAGGGTCAAATTTTTCGAGGTCGATCGGATTCGAAAGCTCGAGCCATATCGCCTGTCCGGGCACGCAGGGCTTGGGCTTGTCTCCCCAATTGCACTGTGCCTTCTTCACCAAGAACTCGCCTCGTGTTCGAAACGAGAACGACTGATCGGTCGTGGTCTTCTTGGGCCCTTCCGCAGAGGGGGTCCCGGCCTTGAGGTGAACGGAATAGCTCGTGTCGGGTGTGAGCTTGCCCTCCGCGCGAAGCGCGATCCACTGTCGCGCTTTGATGTCTTTCACTCGCTCTTTGAGCTCCGGATCGCTCTTAATTTCGTCCTCGGTGGCGAGCCGAATGGGGGTGACGACGGAGCCTTTGAGCTCGGTCGTCGCGAGTACCGCATTGGGATCGATCGCTTGATCGAACTCAACCAGCATTAAGGGCTCGAGCGACGTCTGACCTTGGGGGTGCGATCGCACGACCGTGACCGCTGGGGTCGCGAACTTCCACTGCACGCTCTCGGCGAGGGTAGCTCCGGTCGCCGACCTCGTGCCGGTGGGAACAAGCACCGTGTAGTCGGTTGCCATCGGCATGCGATCGATGGGCTTATAGAGAAGAGTTTGTGTGCCCAGCCACTCCCAGCGTCCGGGCGGCTCGGGTGTGAGCGTCGCTGGCTTGGTCTTCGCGACATCGTCGTGCGAAGTGACGGCAACCATCGGAGCGCTGAACGTGAGCGACACGTTGGGCACCATCGGAACGTCGCCTTCGGGCGCGTGCCGCTCGACACGTAAGTTACTTGACGAAACGACGGGAGCCTCGGGTCCGGGCTTCGGCGGAAAGGGTTCGTCAATTGTCTTGCCGGTTCGAGGCGGCGGTAACGACTTCGCTCGCAACGAAAACGTCTTCTCGTCGCCTGCTTCCCCTTGCAGCTTCGGCAAGCGAGCGAGAATGGCGTGGGTCTCTTGTTGCGACAGCGGCCTAGTTTCCGCCGCATGTGTTCGTGCACCGACGACGTCGTCGTCGCCGTCACTAAGCTTGAGCCCTTCGCCTGCCCAGGGTGCCTCCTCGTGAGCGGTGACTTTGCCGTGGCTTGTTGGCGGAACTGCCTTCGGTCCCGGACAGCCGACCGCCAGAAGTGCAAACAAGCCAACGGGAATCCATGCTCTGTACGCCATGATCTGTTCCTCTTGCCCGGGGGCGATTCGGTTCGACGCATGGGACGCGCGAGAGTTCCATTGCGCAATGGAAATTCGCGCTTCTGTTTGAGAAGACGGTGAACCGGGCCTCCCGAGCGGGCGCGAAGTGTTAGGTATTTGCGGCCATGGCCGACGAAGCTTCCGTCACACGCTATCTCGGTGTCTTCACGTACACGGGTCGAGCCCTCTCGCTTGTTTGGTCAACGAACCGTCGGCTTACGGTGGGTCTCGCCGTGGGCAGCCTGACTGCAGGCGTCGTGCCGACGTCTATCGCGTGGGTTGGCAAGCATCTCATCGATGCGATCGTTATCGCCGCGCGCACCCAGCTGGCAACCGATCGGCACGTCACCGCAAAATGGGTCGCGCTCGAGCTCGCGTGCGTCATCGTCCTCGCCGTTGTCGGCCGCAGCCTTTCCCTCATGCGTGGCCTCCTTCGTCAGCAGCTCGGTCAACGGA
>JAHFDY010000182.1 GCA_023248735.1 Myxococcales bacterium
TTCGCTGGCGAGAGCCTCAATCTCGGCGAGTGGACCACGTAGGTTCTTCTCGATGTCGTTGCTGAGCGCTTTCAGCGGCGACACATAGATCACGTACGTGCGGTCCTCGAGCGATGCCGCGGCGGCGAGCGAGACCAATCGATGAATCGAATACAAAAACGCTGCGAGCGTTTTTCCTGATCCAGTCGGAGCGGCGAGCAACACGTTCCGCTTGGTGGCAATTTCGGCCCAGCCCAAACGCTGCACTTCGGTTGGAGCCGCGAATCGCGACTCAAACCAGCGCGCAACGTGGGGGTGAAATGCACTCATCGGACCGAACCTTCGGGGCAGCTATTTACCCCTTTGTTCTGCCGAAGTCGCAGGTCATTGCTATCGTCTCCGCCCATGAAGGCCTTCATTGTGCTCGCGATGGTTGGAATGACCAGCTGCACCAAATCGGGGAGCGATGCGAACGAACGCCTTGCGCGCGAAGACGTCAATTTTCTTGTCCATACTTCTGAGTCCGACGTCGCGGAGCTCGAACGCGGTCTCCCGGAGGGCGCGAAGCGACTTGGAGGAGACGATCTCAGCAAGCGCACGGCTACGGAGATTGCCACCGTGCGAAGGCAGGTGCTCGACCTCAACAGTGCCAAGACCGTCGTATTCGGCGTGGCAAACCTCGAGGGCAAGTGGCTTGCTACCGACGCTGAGAAGGACCCCTTTGCGGGCAACCCAGTCGGGCAGGACATGCAGCGCGTCTTCGAGGGGACAAAAACGATGCCCCTTTCGGGCAACGTCCTTCCGCGTGAACGAAAGGGTAAGCAGGAAGGCGCGTACGTCGCTACATCGGCGCTCCGCGACACGAAAGGTAACATAAATGGTTACTTTGTGACGACCATCTCACTCGCCGAGTACGCGTATCGACTGCACGAGGCGCTCAAGAGTCACTGGTCAGAACGAGTCCGAGGCGCCCCAAAAGGCGGCGACATCGTTCCTATCTTCTATGTCGTGCTCGCGACGCCAAACGAGCTCTTTCCTGCGCCCAAAGTTCCAGCGGTCAATGTCGACGCCCTCAAGGCCGAGGGTGTCTTCGCAAAGGCGACGGCGGGCTTGTCGTCTAGTAACTTGACGATTACTGGCAGAAAATTCGCCTACGCAGTAGCCGTCATGCCCAGACTCGGAGGCGACGTCGCTGTCGCCGTCCTTCATAGCGAGCCATGACCCGACCCAAACCCCAACTTGTATTTGCGTTTGGCGCCACCCTCGCCGTTGTCTGCCTCATCGATGGCGGCACCGCGACGTCAAAGGATGTGCGGACCTCGGCGAGCGTGGGCTTGGTCGTTGCGTGGATTGTGTGCGGGTTCGGCCTTCATCGGCTCGGGCGAGAGGGTCCCGAGTAACGCTCCCTCAAGCCGCACGATGCGTGATACAGCGTTGTACAGATGCCTCGCTTCGCTGCCATCGACGTTGGCTCGAACGCCCTCCGCCTGCGCATCATCGAGGCGAGTGCACCTCGCGATCCGCTAAACGTTCCCACGAGTGAGCAGCTTTCGCTGCTGGCGCCGACCCCCATAGAGGGCGCTGCTTGGACCGAGGTCGCCAGCGTGCGAGCATCGGTTCGACTCGGAAGCGACGTGTTCGTTTCCGGCAAGCTAAGCCCCAACTCGATTGGTCAAGCGTGTGCCGCCCTTCGGGAGTTTCGGAGCGTAATCGACAACGCAAAGGTCGATGCGTATCGCGCCGTTGCGACCAGCGCCGCAAGAGAAGCAAAAAATGGCGCCACCCTCGCAGAGCGTGCGAGACGGGAGGCCGGCATCGACCTCGAAATGATCGAGGGCATCGAAGAGGCCCGCTTGATTCAGCTCGCGGTAAGGCGAAAGCTCCCCTTGTCCGGACTCAGTGCGCTCTTGGTCGACGTCGGGGGAGGTTCGACTGAACTGACGCTCCTTGATCACGGCGAGCATCAATTGTCAACTTCATTACCTATTGGAACCGTAAGGTTGATTGACACCTACTTGCGCAACACGAAACAAGTCGACGAAACACGCACGCGCTTGCTCGACGAAGCCATTGATCGCGCGCTCGCCTCGGCGCTTGTTGAGTTAAGGGGAAGGAAAATTGACATCATCGTCGGCACCGGCGGCAACGTCGAAACGCTCGCGGAGCTCTCCCCGCGAAAAGAACCTACCCCCGGATACGATCGCGTGATTGACGTCGCGTCAATGCAGACACTGCGCAAGCGCATGTCGGCAATGACTACGGCGGATCGGCGCGACACGTTCAACCTCAGACCTGACAGGGCCGACACGATCATTCCAGCGTCCGCAATTTTCGATCACCTCGCAACGGCGCTCGCGCACACCTCGATCATTTCGCCTGGCGTCGGACTTACCGCGGGCATTCTCGAAGAGTTGGTCGACAAGTTCTTCCACGTATGGGACACCGCCGGCGAAGCCGAGTCCGTGATCGCGGCGTGTCTGAGGCTTGGGCGCCGGTACTCCTTCGACGAAGCCCATGGGCGTCGTGTGTCGAAATTCGCGGCTCAGCTTTTCGACGACCTAAAAACGGTTCACGCTTTCGGCGATCGAGAGCGGCTCCTTCTTCGCGCGGCGGGGCTCATCCACGATATCGGCGACTATGTTCGGTACGATGCGCACCACAAGCACAGTTACTACTTGATTCAACACTCCGACATCATGGGCCTCTCGCGCGACGAACGTGCGATTGTCGCCAACATTGCGCGCTACCACCGCAAGGGTCCTCCCGATAGCGCGCACCCGAACTTTCGCGACCTCGATAAGGAGGCGCGGGGGAAAGTGCGTGGGCTCGCGGCGATCCTCCGCGTGGCAGACGCCTTCGATCGAGAACACCTCGGAAAGGTGACCAGCGCGCGCGCTGCCGTCGATCGGGCGAAGAATCGGGTCCTCTTATTTTTGCGTGGCGAAGGCGATCGTGAACTTGAAGAGTGGACCGTTCTTGCCAAGTCCGAGTTGCTTCGCGACGTGTACGATCTAAAAGTGGAAATCGCGCACGAAGAGGTTCACGAATGAAGCGCACGACGTCGTGCACAATCGCCTGCGCAGTCCTTACCGGCTGCGCAGCCGGCGCCCTGCCATCGCCACAACCAACGATCGACGCGTATGTCAACGCGACGAAGCATGGCGATCACGCAGCGCTTCATGCCCTTCTCCCCGAACGCGATCGCGTTCGCCTAAGCGCCGACGACGTTTCAGCGCTGATCAAGGACAACGCTGCAGAGGTTCGTGCGCAAGCCACAAAATTCATTGGACCGAGCGTCATCGCCGAGGCCAAGGCCGAACTCACGTTTGAGGATGGTGAGAAGGTCACCCTTGATTTGGAGCGTGGGCAGTTTCAGATCGGAACCGTAGGCACTCTCCCAGGCGGCGGGGCAACCCCAAGCCAGGCAATCGCCGAACTGCGACGCGCGCTCTCAGCGAGAAGCTATCCCGCTCTCCTGCGCGCCCTGACCCCAAAGGCAAGACGCATCATGGAGGATCTGTTGCGATCTATCGCCACAAGCCTCGCGCATCCCGAGGCCTTGCCGATCGTCGAAGCGGGCGATACGGCAGAAGTGCGCGTTCCTGGCGGTCACTATGTCAAGCTTCGACGCGAAGGGGCCGAATGGCACGTCGAGTTTTTCGAGTAGCAACAGGGCTCGTTTGTACTCTGATCGCATGTGCGCCAGATACCGCACGTGCCTTCGGCGACGTGGGGGCGTTCGAGGCGCGACCGCTCCTAGTGGGCGACCAATCGAGTGCGCGCCGCGCCTCGGCGCTTGCGCTTTGGGCAACCGAGTTGACCAATCGAACGAGTGCTCCCGCACGCGCAAAGCCGCGTGAAGTGCGCGCAAGCGACGACGCACTGTTCGACGCGCCGTTTGCCTATTGGAGCGACAATCGAGAGCTCTCCCCGCTTTCCCGCGCAGAGATTGGGAACCTTCGACGCTTTTTTGCGCTCGGTGGCATGCTATTCGTTGACGACGCGGCGCCTGGCGCCGAAGGCCCCGGCGCGTTCGGCCAGTATGCAAGACGTGAGCTCGCTCGCGTGCTGCCCGACATGGCCCCTACCTCCCTTCCGAAAGACCACGTACTCTATCGAACGTTCTACATCGTACGCCGCCCCGAGGGGCGCACAGGAAACGTCAAACCGCTCGAGGTTCTCTCGCGTTCTGGCAAGATCAAAGTGATCTTTAGCAGTCACGATGTGGCCGGTGCAGTCGCGCAATCGCCGCACGGCGGATGGGAGAACAGGTTGGAGGGTGGCGAGCCCCAGCGTGAACGAGCCCTTCGCCTTCTAGTGAACATTGCGATGTACGTGCTCTGTTCAAACTATAAGGACGATCAAGTTCACGCTCCCTCTCTCATGCGAAAGCGCGGCCTCTCGCCCACGCCATGAGCGAACATCTCTCGGTCGCGGCACCTTCGTGGCTCGTGTGGGTAGCCGCAGTCGTCGGGTTCCTCGCAACGCTGCTACTCGTGGCAGAGGTGCTGAGGCAGCGCGCGAGCAGGGCTTCACTCGTGTCCGGCTTCGCTGCGGTCCTCGCGCTCGAATTGGTGATTCTGCGACCCGAGCGCGTGCAGACCAATGAGATCCGCAGCCTTCCCTCCGTCACGGTGTTGATCGATACGTCGCGATCGATGGCACTACCGGGGTACGACGGCAGCCGCTTCGAGGAAGCGACGCGTGCCCTCGCAGCCCTCCAAACGCATGCCAAAGGCAAGGCCGACTTGCACGTGTTCGCATTTGGGGGGCAAGAGCCGGTTGCATGGTCAAGCAAGTTGACTCCGTCAAGCGCGACGAGCCAACTCGATCCGACGCTCAGCTCGCTCGAGCGAGGTGAGCGTACCGACGCGATCGTGGTCATATCCGACGGTCGCCTCGATGCGCCCGCTCCGGGGGTAAGTCATGAGGCACTGAAAGCTCGGCTAGGACCGCTTGGCATCCCGATCCACACCGTCAATGTTGTTGACTATGCGCCAAAGGACGCCCAAATTCGATCCGTGAGCCTCACATCGACGGCAGTGGCTCACGTGCCAGTCCCTTTGCGCGTCGAGGTAGGCTGCACGGGAGGACTCGCATGCGGTGAGCTGGAACTTCACGTGCGCGAGCTGCGCGACAACGGGCCCTCCATCGAAGTTGGCCGCGGTGTGGCGAAGGTGACCGACGATGCCGCCCTCGTTGAGATGAGCGTGACGCTGGACACCGTTGGCTACCACGTTCTGGAGGTGAGCACGTCGGCCCCAGATGGCGATTCGATTCCGGAAAACAACAAGCGCCTCTTCCCCGTGCTCGTCACGAGGGAGCGCGTGCGCGTACTCCATGTCGCCGGCCGCCCGACACACGACGTGCGCGCGGTTCGCGAATGGCTTAAGTCGAATGCGTCAGTTGACACGATCGCATTCTTCATTTTGCGCACGAAGACCGACAACGCCAAAGCCGAAGATGACGATCTTTCGCTGATTCAATTTCCCGTCAACGAACTGTTCACGCAACATCTAGCGTCGTTTGACGCGATCATTTTTCAAGACTTCGATGCGCAGCCGTACGGCATCGGTCGACATCTCCCGGCCCTTGCACGGTACGTCCACAACGGAGGCGGCCTCATCATGGTCGGGGGTCCAAATTCATTCGTCGCAGGAGGCTACGCGGGAACGGCACTCGCGACGATCCTCCCGGTCGCGTTGGAGGACACGGATCAATCAACCGCCGCAGACGTCGACAACTTTGTCCCCCGTTGGTCCGACGAAGGACGGGCCGCGCCTCTGCTCGGACCTCTTCGTAGCTTAAGCGGTGACGAATTGCCGTCCATGCCAGGAACCAATGTGCTCGGCGCGCTGCATCCGGGCGCGAGCGCGCTATGGGAGCACCCAACGCGGCGCACAAAGGATGGGAAGCCGATGCCAATTTTTGCGATCGCCGAGGTCGGCAACGGACGAAGCGTCGCGCTTGGCATCGACGGCGGGTGGCTTCTCGGCTTTTCGACATTTGGTCTGCGCACCGGGGGCAGGGGCACGGCAGCACTCTGGGACGGCATGCTCGGGTGGCTCATGCGGGATCCGCGATACGAACCTGTGCAAGTCGATCTCGCCGACGCTTGCGTTGCCAATGAGCCCGTTCAACTCGAACTCCGCGCCCTCCCCGGGCTGGCGCCAAAAGAAAGATCGACAGTCACAATTGACGTCCAGCGCCTTGACGATTCATCAAAGCCATTGCACCGAGAGGTGCCGATCTCGGCCGGCGTGGGCACGCTTCGTATTCCGTTCGAAGCACTTGCGGCGGGCGGCTACGCGGCCCGAGCGCGGTTTGGCAACACGACGACGGTTCGTCGCGACTTCGCTTGTGAGGTCGGGGGCCAAGAGTGGGCCGACCCGAGACCCGACCCCGAACATCTGAAGGCGATCGCGGCGGCCTCCCATGGGGTTTCAGTCTCGACGCGTCAGGTGGACCACATTCCTCTTCCGGACGCGAAGATTCTCACCACAATGCGGCGCGATCTACCGGTGCTACCCCCTTGGGTGTGGGCTATTCTCGCGGCGACGTTTGCGGGCATGCACTGGATCGTTCGCCGCCGCACCGGTCTTTTGTAGGCGTTCACTTCCACCGCTTTGGTAGGCTGCATTCGTGCGCTCTCGATCGCTCGCAGTCGCCATCGCCGTTAGCGTCGCTTCGCCCTATTGGGTCGCTTCGACGTGCCCCGCCGCTCACGCCCTTCAGTGGCCTTTTGGCGAAGAGGCTCTCTTCTCGAAGCTCGAGAGCTCGACCGATACAAGCGCCCGCCTCCAAGCGCTGCGGTCGCTCAGCGTGCAGCGCGCGCATGTTGAGCGTGCGGTGCACATCGCGCTCGAAGACGAAGCGGTCGAGGTGCGCGCCGAGGGGTTCCGCATTGCGGCCACACACAACTTAACGAGCGCTGAAGCGAACGCTCTCGACGCGACACGCGCCACCGAGGCGATCCTGCGCAACCGTGCGTGCGGCGTTCTGGGTCTTGCCAAGACGAAAACGCACCTCTCTGCCCTCGTGCGTCTTGCCGGCGACGCCGACGCGGAGGTCCGCATCGCGGCGCTAACCGCCCTTGCCGCGTGGTCTGACGACGACGAGGCGAGCGCCTCGATCGCTTCCCATGTCGACGACGCCACCCCGAACGTGCGCGCTCGCGCGGTCGCGCTGCTCGCCGAGCATCGCGGGTCGCGCGCACTTGGCGCGATCGCCGGCAAGCTACAGGACAGCAGCGTCGATGTTCGCCTCACCGTGGCACGCGCACTCGGCGACCTCGGGGATAAGCGCGCCGCATCGACGCTGATCCTAGGGTTGCGCGATTCATCGTCAGATGTGGTGAGGGAGTCAGCCAGAAGCCTCGGCGCGCTGCGCGCCGAAATCGCGTCAAGTGCGCTTATCGCACTTTTGCCGAGCAGGCAGCCGGCAACGCTTCGCGCCGCGCTCCTCGCGCTTGGTCGCATCGGGACCAAGGAAGCTATCGACGCACTGATCGGCGAACTGGTGCGCGGGAACGGCGATCGAGCGCGACTTGAAGAGACGCCGCTGAGGCGCGCCCTCTTGTCTGCGGGCGACAAGTCAAGGAAGTCTCTCGAAAATGTACTCAAGTCTGGCACCTTTTGGCCCTCGACTTCCGCAGCGTGGATTCTGGCCCGTCAGGCGGACACGAACGGCGAGCTTCTCGCCGAAGCACTCCGCCGCGGGCGAATCGATGCCGAGGTCGCCCTTGATGGCCTCTCGCGCATCGGTGGCGAGAGCGCGCTCCTCTCCGGTCTCGCCGCATTGCGCGACGGCAACCCAAGCGTGAGATTCGTCGCGCGAGCAGCCACCTCGGCGGGCCTCCGCCCCGACGTAGCGGTTCATGCAGGTGACGGGCGCGCTGTCGAGCCCATTCTCGCAGCGATACGCGTAAGCACGAGCTCCCCTGCGGAGCTCGCGTCCTTATTGCGATTGCTCGGCATGACGCGAGCGGTGCGAGCGATTGGCACCTTGCACGCGTTCCTCGCCAGCGATGACGAGACCATCGCCATCGCCGCTATCGAAGGACTCTCACAGATGAATGATCCGAAGGCCGCCGAGATCCTCGCGTCGAAACTACTGCATCGAAGCGCCGACGTGCGACTCGCCGCCGCATCCGCTTTGCGACGAGGCGCAGCAGCGATTGACGCGAAGCATATCGTCAATTTGCTGAACCATGAACCCGCAATCGATCGCACGCTGGCGCTCAGCGCGCTCTCCGGGCCTGTAATGCGAGGCGCAGCGCCACCCTCCGCAGGAGATGCCCTCGTTCACGCACGCGGTCCAGAGCGTGCGGCGTGGCTCGAACTCGCAGTTCTATCCGCCCCGGGCGAGATCGAAGCGCGCTTGCAGACCGATGCGCGATCTGACCGACGGACGATGACGCAAATTCCGTGGCCCAAGACAAGTGCCATGCAAGGCCTCGCACGCAAGCTGATGACCGATTCGGACCCGGCGGTGCGAGCCCACACGGCGTGGCAACTTGGCGAACTTGGCGATGCGACTGA
>JAHFDY010000253.1 GCA_023248735.1 Myxococcales bacterium
CCGACGTCATTGCGCACGAGCTGAAAGGGCTAGGCCTCAAATATCCCAAGCTCGGCAAAGAGCAGCAAAGTGGCCTTGCTGAAGCGGAAAGGATGCTCCTCGCGGAAAAGTGATCCAACCAAGCCTAGTATTTCGAGCTCGTGCGTCGGCTGAGACTTGAAACTCCTCGCTGGTGAGCCACACCCTGTCGTCATGAATGGGGTACGCGCACGCGCCGCGGCTGCGGTTCTCGGTGGCGCCCTCTTGCTCCTCGCGGCTCGAGGGGTCACGCGAGCCCAAGCGGAACGTGGCGCGAATGTGGAAGCGATTGAGCTGTGGGTCGTGGCAACGCCACACGTCGACGGCGCAACCTCGAGCGAGGTGCGCCTCATTCGTCATACGGGCGAGCTCCAGCTTGAGCAGACTTGGGCGACGATTCGTCATGCTCCCAATGTTCCCATTCGCGGAGACGTTCTCTCCGATCGCAAATCGTTGGTTGTGGCCTTCGAACCTGAAGGTGTGGATCCGCGCGACGACTTCTCCGCAGAAGTTCACATCGTTGACAGTCAAGGATCGAGACGGCTTGCAACGGGCCTTTGCCGAGCGACGAGGCCGTTCGTTACGAGCGACGGTGGGGTGTTTGTTGAGCGTGGACGCGCCGGTAACGACCCGCCTGCTCTGTTGGCGAGTGCTGGCGAGCTGCGGGTGGACAGCTTGAGCATCGACGCGCTCGACCCAGAGAGCGGGTCCCTCAAGCCTGTCGTTCAGTGGTCTGGCTACACCATGCATCTCATCGGCGAGTGGAGCGGATCCCTGGTCGTGTATCGCGTCTCGCCGGATGGTGCGGACGTTGCGCTGATTCGCATCTCAGACGGCTCAATCGCGATGCGCAAGGCGATCGAGCCTGTGGCGCGCGACTTCGTGATCGTCGGCGATCGCGTCGCGTTTAGCAATCACGACCCACAGGTAAGCGATCGATGGCTCATGCAGGCGATCGATTTGCGAACGCTCGCGCTCACGACGCTCGGCCAAACCACTGGGCAGTCACCGATTCCATTTGTGAATGCGAGAGGCGTCATCGGGATGCGGGCAGAGGCGCGGACGCGACCGATTGTGCACGACGAGGCGGAGGTTCCGTTGCTCGCTCACGAGCGGCCCGATCTACCGCTTGCGATGAGTGCTGACGGCGCCTTCACGGTGGTTGCGACTCCCGGCGAATTCGACGTTACCGAGGACGTGCATGCTGTTACCAAGCAGCGGGTTCGCTTGACCAAGGGCGATGAACGGGTCGAGTTCATTGGGTATCGTGAAGGCACCAAGGCTGTCCTCCGATGAACGTCAGGCGAGCGTTCACGTTCGCGGCTTTTTCGCTCGGCGCGGTTGGCGCTGTCGATGCAAAAGCGTACTGCCCGAGTTACACACCGGCAGGCACCGCGGGTGGCGAGAATTGCGGCATCGAGCCATCGTTGGGGAAGAACCCGACCGTGTCCGAATGGAACACGGTCTTTGCGACCGTCTCTCAAGGGCCAGCAATGTGGGGCTCAAACGGACCGATCGTAAAAGCGATCAAGCGTGGTTGCGATTTGCCGACGGCGCCCGTCGACGTGCCTCCCGTGTTCCCGTGCCACGTCCTCAAGGCGATCGCCATGGCCGAGAGTGGTTGGCAGCAGTTCTGCAAACCCGATGCTCCCTCGAGTTCGGTCGGCAAACCCGAGCGCACGATCGTTTCGTTTGATTGTGGCTACGGTATCGGTCAAGTGACCAGTGGCATGCACGTCGGTGAAGCCCCCGACTTTGACCGCGGTCGGGTCGCCTCCGATGCGACCTACAACCTTGCGACGGGCACACGAATTTTGCGCGACAAGTGGGGCTATACCAGCTGCGTCGGTGATCGCCTGCCCGAAGTCGTCGAGCATTGGTACACGTCGGTGTGGGCCTACAACGGTCTCGCGTACTCGAACAATCCGAACAATCCGAATTTGACCGCGAATCGTAAGCCGTACAATCCGAAGAATGGTGGAAGCTACACGTATCAGGAACGTGTCTTCGGGCGAATGGAGTATCCAACGTCTTCGGAACACTGGCCGGCGCTCGCGGTTGCGTATCCCGATCGCGCCAAGATGTCCTTGTCGAGCGGCAATCCTGGTGCGATTCCCGAACCGACCTGCGAGGGACCGACGTCGTGCGTTAGCATGCGTTCGACGCACACGAGCGCGTGTGGAAACGCTGGAGGCGATGCGGGCGTGGACGCGGATGCGAGTCGTTCCTACGACGCTTCGACCAGTCTCCTAGACGGTGCTCCGGACGCACCACTGAGTGTTGTTGGCGCATCGCCCGAGGCGCCGGGCGGCTGCACGTGCTCGTATCCTCTACCGGGAACCGATGGGCGCTGGGGTCTCGTCGCCCTGCTTTCGTGTGTGTTCTTGCTGCGGCGTCAGCGCACCTCGAATTGACCAAAGCGTCTGGCTGGGTGGGCTGGTAGGATCGGTCACGTGCGAGCTCGTGATCTCGTCTTATTGTCGCTTGTGTCATGCGCTTCCGCAAAGGTTGCGCCCTTTCGCGGCCAGACGCTTCTGCAGGACGCGACAACGACGGAGGCGACTATTCGTAACGATGTTAGTTACGTGCCTGCCAAGATTGACACAAGTTCGACCGAGTACCTCGAGGAGTCGGGGGGAGACAAGAACTTCATCGTCGGCCGCATGCGCATGACACGACATGGC
>JAHFDY010000183.1 GCA_023248735.1 Myxococcales bacterium
AACGCGCGCTCGAGGCTGGCGGACTCGACGCTGAGACTGCCGACAAGTTTGTAGAGAACGTGCTCGGCACCTACGGCTTGCCCTATGGAGTGGCGCTCAACGTTCGAGTGAATGGGCACGATTACGTCGTACCCATGGTTGTCGAGGAGCCCAGCGTGGTCGCTGCGGCGTCGAATGCGGCCAAGATGGTTCGCGCGGGGGGCGGCTTTTCTGCCGAGTGCGATCCGCCCGTGATGATCAGCCAGATACAGCTTTGCGACGTAGCGAATGTTGCGAAGGCGGAGGGTGCGATCGTCGCGGCGCAGGATGAGATCCTTGCGATTGCGAACGCCTCGATTCCTGGTCTCGTGAGTCGTGGTGGTGGTGCACGGGGTCTAAGTGTTCGTCAACTTGGCGAACCGAATGACCGCATGCTTGCGGTTCACGTTCTCGTCGATTGCCAAGATGCGATGGGAGCGAACTTGGTCAACACGGTTGCCGAAGCCGTTGCGACGCGACTCGGCGAGCTTGCGGAGGCTCGCGTGGGGCTGCGCATCCTGTCGAATTTGTGCGACCAACGGTGCGTGCGCGTGCATTGCCGCGTCCCCGCCGACGTTCTCGCGACGGAGGAAATGAACGGTTCTGCGGTGATAGACGGCATCGTCAACGCTTCGCGTTTCGCGGAGCTCGATCCGTATCGAGCTGCGACGCACAACAAAGGGATCATGAACGGCATTGACGCCGTTGTGATTGCGACCGGCAACGATTGGCGTGCCGTTGAAGCCGGTGCGCACGCGTTTGCGGCGCGAACAGGAACGTACAAGCCACTCGCGGTGTGGCGTCGAGACGGCGACGCGATCGTCGGCGAACTTGAGTTGCCGCTCGCTTTGGGCACGGTTGGCGGAACACTGCGCGTGCACCCAGCGGCACGGTTGTCGCTGCGCATGTTGGGCTCGCCGAGTGCAGGTGTGCTTGCGGCAATCGCAGCGTCGGTTGGCCTGGCATCAAACCTTGCCGCGGTGCGTGCGCTTGCGACGGTCGGCATTCAACGAGGACATATGGCCCTTCACGCGCGCAGTGTTGCTGTTGCGGCTGGCGCCGTTGGTGTGGAGGTCGAGAAGGTTGCGAGCCTGATTGTGGAGGCGCGCGACATTACAATCGAGCGCGCGCGTCAGGCGATTGAACTCGTGAGGGTTGGGCAGGGCGACGCCGCGGTCGTAAGCCCTCTTGACGAATCCTGAGATCAACGTTTCCCAAAGTAGAGCCTCGGTGACGGTTGCTCGCAGATCGCGTACCCTTCGTCGGTGTCTCAAGGCTTCGAAGATGACCGCGCTAGACCCAGTGAGTCACAGGGTGACGCTCAGGGGATGCTCCATGACATCGCGAACGCGCTCACTGTCATTGCAGGGTGGGCAGACGAAGCCAGCTTGGAGTCGGCCGATCCTGCGACCGTAAGTCACGCCCTTCGCATGATCGCGCGCTGTGGCCTTCAGGCTCGCACGCTCGCGCGTCGGGCGATCGGCATCCAAGAGCTCGCCGCCGAGGCCTCGGTTGGAAAGGTGATCGACGACGTTCTCGAGCCTTTGCTGCTATCAGCGAAGCGCGCAAAGGCACGGCTTGTCCGTTGCGGAAGTGCTGAGGCGGACGTCCTTTTCGCCGACGAGCTTGGCCTCATTGTCACAAACCTTGTGATGAATGCGCTCGCGTTTGCGCCGGAGGGAAGCTGCATTTCGGTCACCTGCGAGGAGCACCGTCGCACAATCGCGATCACGGTAAGTGACGAGGGCCAAGGCGTACCGAGTGAACGCGCGGAGTCCATTTTTCAAGGCGACTCGCGCAGAGAGGGCGGGTCCGGTATCGGCCTTGCGCATTCCCGACGTGTCGCGCGGAGGCGAGGAGGAGAGCTTCTTCTGGTTCCGTCCGCACTGGGCGCGACGTTTTCGCTTCTTTGGCCCAGAGCCGATGCGGAGGTGGAGCCGGCCCCCCTCAGCCGCGTTCGCGCCCAGCAGCTCGAAGGGCTCCGTGTGCTCATGATCGAAGACGATCTCGTCGTTTCAGAGTTCCTGAAGGCTGCGCTTGAGGCGCGAGGGGCAGAAGTCGTCGCGCTGACGAACGTTAAGGACCTTGACGGTGTGGATTTGGCCAATTGCGACGCCGTGTTGGCGGATCTGTCGCCCTTCGAAAACGATGCACAACGGGCGGTGGAGCAGCTTCGCGCGCGGTCAAAGGATCTCCCCATCGTGTTTGTGACCGGGTCGGTCGGCGAGGTCGCGACTCTCGAGCCAGGGATCGTGTGGGTATCGAAGCCCTTCGAAACGCGCGAGCTCGTCGAGGTTCTGATGGCCGTGGCACTCACATAGCGGCGCTTGGAGCCCCAAGCGGCTGTCGATTTTTCGCGCTCGTTTTTTCAGTGAAAGTGTAGCGCAAGGCGACCCTCAGGAAGGCAACATGTCCAGCACAGCGTTGTGGAAAACCTGTGAAGCCCAAATTTGCCGTGATTTTCGCTACAGCATCAACGGACGCAATACGATGCTGGCGTTCAGTGCCGGTGGCCGAGAGCGTTGACCGAGCCGGTTGGGTAAGTTATCCCGGTTGTCCCTTCTGGGGGTGTAGCTTTTTTGCCACGGTAGTGAACACGACACGAAATGAGCGGGCCAAGTTCTTCACTCCACGCATCACCCCACCGACTCGGCATGCCGGCGCGCGTGGCCACGGCGTTCGTTGGGGTAGCGGCTCTGTCGGCGATGTGGCCCGTGTCCTTGGCTGCTTGCTCTCCAAAGGGACAGGGCGGTCCAACCGCTCAGAGCCCCGAGCGCCAGAGCGAAGATCAGTACCATGTTGCGCTCGACCTGTTTCAGAAGGGAAACCTCCGGGTTGCGCTCGATCACCTGCAGAAGGCGATTGCCCTCGATGGCGATAACGCCAAAGCGAACTATCTCGCTTCCGCGGTTCACCAAGCTTTTTGCGCGGGCGATCTGGGGACCAAATCATCGGACTGCAACCTTGGAGAGGCTGAACGCTACGCCCGCAAGGCTCTCGACGCGGACGCTAACTTTCGCGATGCACGCAACGCGCTCGGCGCGATCCTCATTAATGAGGGCCGCTTCAAAGAGGCGATGGATATCCTACGTCCACTTACCCAAGATCTCGCCTACCAAGCGAACCACCTCGCATGGGGCAACTACGGTTGGGCGCAGGTGCTGAGTGGCCAGATCGATGAGGGCATCGCTTCTCTTCAAAACGCCATCACGCAGCCGAAGTTTTGCGTAGGCCACTATCGGCTTGCCTTCGCGCTTGAGAAGAAGCGACGCCTGAACGATGCCGAAGCGAGTCTCGATAACGCGCTCGCTTCAGACGGTCCGCCCCAATGCCAAGGCCTTCAAGAAGCTTGGCTCGCCCGTGGTCGCGTGCGGCTCGAGATGGGTAAGCGCGACGAAGCCATGAACGATTTCATCCGATGCCGCGAGCTCTCCGTTCGGACTGACACGGGCAAAGAGTGCGCGCGACGTCTTTCGGCTGCAGAGGCGGCATCAGGAACAGAGGCGCCTCGATGATCGATCAAGCAATAGACACAACGACCATTGCGCGCGCGTTCTTATTGGACTGCTTCCTTGAGCGTGTCGAGCGATGTTGCTCGCCGCTCCTGATCGTTGGAGGAGAATCGTGAACGAAACGGTTGGAAGCTTCCTCAAGCGGCATCGAGAGTGCAAGCCCATGACAGTGGCGGAGCTCGCGCGCATGACCCGCATCCCTGTGCACTCGCTCGACGCAATTGAGCAGGGTCGATTTGACGACCTTCCGGGTGAAGTCTTCGTCAAAGGCTTCTTGCGGTCCTATGCGTCGGCAGTCGGGCTCTCGGCAAACGAGGTGGTGGCTCGCTATACAGCATCGCGGCGCGTGGTTGAGCTTACGCCGCTTCCTTTGCAACCAGCAGCGGCTCAAGGTCACGAAGCGCGCACGCGTCGATTCGGCGTTGCGATCGCTTTCGTGCTCTTGCTTGTTCTGTTCACGCTCGCGATTTCGATGGTGCTTCGTCCTCGAGGTCACAACATGCCGCACGAACTTTCGTCGCGTGAGTCGATCGTTAAGTTTATTTCCTAAATCATTTCTCGCCTGCGCATGGCCACAAGCGTTCCCAAAGGACGGGTTCTCGAGGCGCGGGCGCTCATTTCCAAGAGGACGCCGTACCAAGAGGCCGACCTCATCGTCAATTGGCTTACCGATTCTGTAGGCCAGCTTGGAACGATGGCACGCGGCGCGAGAAAGAGCACGCGACGGTTCACGTCGCTCGAGCCGCTTCATACCTATGCCATCAGCTATGCCGATAGCCTCCATGGCCTCGCGTCGTTGCGGGAGGCGAGGCTGGTTACGGTGCGTACGTCGCTTGCGTCGAATCTCGATGCGATGGCCGTTGCGGGCCAGGCGATTCGGTGGGCACGGACACTCCTGCCGCAGAAGCAGTCGGAGCCACGCGCGTTTGTCGTGCTCGAGCTATTGCTCAACGCGCTTGACGAACGTGGCCACGAAGGCGCGGTCTTTGCGGAGGCCGAACTTGCGAGGATGGGGCTCGATCTGCTGAAAATCGCGGGCTACGAGCTGCAGCTCGAGGCGTGTGTCTCGTGTGATCGGCCGAGGCCGCCAGGCAGACCGGCGCACCTGAGTCTTTCGCGCGGGGGGATCGTTTGCCGGGCGTGTGGCGGTGGCGAGCGGCTGCTTAGCCCGAGCGTGTTCGACGCAATCGCGACTCTTTCGCGCGACGAATGCGAGTCTGCGGGCGCGGTTCGGGAATTGGTTTCGCTGATTGACGATGCGGTTGCCGCGCACGCCATCGCGTAACGATCGACGATCCTCGCTTGTCGTGGAGCAAGCAGGTACGGGACGAGTCAGGTATGGTCACAGGCGTGCGAACCCAGGTTGCCTGCTTTGGTGAAGCCCTCTGGGACATGATGGAACTGCCGGGACGATCGCCTACCGCGGTTCGGTATGAGCGTGTCCTCGGCGGTGCGCCGGCGAACGTGGCGACGGGACTTTCCCGGCTCGGTGTCCGAGCTTCGCTTATCGCGGGTTTGGGGCGCGATTCATTTGGTGAGGCGCTCGCAGCGCACTTGGAGCGCGACGGCGTCGATGTGCGTCACCTCGTTTGGATGGATCGGCGAACCGGCGTGACGTTCGTTTCTCGCGATGCAAGAGGGCAACCGAGTTTCCTATTCTATCGCCACGAGACAGCGGATGTCTCCCTCACGGAGGCGCACATCTCGAAGGACATGGCGCGTGTGCGATGGGGCCTGCTTGGCTCGAGTACGATGATGACGTCGGATCTTCGTGCTGCGACGATGCAATTTGTAACGCACGTAGAGTCGAACAAAGCGAACCTCTTCTTCGATCTGAACGTTCGCGCGCATCTTTGGCGGAGCAAGGAAAAGATGCGTGACGCGGTGTCTGAACTCGCAACGCGTGCCGCCGTCATCAAAGCATCTTCGGACGACCTTGCGGCGCTGGGAAGCGAGGCCAAGGCCCTTGCCTTTCTGCGAACGCGCGCGCCAAGGGCGATCGTCATCGTGACGCGTGGCGCGCAGTCGATGACCGCGATTGGTCCTTTCGGCGAGGTAACCATGTCAGCGAAACGGAGTCGATGCGTGGATGCGACAGGGGCGGGCGACGCGTTCATCGCCGGAACGTTGGCTGTGCTCATCGCGCAGCGAGCGTGCCCGGGTACGCTCGTGTGGAGCGATCCACGTCTGTGGTCGCGGGTGCTGGACGTCGGTCGCCGCATGGGGCAAAAGGCGGTCAGTCGCGCTGGTGCGGTCACGGGTCTTGTAAGACTTGATTCGATTCGTAACTTTGCGAGTACGCCGTTGTCATGAGTGAACCTCAATTCGTTTGCAAAGCCGTGAAGTCACCACGAGGCGCGGTCGTCAGCGAAATTGACTGGGCCGACGGACACCGCGGCATCTATCCGCACGAGATCTTGCGCGGCTATTGTCCGTGCGCAGGTTGCCAGGGGCACTCTGGCGAAATTCAGTTTGTTGAGCCGAGCAAGATTCAGCTGGAACTTGAGGACATCAAGCCAATCGGCAACTATGCGCTTGCGCTCTTCTGGTTCGATGGGCACTCAAGCGGCATTTACAGTTATCGCTACCTTCGCGCGCTCTGCCAGTGCGACCAATGCCGGCCGGCTAGCCCAACAGCAACGCAAAGCGTGATGCCAAGGATATGAACGATGGGAACGCTGGGAGAGGTATTTGGGTGTCTTCACGACGGCGTAATCGACGAAGTGGAGCAGGAGGGTAAGGAGCTTCGATTTTACATCGAGGCCGAAAACGTCGGTTACGGCGGAGATGCGAAGCGCCTCGTTGTCGTCGTCAAGAACGTGAACGTCTTTGAGTGGGAGGGCGATGACGACTCAGACTCGCTTGAGGGCGCAGAAATCCTCTCGACTCGCGATGATGACGGAGTGCTGACCGTGGGCCTCGACCTAGGCACATTGAGGCTCTCGTGCGAGTCTGTCATGTTACTTGACGAAAGAGGCGAAGAGATCCCGTTCAGCGCCCTTGAGGAAGCGTCGAACGCATATTGGGAGAGCTTCCAGAAGTAAGGCGCTCACGTTCGTGGTAAGCCGGCGCGATGCCATCCGAGAAGGAATCCGAGCCGCGTGTCGTTCACGCGGAGTTCTACGCGGGCTCGGTTACGGCGAAGCATCTGCCTCCACCCGCGATGGCAGAGTTTGCGTTTGCGGGTCGCTCCAACGTCGGTAAGTCGAGCCTGCTCAACGCGCTCACGCAACGGATCGGCCTGGTCCGCACGAGTCGCACGCCAGGTTGCACCAGACAGATCAATGTGTTCATCGCACGCCTTGCCGACGGCTTCGAAGCCCACCTCGTCGATCTGCCAGGCTATGGTTTCGCGGCCCGCTCCAAAGCGGAGAAGGGGGAGTGGGGACCGATGATCGAGGGCTACCTCGGCACGCGCATTACACTTCGTGCACTCTGCATCCTTGTCGATGTGCGTCGTGGCCCCGAGAGAGAAGAACTTCAGCTGATCGAGTTCATGCGCGCGCGCGTTGTGCAATCTTCGAAACCAGTGGAGCTGCTCCTCGTCGCGACCAAGATCGACAAGATCCCTGCGAACGAACGCAAGCCGGCGCTAGCGAAATTGAAACAGAAGAGCGAGCTGCCCGTCATCGGCTTTAGCGGCGAGACCGGCGAAGGCCGCAAAGTGGTGTGGGAGCGACTGAAGGGAGCCGCGCTGTAGCTTCGCGAAGGCTCGCCGGAACCGGATTGATGATGGATCGCGATCTGTTACTACTATGCCGATGCCCCTCCCTTTCGTCGCGCGCCTTTCGTTCATTTCGTTGACGATCGCCTTCGCGATGGGTTTTTCAGACGCTGGTTTCGGCTGCTGCGGCAGTAGCGCGAAAGAAAGGTACGAGCAGCGTGCGCGAGCCGAGGAGCACTGGCGCCGTGAGCAGACGAAGAAGGCAGATGGTGGCGATGTCACTGCGGTCAAGGATTCGAGCGCGGACTAGGCCCGGCTCCCCGTTTTCTTGTGACGCCTTCTTGTGACGAAGTGGTCAACTACGCTGACTGAATCGAGCGGGGAGGATCGGACTTGCCTGGGTCGGAGAGGTGGCTTAGCGTCTCCCGCGTCGACCGGGCGCATAACTCAGTGGTAGAGTGCCACCTTCACACGGTGGAAGTCGCAGGTTCAAGCCCTGCTGCGCCCACAAAGAAAGCTAAGGAAATTGGGGGTCGGCACCGCCGGCCCTTTTTTGTCCTCACCACTTTGATCGGGCCCTCATCACCACCCTCACCACGTGGGTTGGTTTCCTCGAACAGGTGAATGACCTTGGCAATGCCCGCCTGCTGCTCGCTGCCTGCGACGGTGAATAGTGCCGTGCGAACGCCTGGCAACGACGTAACCTATATGTTACGATGTTACCCACGATGCCCGCCAAGCGCAAAACCAACTTTGACAAGTTCGTCACCGAGCAGCTGAAGGCGCCCGCAATCGCGAAAGAGTACGCAAAGGCACGCGCCGAGATCGCCGTGATCGATCAACTTGTCCGCGCTCTCGACGACGCTCGGGTTGAACTCGGTCTAAGCAAGGCAGAGTTGGCTCGTCGTATTGCGTCGAAGCCCGAAGTCGTTCGTCGCCTTTTCACATCCGACGATCCGAACCCCACGCTCGAAACGGTTGTGAAGCTCGCGGCTGCGCTTGGCTATCGAATCGAGCTCGTTCGCGCGGAGCGGAAACGTCCGATGTCGAAGCGCCGCGCTGCGTGAGCGTTCGTTTCAAACACGGCGCGGTTTTCGAGAACGATACTCGGCACCAAGACGTCGCACGCTCTCGTAGTCGGCGTCCGAGAGCGTTGTGCGGAACGGCTTGTCCAAACCTGTAACGATCACAATGCTTGAAATTCCCCCGCTCGCGTAGACAGTTTCACTATGCGGCTGCCAACTCCACAATCCTAGACTTCAATTCAAATTCGATCGGACTGACGTAGCCGATCGACGAGTGCAACCTGCGCGTGTT
>JAHFDY010000027.1 GCA_023248735.1 Myxococcales bacterium
GGATCGCTTGCGATGCGCTCGCTTGGAGGACCAGCGCCGCCGCGCGCGTTGCCCCCGGGGCCGAGTCCGTCGTCGCAAGTCGAGGTTGTGACCGAGCCAACGTCTGGCCCTGCTCAGCCTGTGTACGTCGTCCTTCAATGGAACGTGCAGCTTCCCGGGCAGCTCATTAGCGGGCAGACTGCGCCGACTTGGGTGCAGGGCGATTTCGACCCACACGGGCAGGGTGCCACGGCACAAGGACCACCTCCGCAGGTTTCACGAGAAGGTCCTCCGCCACCGCCACCGCCTCCAATGCGCGTTCCGACGAACGTTCCACTGGCCGAGTTTGTCGGGCAGGCATTTGTCGCCGTCGACGATTGTGCGCGAGGCTCGGTTCATGAGAGTGAGCGTGAGCGAACACGCGAAGCGAACGTGTCGACGACGTGTGCGCGCGCAAGCTATCGCCGTTCTCCGTCCGGAGATGCCGCGCCAGCTGCAGATGCTCCGGGCCGTCGCAAAGAGCGCATCGTCGCTCAAGGCTGACTGCACGTTTGCTGTAGGCGCTGTTCGCTTCTTCACACTTCTTCACATCGAAGCGGCAAGAACCTTAACAACGAAGACCGATAGTTCTTCTGTCGACGACATGTCCGTCCTCGTCAAAGGAGAATTGTGATGATCGGTTTCATCGTGGGAACGTTGTGTCTTGTTGGGTTGGTTAAGGTTGCGCGCGGAGGCGTTGCCCATCGTCGATTTGGCTGCGCGCGCGGCTGCTCCGGTAGCCACGACGTCGGAGGCGGGCCGCCATCGCATGGCTTCCGTGGTCCGTGGACGATTTTTGAGCAGCTTGGCCTCACGCGTGAGCAAGCACGGGCGTTTCGAGCGCTGAGAGAGGATTGGATCGATGCTGCCCACGCCGCTCGCAAGTCGGCACAGTTCGTGAGGAACGATCTCGCGGGTGCGCTGAGAACGGACTCGTTCGACGAGACGGTCGTTGGCGAGAGTCTCGCGCGCTTTGACGACGTAACGGACGCGCTCAAGAAGTCGATGCTCGCTTCGCTGGCGAAGGCGCATCAGGTGCTTGACCCGCGTCAGCGAGAGCGCCTCGCGGAGCTCCTCGAAGACGGCGGGCTGTTTCGCGTACGTCGTGGTTGGTGAGCGTCCAATTGTAACAAGGAGAGATCATGAAACGAAAGATCGCGGTTCTATTCTTGGGGCTCGGCGCAATTGGCGGGTTTGCGTGCGGATTTCACTCGCTCCGTCTGGGGCCGGAGTCGCGCTCTTCGCGTCGCGACGCATTCGAACGGCATGTAGCGACAATTTGCACGGAAGCGGCCCTTGCCGCAAAGCAGCACCCATGATCGAGACGAGAGGATAGGGTGAACGCATGCCCGCGCGTGTTCTCTTGGTTGACGACGACGCCCGACTTCACGAGCTTCTCAAGAGCTATCTTGAGGACAACGGCTTCGTCGTCGCCGGCGCGAAGAACGGGCGCGAAGGGCTTGAGAGGCTTGCGCGAGAACCCTTCGATGCCGTCCTTCTGGACGTGATGATGCCCGGAATGGACGGCCTCGAGGTCTGTCGCCGCATTCGCGACAAGAGTCAGATTCCAATCGTGATGTTAACCGCCAAAGGCGACGAAACGGATCGGGTCGTCGGCCTCGAACTTGGCGCGGACGACTATTTGGCTAAGCCGTTTGGGCCCCGTGAATTGCTTGCTCGTTTGCGCGCCGTGCTCAGGCGAGCGTCGCCCGCTTCGTCGGAAAGGTCGCTTCGCGTTGGAGACCTGCAAATCGAGGTAAGCGATCGCCGCGTGCTTCTTGCGGGCAGCGAAATCGATCTCACCGGGATCGAATTTGATCTTCTTGTCGCTCTCGCGGAGCGCCCGAACCGGGTCGTCTCGCGCGAAGTACTTCTCGAGCTTGCAGGCCGTTCGGACACTCACGTCAATGATCGCACTGTCGACGTGCATATCTCTCACTTGCGTCAGAAGCTAGGAGACGAGGCGCGCACGCCGAAGCGAATCAAGACCGTTCGGGGCGTTGGCTACGTGCTGACCGGTGGTTCGTGATGTTTGGTCATCGTTATGGGGGGAGTCGTGAAGTCAATGGAATTTACCGTTTTGTCCGTGCACGCATGCACCGACGTATCTTTGTTGGGTTCGCGTTGGCGATTCTAGCGACGGGGGCGCTCATTGGCACCATCGCTCGGTTCTCGGCAGGTAGTCCGTGGCAGCAGCAACAGTCGCACCTCAACGCCTATCTAGGAGAAGAGTTCGCGAACGACTGGAACGATCCGGTAGCGCGAAGAGCGCGCGCCGAGCGACTCAGTCGCAACTTTGCGGTCGGCATCACGCTCGTTGACGTGAAAGGCGAGGCGCTCGAAAAGGCCGGCACGACGAGGTGCGATGGTCCGGTAAGGATGCGTGCACCTGTGGCGAACGCGGCAGGGCCCCTCGGAGAAGTGCGCATCTGCTATTCGACTCCGCGTCTCGGTGGTGCGCGCTTTGCCCTTGCCGGTGCGTTGGCGCTTCTCGTGCTCTGGCTAATCGCGGGCAAGGTGGCGCGTCGCATTACAAAGCCGCTCGCCGAGGTAGCGCGCGTTGCGGAGGAACTTGCGCGAGGAAATTTGAGCGCTCGCGCTCGCATGCCGGAGAGCCATGGCGAAGTCCGTGAAGTGGCCGAAGCACTCAATCGAATGGCAGCTCGGATCGACAAGCAAATAAGTGATCAACGCGCTTTACTAGCGACGGTCTCTCACGAGATTCGAACGCCGCTTGCTCGGCTGCGATTCCTAGTTGAGCGAATTCGCGGAAATAGTGACGTTCGATCGATTGATGACATCGAGCGTGAAGTCTTTGAGATGGACGAGCTCGTCGGTGAACTGCTCGCTGGCTCACGTCTCGATTTTGGCGCGATTGCCCGAAAGCCGATCGACATCACAGCGCTTGCGATTGCGGTGATGGAGCGCGCCGAAGAGCCGCCAGAGAAGTTGATCGTCGAAGGTAGCAATCGCTTCGTGCTTGGCGATCAAACGTTGATGAAGCGGGCCCTTGCGAATCTTCTCTCAAACGCGCGTCGCCATGGCGGCGGCGTTCTGCAATTGACGATTACGTGTGGAGACAGGTGCGTCGTCTTCGAGGTAATCGACGCTGGAAGCGGGTTTGCAAAGGGCGAAGAAGAACGTGCTTTTGAACCTTTCGTGAGCGCTGGAAAGGAGGGCTCGATAGGGCTCGGCCTCGCGTTGGTGCGTCGCATCGCAGAGGCTCACGGTGGGCGCGCGTTTGCAGAAAATCGTGAAGGTGGCGGTGCTCGCGTCGTCTTCGAAGTTCCGCGGTAATCACGGGGCAAAATCACGATTGTGTCCCACCTCCACGCATCTTACGTAACTGAATACTTGGCCACACCCGGCTCACTATGACTTTTTGGTGTGCGTGGAGGCTCACCGATGGCGGCGATGACCGAAGGCTGCAGCGTATGCGGTACGCGATTTGAGATGCAGTTCCGTTACCAAATGGAGGAAAAGGACGGCGGGTTCGCGTTCTATTGCTCACAACAGTGCCACGACAAGAGTTTGCGTGGCACGCAAGAAGGTGGCGTGACGTGTGATGCTTGCAACAAGCACTTCGTGCTCGAGCTCGTGTCGCAGGTCGTTCGCTCGAAGGGGCAACGACGCTATGCATGCGGCGAAGCGTGTCGAAGTCAGCTTCTCGCAGAGGCTGGAGGCGCGAGGCTCAGCGCGTTCCTAGGTACGGAGGCACCTACGACGAAGGCACCTCCGACGCACGCGATCGGAACGATGCAAGCTGCAAGCATCGCGAGCGCGTCTGCATCGAGCGCTGCACCGATGTCGAGCGCACTGCCACCGACGCCAATTGTGAGCATGGTCGCCCCGCGCAGGATCGACTGCCCGCGCAAGCTTGCGATCTTCAATCACAAGGGCGGTACGGGCAAGACGACCACGAGCGTAAGCATCGCAGCAGGTCTCGCGGCGCGTGGGCTTCGCGTGCTGCTGGTCGACACCGATTCGCAAGGCAACGTCGGCGTGTCGTTCGGCATCAAGGCCGAAAAATCGCTCTACCACGTGCTCGTTATGGGCATGAAGCCGCAGGATGCTGCGGTCAACGTTAGGCCAAACCTTGACGTGATCAGCGCGAACGAAACGCTCGCCGCGGCGGAGTTGTATCTTGCAGGTCGACAAAACCGGGACCGGGTCTTGCGGGATCGCCTTGCGGGAGCTGCCGAACGCTACGACATCATGGTTCTCGACTGTTCACCTTCGCTCTCGCTCATGAACCAAAACGCGTTGGTTGCGACCGATGGCATCGTGGTTCCCGTCGCGTGTGACTTCCTCTCGCTCGTTGGCGTCAGGCAAGTTGTTAAGACTGTGAAGAACGTAAACTCACTTCTTCATCATCCGGTGAAGATTCATGGCGTTCTTCCGACCTTCTATGAAAAACGCGCGCGCATATGTCGCGATGCGGTCGATACGATGAAAGAGCACTTCGGCGACCGTGTTTTGCCGCCAATTCGCGCGGTAACAAAAATCAAGGAAGCGCCGGCGCAAGGTCGTACCATCTTTGAGTACGCGCCCGACTCGTACGCAGCACAAGACTACATGCGGGTAGTTGATTTGTTGATCGACGGCACATCGGCTGCGTTCTCGCAAACCGATGAAATGGATGACGATGCCCACGTGAGTGTGGCCTGAAAGGAGGCGACTGATGCCAGGACGTGATGAAGAGATGGGTTTGGCGGGCGCCCGCGTACTCGACGCTGACGAGGTCGAGGGTGTGCTTTCGGGTGCATTCTACACACAGGCTCCCGACACGCGCAGGCCACCGGCTGCGCGCGAGGAAGAAGTGAAAGAGAAGCCGACACACTACAAAGTGATCTGCATCTCGATGTACACGAAGGACCTTGAGCGACTCGACTCGCTTGTCGATGAGTTGAAGTCACGCGGGGTGACGAAGGCAAGCCGAAGCGCGCTGATTCGTGCTGCGCTCGACCAGGTGGATCTGGATCGCGTTCCTCGCGGGATTTAGCGGACGCAACGCGCAAGCACGTGGGGGCGGAAGCCGTTGGCAATCGGTAGTTTCGCCCCCACGCCACAAATCGGCGCCAAGCTCAGCCGTGGACGTTTTCTGGGGCACTCTAACGGCGTCTCATCGACGCGTTGTTAACCCAGACGTCACTTGCCGCTGGACGGAGTTGCGTGCACTACTCGCGCCGTGACTGTTGCAAGGTACTGGGTAGGGTTTTTGGGGTCAGCGGTGTTCGTTGCGTGCGCCGCGGGCGAGGCGAATAGTGTCGATGATTTGAATCCTTCGGACGCAAGCGCTGACTCGCGTCCGGCGCCAAAGAGCGACGCCGCGATCAAGGATTCGCCGGTCTACAATTCGGATGCGGCTGGTGACGCGAAGTTCTCGGTCGACGCCGCGTCTGATGCTTTCGTTGATCCGAATGATGCTCCGTTCGACGCCGGCGACGCGCAAGCGAAGGATGCTGGCAAGGACGGCGCACCCGACGCAGCCAAGGACGGCGCCGTCGACGCGGCCAAAGACGCTGCGAAGGACGCACCGAAAGATGCCGTGGTCGATGCCGCGCAGGACTCCGGTGCGGACGCTCCGCTCGACGCGAAGGCTGATGCTTCCACGTCTAGTGATGGAGGTGGAACGGGGACGCTCACCTGTCCCAACGGCGCGTGTTTGCTCATCGGTGAAGTCTACGAAGGCGCGAGCAACGACAAGGCACTTGAGATTTACAATGGCTGCGCGGCAAGCATTGACCTCACCGCCGTTGATGTTTGCGTTGAATTCAACGCCTCCTCGTATTGCAAGAATGGCGTGGGTACGGGCAACACCATCAGCCTCACAGGCGTCCTTAAGCCCAATGAGACCTTTGTAATTTGTCACAGTGCTATTTCGGCTACCGGCGCCTGCGACAAGCTTGATGCGAAGCTCTCGTTCAACGGAAACGATCGCATCGCTCTCCTCCGCAACAACGCGATCGTTGATGCTTTTGGTGAACTCGGCAAGGATCCTGGCGACGTTTGGTCAGAACAAGACTACCGGCGAACAACGTGCGGCGCGTACCTTGGCACCGGCGCCTTCTCGAGCACGACCTACACGGGCACCACCTCGGGTGACTTGAGCGATCTTGGTAAAGGTCCTTGATAGTTCGCCGAGGGAGTTAGGCGTGAGCGGGCTCCCACCCGGCCGCCATCGCTTCTGCGCCGCGCATGATGATGCGGACCTCGCGGATGATTCGTTCGGTTGTCTCCTCGCGCTCTGCGGCTGAACGGTCGACAGCTGCGGCACCTAGGTTGAACGCGACGGTCACCATCGCTTCAGCGGCACATTCGACGTGCGCAAGGGGCCTGCCCGTGAATGCGGCGCCGCGTTTGAGATCTTCGACCAAGTCGCTCGTAAATCGTTGAATCTCTTTGGCGATCGCTTCGCGAAATGCGGGCGTGCTGCCCGAGCCTTCGCCAAGTAGCAGTCGGAACAAGTTGCGATTGGTTGCAGCGAGATCCATGAAGATGCGGATGGGTGCTCGGACGACGTTGCGGCCACCGTCCTCGAGGATGCTCTGTCGAGCGCGTCGAACAAGCAGGCGAAGGTTCATGCCGACTTGATCGACAAGCGCGAGTCCGAGGTCGTCGAGATCGGTGAAGTGCCGATAGAAGGAGCTTGGGCCAATGCCGGCTTCCTGCGCCACGGCGCGAAGGCTGAGACTCGAGAAGCCGCGTTCTGCGCTGAGACGAGAGGCTGCGTCGAGGATCTTCTGGCGTGTTTGCGCTTTTTCCTGGGTTCGTGTGTTCATTGTGCGCTCAGATATTCAGCGAACATATGTACGCTGTAACCGGTAACATTGGAAATGTGAAACGATCATGACAATGACCGATGCGTGGTGCATGTGATAAGGCCATCCGACACCCGCAATAGCATCTTCAGCGAACGTTTGTGCGCTGAAATATTCTGGCTAAGTTCGAGGTGTTGGACCGCGAGGAAGCGTGCAGACGATCGGAGTTTGGAGCGGACCTACCCCAGCGTTCTCAAAAAGTGACCTGATCGAAGCCGCGCACGCAATGCGCGAGCTTGTTCACGTCGTACTCGATCCAGTAACGGGTCGCGTCGGGCTCGCCCGAGGTGGCGTTACCGCAAGCCAATCGAACGGTGGCCAGAGCTGGCCACTGCTCGCGACGCTTCCTCCGACGTACCCAGAGTGGCTTGGGGACCGCTCCTTTACAGAACTGCATCGTCTTCGTTTTCCGTACGTCGCTGGCGCGATGGCCAACGGGATTGCGAGCGCGCGCCTTGTGACGGCAATGGCTCGCGCCGGGCTCCTTTCGTTCTTCGGAGCTGCGGGACTCCTGCCTGATCGCGTGGGTAAGGCGATTGACGAAATTGAAGCGGCCGTGGGTCGGGAGGACGAGGGTGGCCCGAGTTGGGGTGCGAACTTGATTCACTCGCCGAACGAACCGGCCGTCGAATATGCGGTTGCGGACTTGTATGTTCGGCGCGGCGTTCGTCACGTTTCGGCGGCCGCGTATATGGGCTTAACGCCCGCGGTTGTCCGCTACGCAATGAATGGGCTTTCACGCGATTCGTTAGGACGCGTTCATCGGAAGAACCACGTGTTCGCGACGGTTTCGCGACCTGAAGTCGCGCGCCGATTCTTGGAGCCACCGCCCGACGACATGCTGCGAGAGCTCGTAGCAACGGGAGCGCTTACGGAGGACGAAGCGAAGCTTGCGGCACACCTGCCCGTCGCCGAAACGCTCTCGGTCGAGTCGGACTCGGGAGGCCATACAGACAATCGACCGCTCGTTGCGCTCTTGCCGCTGATGCTTGCCCTGCGCGACGAGATAGTCCGCAAGCACGGTTACACGCGACCCATTCACGTTGGCGCTGCGGGCGGTCTCGGTACGCCTGCGGCGATTGCGGCGGCGTTTGCGCTTGGTGCGTCGTTTGTGGTGACCGGGTCAGTGAACCAAGCTGCCATCGAGTCGGGCCTTCACGCGGATGGAAAAGCGATGCTCGCGCAGGCTGGCGTGGCGGATGTCGTGATGGCGCCGGCGGCAGACATGTTTGAACTTGGGGTGAGCGTTCAAGTTCTCGCTCGCGGCACGATGTTCGCGATGCGTGCTCGCAAACTCTACGAAATTTATCGGGCACACGACAGCATCGAGTCGATTCCCAAAGTCGATCGCGAACGGGTTGAGAGCACGATTCTTCGCGCCACGTTCGATGAAGCATGGGAGTCAACCCGTGCATTTTGGGCGGTTCGCGATCCAGCAGAAATTACGCGCGCAGAGAGTGATCCGAAGCACAAGTTGGCGCTCATCTGTCGCGCGTACTTGGGGCTTAGTAGCAAGTGGGCCATCAACGGTCAGACCGACCGCCGTGCCGACTACCAAATTTGGTGTGGTCCAGCGATGGGCGCATTCAACGCATGGACCGCGGGGACCTTCCTCGCGGAGCCGTCGGCGCGCGAAGTGGTTCAAGTTGCGCTCAACCTGCTCGAGGGCGCGGCGGTTGTGAGTCGCGCGCAGCAGCTCCGCAGCTTTGGCGTGCCGATGCCGGCCGAGGCCTTTGACTTCCGTCCACGGCGCTTGGCCGCCAGACCCTTCACCGAACACGAAGCGAGGAATGCGTGAGCGACCGAACGAACTGTCCGATTGCTATTGTTGGTGCGAGTGCTCTCTTCCCAGGATCCATCGACGCGACGGGTTTCTGGCGCGACGTCTTGAGTGGTGCTGACCGCATCACTGACGTGCCGCCCTCGCATTGGCTCATTTCGGATTACTACGATCCCGATCCCTCCAAGCCCGACAAGACGTACGCAAAACGCGGTGGATTCCTCGGCGCTGTCGATTTCGATGCGATGGGTTGGGGCGTACCGCCGAGTATTGTTCCTGAAACCGACACGTCGCAACTCCTCGCATTGATCGTTGCGCAAAAGGTTCTCGAGGACGCGTCTGCGGGTGCGCCAGACACGCTCGACCGCAGTCGCATGTCAGTCATCTTGGGCGTGACGTCTGGACAAGAGCTGATGGGCTCGATGGTCAGTCGCCTCCAGCGACCGGTTTGGGTGAAAGCGTTGCGTGAGTCCGGCATCGCGGAGGACGAAGTCGACGCCATCTGCGATCGCATCGCGGGGCATTACTCGCCGTGGAAGGAAAGTACATTTCCTGGACTACTTGGCAACGTCGTCGCTGGGCGCATCGCGAACCGCCTCAACTTGGGCGGGACCAATTGCGTAACCGATGCGGCGTGCGCGTCCACGTTGGCCGCGCTATCGATGGGCGTCTCGGAGTTGCGGCTCGGTGAGTCGGACTTCGCCATCGTCGGTGGTGTCGACACGATGAACGACATCTTCATGTACGTGTGCTTCAGCAAGACACCGGCGCTATCGCCGACCGGGGATTGCCGGCCGTTTTCCGATCAAGCGGACGGCACGATGTTGGGCGAAGGCTTGGGTATGGTCGCCCTCAAGCGACTCGCCGACGCTGAGCGAGATGGTGATCACGTCTACGCCGTCATTCACGGCGTCGGCGCATCGTCGGACGGCCGGGCCAAGAGTGTGTACGCGCCGGTGCCAGAGGGGCAAGCGCTCTGTCTGAGACGTGCCTATTTGCAGGCAGGATACGGTCCTGACACGGTCGAGCTCGTCGAAGCGCATGGCACTGGAACAAAAGCTGGCGACGCCGCGGAGTTCGCGGGACTGAGCCTCGCCTTCGAAGAAACGGGTCGCCCCGACCGTCAGTGGTGCCAGCTCGGCTCGGTGAAATCGCAAATCGGACACACGAAGTCGGCCGCAGGCGCCGCAGGCATTCTAAAAATGGTGATGGCGCTTCACCACAAAGTTCTGCCACCGACAATCAAGGTTGCAAGGCCCAACCCCGCACTCGATATCGAGGCGTCGCCATTTCATCTGACCACGCGCGCGCGCCCATGGGTGCGCAATGCTGTGCATCCGCGTCGAGGGTCGGTGAGCTCGTTCGGGTTTGGTGGCTCGAACTTTCATGTTGCACTGGAGGAGTTTCGTCCGTGCACAAAGGGAATGGCGACAGCGGCGCCGCGGTTGCGCGCGCTTGATGCGGAACTCGTCGTCCTTTCGGGTTCGAACGAAATCGAAATAGTCAATGAAATTGATCGTGTCCTTGGTGAGTGCGAGAACCAGAGCTTGCAATGGCTCGCTCACGCCTCCGCCCAAAAATTCGCATCGGGCGCGGCAGCACGGCTGTCGATAGTCGCAGCGGACGTCAACGAGCTCAAAGCTGAGCTGACGGTCGCAAAGCAGATGCTTGCTTCTAAGGACGTGAAGGACTTCTCGACGCCGAGTGGCATCCATTTCGGGACCGGCACGAAGAAGGGAAAGCTTGCGTTTATTTTCCCAGGGCAGGGAAGCCAGTACATCGACATGGGATCGTCACTCGCGCAGCATTTCGCGCCGGCGCTGGCCATGTGGGACGCGGCGGCTGATTCCAGTTGGGGCGAGCAACTTCGGGACATCGCATTTCCACGCACGGCGTTTGATGCTGCAGAGGAGGCGCGACAGGTTGAGCAGCTCAACGCGACGGAGTGGGCGCAGCCGGCAATTGCTTGCGCCAGCCTGGCTCTGCTCGCGATGCTTGACGCCCTCGAGCTGCGATCGGAGGCGTGTGCAGGTCATAGTTTCGGCGAGGTCACCGCGCTCCATGCCGCGGGCGTGATCTCTGCAGGTGCGTTCGTGAAGATCGCACGTCGTCGCGGTGAGTTGATGGCCGAGGCTGCGCAACAGCCAGGAAAGATGGTGGCCGTGCCCGAGTCGGCGTCTCGGGTGCGTAAGCTGCTGGAATCGTTTGGCGAATCGGTGGTGATCGCAAATGAGAACGCGCCGAATCAGGTCGTACTTAGCGGTCGAAGTAACGCCATCGAGTCTGTCGTTCGCAAGCTCGGTGCCGTTGGAATCGAAGCGACGCCGCTGCCCGTTGGGACTGCCTTTCATTCGGATGTCGTCGCGCCAGCCAGTGGAAAGTTGCTTGACTATTTGCAGTCAGTGGTGTTCGGCGAGGCGAGCGTTCCCGTGTTCGGCAACACGCACGCAATGACGTATCCGACGGATGGCGGGGAAGCGCGCGCGCTTCTCGCGGATCAACTCGCCGAGCCAGTTCGATTCGTCGAGATGGTGCAAGAGATGGCCTCCTCCGGCGCTTACACGTTTGTCGAGGTTGGCCCAGGATCAATCCTGAGTGGACTCATTGGTCGCATCCTCGAAGGCAGACCTCATCTGACCGTGCGGCTCGATCGAAGGGGCAAGCCAGGCGTCCGATCGTTTCTGTCCGGACTTGGTCAACTCTGCGCAGCCGGCCACACGATGCGGCTCGGTGCGTTATGGGATGGATATGCGCCGCCGGAAAATTTGCGCGCGCGCGCAAAGCCAAAGGTGACGATTCCTATCGGTGGCAGCAACTACGGCAAGCCCTACCCACCACCAGGTGGTACCGCGACGCTGCCGGTCCCAAACGCAAGGAAGGCGCGTGTTGAACTGCCCGCGGAGACGACAACGTCAAAGCTGGTCAGTCCGACGTCCGCGTCAGCAGCGAATTTCTCGACGGTTACGAATCTACCCCCGCGAAGTGAGAAAACTACGATGACGACGTTAGCGAACAAGAGTTCGACGCTGCGGGCTGCCCCTCCCGTGCCCGCGTCCGACGAGTGGGCACGCGCCTATCAAGAGGTTCAGCGACAGACTGCGGAAGCGCACACGAGCTACCTGCACGCCATGGCGCAAAGTCACACCGCGTTTTTGAGCACGATCGAATGCAGCTTTCTTGCGCTCGCCGGCATACCGGGTGAGACGCCTCGCGACGATGCGCAAGTCGCGCTCTCGTTGCGCTCGCATGTGGCACCGTCGATCGCGACGCAGCGAACTATCGCAGCGCTTCCTGTTACCGTCACCGCGCAAGCAAACGCCGAACGACCCATAACGAGCACTTCGGATTCGCAAGCGCCTCCGCCGAGCGAGAGTGTTGCAAGCGTCGACTTGCACCAGATGATGCTCGAGGTGGTGGCCGATCGAACGGGTTATCCAGTCGAAATGTTGTCTGCTGAAATGACCCTCGAAGGAGACCTGGGAATCGACTCGATCAAACGTGTCGAGATTCTGAGCGGCATGCAAGATCGCGTGCCGTCGTTACCGAAGGTCGACACAGCTCGAATGGCGAAGCTCCAGACGCTCGGTCAGATCGTCAACTACATGAACGAGTTGCTGGGCGCGAGTTCACCAGCCTCCGTCGCTCCGGCGACGAGCACCAGTCTACAAGAGCTGCAGAAGATGATGCTCGAGGTGGTCGCCGACAAGACCGGCTATCCGACCGAGATGCTCTCGGCCGAAATGTCGCTCGAAGGCGACTTGGGAATCGACTCGATAAAGCGCGTCGAAATCCTGAGTGCGATGCAGGAACGTGTGCCATCACTCCCAAAAGTCGACCTCGCAACGATGGCGAAGCTCCAAACGTTGGGCCAAATCGTCAACTATATGAACGACCTCCTCGAAGGAAAGTGCCCGGCGCCTGCTGCTCCCGCCGCTCCCGTCGCCGTAGTTCGTCAAAAGCTCTCCCGCTACGTTCTCCGCGCCGTACCCCGTGCCGCTGCGGGCATCGCACGCACCGGATGGTTTGCCGGTCGGGTCGTCGTCACAGCCGAGGGCACGGAGCTTACCGAGGCAGTTGTCCTTGCACTTCAAGCGAGTGGAGTCCACGCCGAGGCCGTGGACGCGGTTCCGACGACCGACGTCTCCGGCGTCGTCTTCCTCGGAGGCTTGCGCACCGTTGCAGATATGAACGCGGCGATCGAACTGAACCGCGAAGCCTTCCGCGCTGCTCGTGCCTTTGCGGCGAGTGGCACAAGCAAGGGCGCATTCGTTTCGGTTCAAGACACGGGTGGCGCGTTTGCGGCAGAGGGTTTCCTCGACGCTGATCGCACGTGGCTCGCAGGCTGCGCTGGTCTTGCAAGAAGTGTTGCGCGTGAGTGGCCCGACGTCGCTGTGAAAGCTATCGATCTCGAGCGTGGTGGTCTGAGTGCCGCAGAGTTGGCAGTCAAGTTAGTGAACGAATTGTTAGAGGGTGGTGCTGACGTCGATGTAGGGCTGCCCTCAGACGGTCGAAGGCTTGTTCTCGAGAGCGTTGAGCTTGCCGCCACGCTTGGCAAGTTGTGTCTAAGCGCTGGCGATGTCATCGTCGCTTCGGGTGGCGGTCGTGGCGTCACTGCGGCCACTCTCATCGAGCTTGCGGGCGAGCCGCCTCTAACCTTTGTGCTTCTTGGTCGTAGTGTCCTTGTGGATGAACCAGCCTCCTGCGCTGGGATTGTCGGTGATGCCGAGCTCAAGCGTGCCTTGCTCGTCGAGGCAAAGGCTCATGGGCACGATACGACACCGGCCTCCATCGGCGCGGCTGCAGGTCGAATTCGAGCGCATCGAGAAATTCGCGCGACGGTGTCCGCGATCGAGCGAGCGGGCTCGAAAGCACAATATGTATCCGTCGATGTGACAAATGATGGGGAGCTCAGTTCGGCGCTCGACATCGTTCGCGCAACGGTCGGCCCAATCGCGTGTGTTGTGCACGGTGCGGGTGTGCTCGCTGACAAGCTTGTTGGACAGAAAACAGATGAGCAATTCGAGCGCGTGTTCAATACCAAGGTGCTGGGTCTGCGCTCGCTTCTCAACGCGACTGCGAGCGATTCGCTCAAGTCGCTCATCCTCTTTTCATCGGTAGCGGCACGGGTGGGCAATGTGGGCCAAAGCGACTATGCGATGGCAAACGAGGTGCTCAACAAAGTTGCGCTTGCCGAGTCGCGACGTCGCGGAGAGGGCATTGTCGTGCGCTCGCTTGGCTGGGGACCGTGGGAGGGTGGCATGGTCACCCCCGAGCTCAGGGCGCATTTTGAGAGCGTTGGGGTCGCCCTGATTCCGCTTGCGGCGGGAGCTCGCATGATGAGCGACGAACTCCACAGCGCGTCGTCAACTGACGTCGAGCTGGTCCTCGGCGGCGCTCCCGTCGAAGGAGGCATTTCGTCAGCGACGCCACCCGAGTTGGCCTTCGATATTCGGCTCGAGTCGGCGAGGCACCGTTACCTGTTCGATCACGCGATTGATGGCAACGTTGTGGTGCCTGTCGTCATGGTGATCGAGTGGTTTGCCCGAGCTTCGCGCGCATGCGCACCTAAGATGTATCTGTCGCGGCTGACCGATGTCCGGGTCTTGAAAGGTATCGTCGTTCACGAGTTCGCCAGTCACCCGAAGTTGCTTCATGTTCAATGCCGACCTGTTGCGAACGGAAGCGACTTGACGATCGCGCTCGAGATCACCGACGAACGTGGCGTCGCGCACTATCGCGCGAACGCGGAGCTTTCATACGAACCTCGGCCGCTTTCCAGTTCAGACGACATGCAACACGAGCATGCCCTCAAGCCGTGGGGCGATCGGGTCGTTTACGATGGCCACGCGCTCTTTCACGGACCTGCGTTTCGCGCGATCACGCACATGGAGGGTGTGTCAGCAACGAGCGCGACGGCTCGGTTGAAGGGCGTGTCCGACGCATCGTGGGGCGGCGAATTCCTCACTGACCCGTTGGCCTTGGACGGCGGTCTCCAACTCGCGGTGCTTTGGTGCAAAGAGGTCCTTGGCTCTGCGTCACTTCCCACTAGCATTCGTGCGGCGGAATTCGGCGGACCTCCCCCGTCCGGGCCCATTCACTGCACGCTCTTGCGCGCGCGCGCCTCTGATCAGCGAAGTGAGTGCGACCTTGTCTTTCGAGATGCTCGCGGACGTGTGTTCGCCCGTTTGTCAGGTGTCGAAATGCATCTGCGACCGAAGGCGAAACCAATGGCTCCTTCGCTCGAAGCCCAATGAGGACGCCCATTGCGATCGTCGGGCGGGCATGCATTCTGCCAGGTGCGCTCACGCCCGAGGCGCTCTGGACTCTTGTGTCAGAGGGTCGAGATCTCGTGCGAGAGGTACCGGCCGGCCGTTGGGGGATCAGTCCAGATGATGCTCTGTGCGACCCGAAGACGCCGCGAGCCGATCGCGCTTGGTCGGACCGCGGCGGCTACGTTGAAGGATTCGAGCGCGTATTCGATGCGTCCGGCTTCGACATGCCCGAGGCGGAGCTCGCATCGCTCGATCCAACGTTCCACTGGGTCTTGCACACCGCGCGCCAGGCCCTTGCACAGGCGAGACGTAGCCGTGGCAGCGATCGCGTCGGCGCGGTGGTCGGCAATCTTTCGTTCCCATCGCGCGCGATGGCCGACTTTGCGGCGTCCGTTTGGCTCAAGGGCACAGATGCGCGAATCAACAGAGTCGATCCACGGAACCGCTTTCACTCAGGGCTTCCGGCGCTGCTTCTTGAGCGCGCTCTCAGTCTCGGCAACGGCGTGTTCGCGCTCGATGCGGCGTGTGCAAGTTCGCTCTACGCGATAAAGTTGGCGTGCGATCGCTTGCAGGATGGCCGCGCGGACTTGATGCTCGCTGGAGCCGTCAACGGTGCAGATGACTTGTTCATTCACATCGGCTTTTGCGCGCTATCGGCGATGAGCCGCACGGGGCAGAGCCGCCCTTTTCACCGTGAAGCCGACGGCCTAGTCCCGGCTGAGGGCGCTGGCATGATCGCGCTCAAGCGACTTGCGGACGCTGAACGCGATGGCGACAGAATCTTCGGTGTCGTCCGTGGTGTTGGGTTGTCCAACGACGGGCGGGGTCGTGGCTTCTTGGTTCCGAGCCGTGAGGGGCAGGTGCGTTCGTTGCGCGCTGCGTTTCAAGCGGCGGGCCTCTCACCACGTGATGTGTCGCTGCTTGAGTGCCACGCGACTGGGACGGCCGTCGGTGATGCGACCGAGCTCGATGCGCTACGCGACGTTTTTTGTGAGCGCGACGACGCTCTTCCGATCGGCTCCCTCAAGAGCAACTTGGGACACCTCATTACGACCGCGGGCGTCGCTGGCGTGATGAAAGTGCTCGGCGCGCTCGAGTCCGCCGTGCGACCTGCGACGTTGCATGTAGACAAGCCACTTGACGGTATTCACGGCGACGCAGCATTCAGACTGCTATCACGTGCGGAACCTTGGGACGAGCCAACGTCTGCGGCCGACGGTTTGCGTCGGGCGGGGGTGTCGGCCTTCGGCTTCGGAGGCAACAACGCACACGCCATCATTGAGGAATACCGGGCGCGTGTGCCGCGCATATTTGTTCCTCGGCATGTCGTTGCCAACTCTGCGCACGTCGCGATTGTGGGTCTTGGCGTTGTTGCGTCGAAGAGCGCAAATCGAGATCAATTTGCGGACCGCTACTTCTCGAATGAACCTTGCCTCACGTTCGGCGACGACGGACAAAGAGAAGGTCGCGCTTCTTCCTTTGACGTCGACGTTGGCTCCCATAGTGTTCCGCCAAACGATCTCCGTCAGACGCTACCCCAGCAACTCTTGATGCTTCAGGCGGCGCGGGAGGCTGCGGCCGAAATCGGGCAGATGCCTCGCGACACAACGGGCGTGTTCATCGGCATGGGAACCGACGCCGAAATCGCGCGCTATGGTGCTCGATGGCGTCTGCACGCTCTCGCAGGTGCGGATGCGCCATGGTGGGACAAGGCACGCGCCGCGCTTGTATCGGAGCTGAGCGCAGCAGGCGTCACTGGCACGATGCCGAACATTGTTGCAAACCGCATCAACCGCGCGCTTGAGCTTGGGGGTGCCAGCTGCACCGTCTCAAGTGAGGAGCGATCCGGCATTGACGCGCTCGAGATCGGCGTGACTGCGCTTGCGTCGGGCGAACTCGATGCGGCGATCGTGGGCGCGGTCGACCTCAGCTGCGAGCCTGTTCACACGGAAGCGATGCGTGCGGTCTTCGGTGCCGCGTGCCCGCCGCCAGGTGATGCGGCAGTCGCACTTGTGCTCAAAAGACTAACGGACGCGGAACGTGACGGAGATCGCGTTTACGCGGTGATTGATGGGATGACTGGCGAAGCGACGTCGCTACGAGGGGTGCCATCGATCAGCGTCGATCGCGAGCCTCCGTGCGAACTCAGCGCGCGCTTCGGTCACGCGCATGCGGCATCCGGCTTGTTGCACGTCGCAGCGGCGGCTCTTTCGCTGAGCGACCAAAGGTACCCATCCGGAAGGCCATGGGAAGAGCAGTGCCCGCGGATTGCCACCGTGCGCGTGCCGGCGATCGACGGAGCTGTTACGCGCGTCGTGAGGTTGCGCGCTCATCTAACGTCGTTGCGCACTCAGAGATCCGCCGCGAAGCGAATCTCTGGTGACAGTGAGCGAAAGGGTGTCTGGTTGACGCTCGCGGCACATCCCTTGCCAGTGCGCCTTCCGCCTCGTGAGGCGCAGCTGATGCGCTCGGCCCCCGCGCTGCCTTCTGCGCTCACGGACTCAGCCTTCCAAAGCGTTCACAAGCCGCGAGCGGCGCCGCAAGATCCATCGGTGCGCGTTTCGACGCACGCGATCCTGGCTGCATCGAGTACTTCAGACGGATTGGGACTTACGCGGGGGTTTGTGAACCTCTCCCGCACGCACGCGGCGTTTGTGAAGCAGCAAGCCGAGGTGCATCAACGTTTCCTGACGCTCAGCGAGCAGCTCACGGCAGCTGTCTTTGCGATGTCGACTCCCGCTCATAGTCAAATTAGTTTACGAAATGCCGAACCTACTCCGGGACCCGCACAGGCGCCCGTCCAGTGTTCGGGCACCGAGAAGCTGGCGCCTACGCCGAGAGAGCAGTTGCCGATGCCCAATGGGCTAGTTCTGGCGCGGTTGCAGCTCGAAATTTTCGCGTCTGGGCTCATCTCGGAGGTGTACGGCCCACTCTTCGCGCAGCAAGACGGGTACGAGCGTCAAGTTCGCATGCCGGAGCCGCCACTGCTTCTTGCAGACCGCGTCACGGGAATCGATGCGACACCAGGAATCATGGGTCGCGGTACGATTTGGACCGAGACCGATATTCGCAACGACAGCTGGTATGTTTTCCGCGGTCGCATGCCTGCTGGCATCATGATCGAGTCGGGTCAAGCCGATCTCATGCTCATCTCATACATGGGCGCGGACTTCCTGAACAAGGGCGACCGAGCCTATCGGTTGCTCGGCTGTCGCCTCACATTCGAAGGCGACCTTCCACGACCTGGAGACACGCTTCGCTACGACATTCATGTCGATGGCCACGCGCAGCAGGACGACGTGCGCCTCTTCTTTTTTCACTACGACTGCCGCGTGAACGATTGCATTCGCCTCAGCGTACGAAGTGGTCAAGCAGGTTTCTTTACCGACGAAGAGCTCGCAAATTCGGCCGGAGTTCTCTGGAATGCGGAGGAGCAAGAGTTGCGTCGCGATCCTCGCGTTGACGAGGGCGATCGCGTGACGACGCGTCGCTCGTTTTCCGCCGATGACGTTCGCGCTTTCGCTGCGGGGCGACCGAGGGATTGCTTCGGGGAGGGTTTTGAGGCCGCAGAGAGCCACGTGGACACGCCGTCGATACAGGGCGGACGCATGTTGTTTCTCGACAAGGTTACGCAGTTCGAGCCAAAGGGTGGTCCGTGGGGTCGAGGATACTTGCGCGCCGAAACGCCGGTATGCGCCGATGACTGGTTCTTCGCCGGCCACTTCAAAAACGATCCGTGTATGCCCGGGACTCTCATGTTCGAGGGCTGCATCCAGGCGCTCTCGTTCTATCTCGCCGCGCTCGGTTTCACGCTCAAGCGCGACGGATGGCGTTTCCAACCCGTAGTGGGTGAGCCGATTGAGATGCGTTGTCGCGGCCAAGTGACGCCGTCATCGAAGAGTCTCGTCTACGAGGTGTTCATCGAGGAGATCATCGCTGGGCCCGTGCCGACGGTGTACGCCGACCTCTTGTGCACTGTTGACGGTCGCAAGGCATTTCATGCACGTCGCGTCGGATGGTCGCTGGTTCCCGATTGGCCTCTCGAGAGCGCTCCAGCACTTCTCGAGAGCCATGTTGAGCCGAAGCCCGTTGCAGAGATCGCCTTGGCGGACGGTTCGGCGTTCAAACTTGGGTACGATTCGCTGCTCGCGTGCGCTTGGGGCAAACCATCTCGGGCGTTTGGACCCATGTACGAACGTTTCGACAGCGCGCGCAACGTGCCACGTCTGCCGGGACCGCCGTATCACTTCGTCTCGCGTGTCGTGCGTGTGGACGCGGAAGCCGGTCTGCCAAAGAAGGATGCTCGCGCGGAACTTGAGTACGACATACCGGCGGACGCTTGGTACTTCGACGAAAATGGATCGCGAACGGTTCCCTATTGCGTTCTGCTCGAGTCAGCGCTGCAACCTTGCGGTTGGCTCGCGAGCTACGTCGGTTGCGCTCTTGCGGAAGAGAGCGACGTCAAGTTTCGGAACCTTGACGGAACCGCCACGCAGCATGCGGAACTTTGGGATGACGTCGGCACTCTCCGGACGGAGGTGCATCTTAAGAGCCTCTCTCGTTCTGCCGGAATGACCCTTGTTGGCTTTCACGTCGAGTGTTTTGCAGCCGAACGCAGAATTTTCAGCATGGAAACCGTTTTTGGCTTCTTCCCGCCCGAAGCTCTGGAAAGTCAAATTGGTTTACCAGTTACGCCTGCGCAACGCGCCGCTGTCGTCTCCGACGTCGGCTACTTCCGTGATCTGAGCTCTCGCGCTGGCGCATACTACGAGGGAACTGCGCGCTTGCCCGGTTCGCGACTCGACATGCTCGATCGAATCACGGCCTTTGAGCGCAACGGCGGCGCAGCTGGCATCGGCTGGATGTGCGCCGAGAAAGAAGTCCGCGCGCAAGACTGGTACTTCAAGTCGCATTTCTTCCAAGACCCAGTGCAGCCCGGTTCGCTTGGTATCGAAGCCATGATTCAGCTGCTCCAGCTCTTCATGCTCGAGTCGGGTCTTCATGAAGCGATCAAAGATCCACGCTTCGAGCCCATCGCGATCGGCCACGCCCTTAGTTGGAAGTACCGAGGTCAGGTCGTTCCATCAAACAACCGTGTGGTTGTTACGCTCGACGTCACCGAAGTTGGACGCGACGACGCAGGGGTCTTCGCGATGGCAACCTCGTCGCTCTGGGCCGACGGCATCCGCATTTACGAAGCAAAGGGCCTCGGCATGCGCATCGTGTCCGGATCCCCGACGAAAGGCGCCAAGAAGCCACTTCGCTCAAGCGCGGTCACCGAGATGTTGACGCGCGATCCACCCCCAGCCGCTGCAGCCGTTGAAATCCTCGACCCCGCCATTGACACCTGGCTCGGAGACCACTGCCCCACCTACGCGCGCCCGGCTCTCCCCATGATGTGCGTCGTGGATCGTCTCGCAGCGGCAATCGACGGCCCCATCTGCGCTCTTTTGGACGTGCAAATCAAGGGTTGGATCGATTTTGTTGGACCCAGGCAATTTCGAACAAGGGTCGTCAAGGTCGGCACCAAGGAATCACGTGTCACGCTTTTCGCAGATGACGTGGAAGTCGCCTCGGCCCGCGTCTGCCTTGGCCACTCACCAGCACCTCCCGATCCGTGGCCAGCCGTGAAAGGTAAGAAAATTGACGACCCTTATGACAGCGCCGCCCTCTTTCATGGCCCAGCATTTCAGCTGCTCCGTAGCGCGAGCATCAATGAAATTGGCGCCTCGAGCGAACTCGATGCATCGGTGGTCACTGTCCCAATTGGGCGCCTTCATCCCGCGCTGTTAGACGCTGCGCTCCACGCGATTCCTCACGATGCGCTCCACACGTGGGCGCCTCTAATCGGCCGCGATCGTGTCGGCTACCCTGTGCGTATCCCCCGCTTTGAGATCTTTGGACACATTCCAACGCATGGATTGGTCCGTTGCGAAGTCCGCTTCGACGGCTTCCTGTTTGAACCCGATCTACCCCGATTTCAGATTCAGCTGATCGGGCCGCAAGGCGCGTTCGTCTGCTTCGAGGTCATCGAAGCCTGTTTCCCAAAAGGCAAGCTTGGTCAGGTCGAACGAAGGTCGCGCCGCGCGTTTCTTCGCGATCGCGCGTACGTCAAGCAAGTTTCCCTTTCGCGTCAGACGGATGGCACGACCCGCCTCAGCGCGACCGAAGTCGCCGACAGCAACTGGATGCCAGGCACGATTGAAGCCATTTACGGAACGACCGACCCTGGCACGATTGCGATCCACGAGCACGTCGCCGCGCGCGAGGCGATTCATCCCGGTCTTCTTCCCGACGCGCTGCCGTTGACAAGGCCGTGTGTCGACGTGCGACGTGACGGCGAGGACATTGTGGTGTCCGACGCGCCTCCAAATCGCGCGCGTCTCGATCTTTCGCCACTCAACGCGTTCTGGGACGCGCAGCTCGGGCTTTCCGGTGACTTCGTCGGACGCGATTTGTGGGAGGGATTGATCCAACGTTTCGTGCGCCGTGTGGTCATCGTGGAACCGAAGAACTTCGAGTCGTTGCGAACCCGCGGCGCGATTTTTCTCGCTAACCACCAGGTGCAACTTGAGTCGTTGCTCATTACGAACATCTTGGCCGGACTCACCGGACGTCCCGTCGTCACGCTCGCCAACGCAAAGCATGAGCATCGGTGGATCGGTTGGATCCTAAGAGCGCTGTTCTCTGCGCCAGGCTGCGTGGACCCGAAGGCGATCCGCTACTTCGATCCCTCACGGCCTGATGCAATGTTTGGCATCTTGAGCGAGCTTCGTCCGGCACTGCAGTCGGGCGCAAAGTCGTTCTTTCTGCATCCACAAGGCACGCGAAGCCGCAGCGCACAAGAGTCCGTCACGCGCGTGAGCTCGACGTTTCTCGACCTAGCGATCGAGCTCGACTTGCCGATTGTGCCCGTTCGCTTCATTGGCGGCCTCCCGGTGCAGCCGATCGACGGGAAGCTCGAATTTCCCTACCGATTTGGTCAACAGGACTACGTCATCGGCTCTGCGATCGAGCCAGACATGCTTCGTCAGGTTTCTTACGCAAAGCGGAAGGGGGTCGTCTGCGATGCGATCAACGCACTCGGCATTGCGGCTTGCGATGAGGTGCCGCACCCACCGGACCTCGACTTCGAGGCCGCGGTGGGCGAATGGTCTGCCCGCACGGGTGCCTCCGATGTGGAGTCGGCGTTTTATCGAACCCTAGAGGCCTCGACGACCGTGGGTGATCAAACGCGCCGCTTAGTCGAAGGCGCGAGAAGCGGACTGCTTGAGATCGACGCTACCGATCGCGATCGGTGGCTGGGTGAATTTGCGCGCCGTCTTTATGGGCCGAAAGGTGCGTCGATAAGAATGCGCGAGTCGTGAGGCAATTGACCTGCGCCCGTTTTCGGCAAAGGGGCGAACTGCGCGGTGGCGTGTTGTCTACGGTGTCAACGCGCGGTTGACTCGAGCGAGCGACTTCAATTGTCAACCTTCGGTACCATTCAAAAGCCGCCATGAACAACGTCGGGGAATCGCCGCATTCCAGCCTGCAACAAGGCCTATCGTGTCGCAGTCACCCCATGGCACACCTCTTGCTGACTGCTCGGCACAATGAAACACCTCGGACGAATCACTGCGGGCGTTTGGCTTGTCGCTTCCGCCGTCTCACTCAGCAACTGCACTTTGCTTAAGGCCGCCGGGCTGCCCGGAACGGAATGCCCCGACATGAAGAACGCCGAAGCCGTTGCCGCATTCGATTGGCAAAAGGGTTTTCAGCTTGATGCCAAGTCGGGCCTTGCCGTTCAACAGAGCATCCCCGCAGCGGTCGAACTCGCGGCGTTCGTCAAGAGAATTGATGGTGATCTCAAGGCGGCGTGCGCCGGACTTGCGACCGATCTCGGCGAGAAGACCGCTGGTTACAAAGACGCCGCGGAGGCGTGTAGCGCCGCCCTCAAAGTCTTTGATGCGGAGCGTGGCAAGCTAGGACCGAAGGCGAAGTTGACGGTGAAAGTTGACGCACCAACGTGCACCGTCTCGATGGCACCCTTCGTTGCCTGCGCAAAATCATGCGCCCATCTTGAAGGAGCGGGCGCCGATGTGAGCTGCAGCGGACACGTCTACGGGCAGTGCTCTGGAGAGTGCTCGGGAGAGTGTTCGATGGAGGTGGCGGCATCGTGCGACGGCTCTTGTAGTGGGAGCTGCGAAGCCCAAGTTACGGGCAGTTGCAAAGGCACCTGTGAGGGCAAGTGTGACGGACAAGACTCACACGGCAACTGCAAGGGCAAATGCGAAGGCGCTTGTCAAACCGAAGTCAAAGCGGGCAAGTGCGAAGGAAAGTGTCAGGGCAGCTGCAAATTGAAGGAGAACGGGAAGTGCGAGGGACAATGCGGAGGCAACTGCACGACCGACATGAAAGCGCCTCGCTGTAGCGGCGACGTCAAGTTGCCGAACCTATCGCCTCAGTGCATGGGCGAGTGCAGTCTTGTCGCCGCTCTGAGCAGCGATTGCCTCAAGCCGATCGTTCACTACTCGATCAAGGGAGTTGACGATGCCGCGTCTGCGCGCAAGCTGCAGCTTGCAGTCGAGAAGAACATGCCTGCGATCTTCGAAGTCGCAATCGGACTCAAAGATAAAGCCCTTGGTGCGATCGTCAACGGTAAGAAGGTCGTGGAGGGCGGCATCGCCGTGTCCGAAGAGATCGCAAAAGGCGCTAGCGGCGATCCAAAAAAGGCGGCCATTTCTGGCGCTCTCGTGGCGTGTATCGCAGGTCCCTACAAGGAGGCTATCGAAGGCGTTGCAAACATTAAGGGCAAGATCGATCTCTCGCTCAACGTGAAGGCGGCTCTCGAAGGCAAGGCGTCGATCGGCAAGTAATCTGCCTACTTGAGCGACGCCCAAAACTCCCGCATGTCGTCGGGCACAGGCGCTACTATTTCCAAGGGCTCGCGCGTAATCGGATGCTCGAGCCCCATCATCGCTGCATGGAGCGCGTGTCGCGGCATCTCGAGCATCGCAAGGTCATCCTCGGTGAGCTCCCCGTCTGCCCCGCGCGCGAACGCCGACTCATCGGGTCCGTAAAGTTTGTCTCCGACGATCGCGACGCCCATCGCGAGCAAGTGGAGCCGAATCTGATGCTGCCTTCCGGTCTCCAATAGGCAGCTCACGCGGGCATACTCAACTTCATCGGCTCTTGCCGTATCAAGCACAGTAAATATCGTTGACGAGTGCATCCCAAGTGGATCCGACTCATCAACAAATTTCATCTTCACCTTGTACTGGCAAAGATCGTCAAGACGCATGTTCCGTTCGAGTCGATACGGATAACCAACGGGCAAGCGCTCTCCCGTGTCGGGATTCGCTGGCACACCCCAAGTGATCGCCTCATAGCGTTTGGTGATTCCGTCTCGCGCTTCGAGCATTCTCTTGAGCGATCGATCGCACTCGACGGTCTTCGTAAGCAAGAGCACTCCGCTCGTTTCGCGATCGAGGCGATGTCCAAGCGACAAGAACGGATCGTTGCGCTCCGCCGTGAGCATCTTGATGAGTGTGTTCTTGTGGTATCGCGCCGTCGGGTGCACCGGCAGGTTCGCCGGCTTGTCTACGGCCAAGATGTGATCGTCCTCGAACACGATCGGAATGTCCTGCGGCACCGGCGTTTCGTCCCACGGCTCACGCCACAAGAGGACATGCTGCTGCGAGCGCACGCGATCGCCGGGCTTCAACCTTCGGCCGTAGGAGTCGTATGCGCTGGCCTTCACGATGAACTGCGCGCGCGTCCGGCTCGTGCGTCGCAGTTGGTTCTGAAGAAATACGTCGACGCGTTGGCCCGCTACATCCGACGGTACACGAAAGACGGACACGACCGCGTTTTCGTCCGCGTCCTTCGGCCGCACAAAACCCGACATATTGGTTGGTCGAACGCGTCCCATTGATGGAGAACAATGGCAATAGCGTATGCGTCCCCCGAAGCACTCACGGAAACTTCAAAGAGAACGCTCGCGGGTACGATTTACCGAGGGCCCGATGGCGGCTCAAACGTGATAGAAGCGTGAATTCCCTATGGAAATCCTCTTTCCCGTCACCGAAATTAGCCCCTACGCGAAGGTCGGCGGTCTCGCCGACGTCGCTGCTGCTCTCCCCAAGGCACTTCGCCAGCTGGGGCACGCCGTCACCGTGGTGCTCCCGCACTATCCAGGCCTCGACGAGCACGGTTTGCTCCTCGCGCGTCGTCTGTCGCCGCTAAGCGTGGCGATCGCGGGCAAGACGCACTCGCTTGCGGTGTACGGAACGCGCCTTTCGTCGCAGGTCGACGCGGTGTTTCTTGATGCGCCGGGGCTTCTCGATCGTCCGGAAGTGTACGGAGATGCAGCCGGTGACTATCCGGACAACGCCCAGCGCTTCGCGCTCTTCTCGAAGGCTATTGCCACGCTCGCACTCGAGTGGGCCGAAGCGGGTAAGAACGTTGACATTGTTCATTGTCACGATTGGCCGACGGCGCTCGTGCCATTTTTTGTGCGAGAGGCCTTCGCAGCGAGGCCGGAGCTCAAGGCTCCAAAGACCGTTCTCACGGTTCACAACGCCGCATACCAAGGTCAGTTTGAAAAGGCGATCCTCCCTGAGCTTGGCATCGACTGGAAGGAATTTTCCGTCGACGGAATCGAATTTTACGACAAGATCAACTTGCTCAAATTCGGCATCTTACGTGCCGATGCAGTGACGACCGTAAGCGAGACATACGCGAGAGAGATTCAGGACGCGCCGCACGGAGCTTCCCTCGAAGGCGTCTTTAAGCAACGCAAGAGCGCGCTCACGGGAATCGTCAATGGAGTGGACTATTCGGTTTGGAACCCCGCCGTCGACCCCAACATCGTTGCGCGATATGACGCAGAAGATGTTACAAATAAGGGTCGTTGCAAGGGTGCGATCCAAGACGAGCTTCAACTCCAATTGGACCCTACCGCTCCGCTCATCTCATTTGTCGGACGCCTCGTCGCCCAGAAGGGCGCGGATCTCATTGCGGCCGCCCTTCCAAAGTTGCTTCGTTCGACGGAAGCGCAGTTTGCCATCCTCGGCGAAGGTCCAGATGAGATCGTTGAGACTCTGATTGCCGCGGTCGCGAAGTCTCATGGTCGGGCGACGTTCGTTCGTGGTGCCCAAGAAGGGCTTGCACATCGCGTTTACGCGGCTTCAGATTTCGTTCTCGTCCCGAGTCGCTTTGAGCCGTGTGGCCTCGTTCAGCTTTACGCGCAAAGGTATGGTGCGCTTCCGGTGGTGCATGCGACAGGTGGTCTCGTCGACACGGTTGTCGATTGCGATGCCCAACTCGAGACTGGCACCGGCTTCACGTTCGATGAGCCAACGCCTGAGGCACTCATCTCTGCGGTGCAGCGTGGCGTCGCTGCGCGATCGCATGGGCGATGGAACGCGCTCGTTCGTCGCGTTATGCGGCTGGATCGCGGCTGGGAACGCCCCGCACGACGCTACGAACAGCTCTATCGTCAAGTCGTACGCGGCGCGTGACGAAGGCGCTGCTGCAGGTGGCGAAGCCATAAAGTAAGAACCGCCGAACGGGCGACGTGTAGAAGTTGGTGGACCACCCACACGAGGCCGATCCACCGCGTGCTTACCTGGTTTCCGCACCACCCAAGCGCGATGAGGATACCGCTTGCCCACGCAAATAGTAACCAGGTGAACCACGCACGAATCGTCCATCGCAACTGCAGGCTTGCCCACGGCCGCGTCTCTCCTTTGATCAACTGGGTGCGAGCACAATCGTGCATCACGCCGAGCAGCGAAACGACAACCGCCACCACGCCTATCGGAATGAGGCAAAAAAGATCACGCACTTTTGTCGGCGAGTGGCCGCGAATGCCCTGACAAGCGAGCCACGCTGCGCCGATCGCGATAATTTGTAGAATGCGAACGCCGGTGACCCAACGTGCGAGTCGCGCAAATTGCGGCGCGACCTGCGAGAGTGCTTGGCTAAATGTGTAAGGAGATTGATCGTCATGTTGGTTGACTGTCGCGAGCGCGGCGCCCAACGGAAGAAGGCGCCCGTACTCAGCGACGGCCAGCGTTGTCGCGAGGCCCATGAGTAGGGGCATCACGATCCTCCGTTCGCGTACGAGCCACTCGATGGACGCCCCCAAATCGTTGTCGTAAAATACCGCATCGCCGCGAGGATGTCCGCCGTAGGCAAAGTAGGCAAGGCTCCCGACGAGAAGCGTGAACGGCAGCGCTGCGAGTATCGATCCCATGTAGAACCAAAGGGTCGGGCGAATGAGAAATCGAATCGACCTCAAGGTGCCGCTCCGAGAACGAGCTCCGATAGCCAATAGAACGCTCGCTCAAACGTGACCGGACTGCCCACCGGCCGGACTTGCTTCGCAATGGCGTGTTGGTCTTGCCAGTTGACGTCGATGAGCAATTTGCGATCCGGATCGATCAGCGCATGTGTAGCAACGCCGGGGACACGCACGGTGAACGAGCCGTCGGTTGTCGGTACGTAAACGCGGCGCTGCCTGCCGCCGTCCTTCATCCAAAACTCGATGTCGAAGGGAAGGCGTAGCGATCCTCGGTTCGACCCTTCGAGTTCGCTCGTCGCACCGAGATCAGTAAGCGAAATTGCCGCCACGTCGACCGAGCCGCGGCTCTCGATGCCCGCGGTCAGCGCGTCTGCTGCAGTCGCGCCACACGTTCGTCTCATCGCATCGAAGAAGTCGGTCGGCGTTGGGTGTCGAAAATGCCACTCTCGAAAGTACAATTGAATGCCCTCGTCGAGGCAAGGGCCGTAGGTACGAGATAGCGTTTCGAGCAAAGCACGCGTCCGTGCGTACACGAGTGAGCCGTAGGCGCGCCCGGAGAGAAATGTATGAGCAGGTTGACCAACGGCGTGATCGCGAGCGCGGTCTCGGGCATAGACCGCGTTGAGCGTCGCACCGTCTGGCTCGTATGGGCCGACCTTCCCCAAGAGCGAGGCGCGGCCAAACAGATCGCCGGCGACGAGGCCTTCAAGATACGTGTTGAGTCCTTCGTCGAGGAACGGGTAGCGCTCCTCGTTGCTTGCAAGCAACCCGTAAAAATACTGATGGCCAAACTCGTGGATAGTCACGCCCTCGACGTCATGCACGAGCGGATTGTGAAACCAGCTGCCGCCGGTCGTAATGAGCGTGGGGTACTCCATTCCACCCGCTTCCTCGGCACCTGCAGGAGGATGCACGATCGTCAGTACGCCGTAAGGATATGGCCCTACGCGCTTTCTGAAGGAGGGGAAGGCGGTGCGCATCGCGACCAAGGAGCGTTCGGCGGCGTCATCGTAGCCCGGAGGGTAGAGAAGCCTGACGTCAACGTCGTCAATGCGCACGTTGCGCTCATTGAACTTATCCCACGCAGTCCAAGCGAAGTCGTGAACGTGACTTTGAAAATAGGTAACGGAGCGGAAGCCATTGTCTACGTGCTCACTCGTCTTTGCCCCAGTCGCACCGACGACGAACGTTGTGGGCGTCTTAATTGTAACTTCGTATGAACCGAAATCGGCATAAAACTCGGCCAAATGATGAAACGGAAAGTGAGCCCAGGTCCCGTCCTTCTCCAAGCGCGCGATCTTCGGAAACCACTGGCCTGCAAGGTGGAAGCTCCCTTTGTATCCGGTGCGCTCGACAACTTCCGGCAAGATGCTTGTCCATCTCATCGCGAGGCGAATCGATGCACCCGCGGCCACCGGCCGACTAAGGGTCACCTTCGCATCGGTCTCATCTTCGGGCGTACCCACTGTGTTGCCGCTCGTTTGCAACGTGGGCAGCAGGTCTTGTCCATCGGGTTCGTCAATTTGTAACTTGATGAGTGCAATTGATCCAGCGGTCCCGGTCAAGTTAGTGCCGCGTCCTCCTTCGTTGGTAGCCTCTTTCTGAAAGAGCGAGCCCGGCTTGAAGGCGTTCAGATAGAGGTGAAACCAAAACTCGTTCACCGGAACTTGACTCGTGTTCGTCCACGTCAGCGTGCCTTCACCCTTGATGCTGTGTGCCACCGGGTCGAGCGTCGCCGCGAGTTTGTAGGTGACGACCGATTCCGGCTGGCGCATTTCGATCCGCGTGATTGGTGCGGCCTTTGCTGGCGCGGCAAGCGCAAAGCCGATCAGCGTAGCGAAAAGAGCGAGGCGCATCGCCGCATCATCGACCGATGCGTCGAAAAGAACCAGCGGTCAGAACAAGGACAGCTGACGCTTTGCCTTCTCAGGCAGCGAAAACGTTGGCGCTATCGAAAACGCACCATTCACTTCCAGGCCGACGCGAGCAGCGGTGCGCTTGAACAAAGCGGCCACCATGTCCGCATACTGGCCTGTGCCGCGTCCGCGGACCCCGAACTCTGCGCGATAAACCTTGCCCGCATGCGCTTCACGAAGGCGATTGATGATGCGATCCGCACGAAGCGGCAACGCTTCACGAATTCGTGTCTCGAACACCTGCCTTACAGAGCCTGGAAGACGAAGCATCGTGGTTCCCGCCCACTGGGCGCCCGCCTCTTTCGCATGAGAAAGGAGGGGTGCGATGTCACTTTCGTTTAGCCCCGGAATGATGGGAGCAACATTAATGCCTACTCTGATGCCGGCGGCTGACAGGCGCTCGATGATGCGCATCCTTCTCATCGGCGTTGTGACGCGGGGTTCTATCGCGCGAGCGACTTGTTCATCGAAGATCGGAATGCTGATGGTGACGTGCAAGGACGCAACTTCCTTGAGCCGAATGAGTGCGTCGATATCGCGTTCGATCACGGGTGACTTTGTAATGATACCAACAGGGTTACGATATGCAGTGCAAACGTCAATCATGCCGCGCGTTAGCCGGTAGCTCGCTTCGAGGGGCTGGTAGCAATCGGTGACGCCACTCAAGACGACGATGTCGCCCTGCCAACCGCGCTTCTCAAAAGCGGATCGCAAGAGCATGGGTGCGTCTGGCTTCACGATCAGCTTCGTGTCGAAGTCGGTACCCGCGCCGAAGCCGAGGTATTCGTGTGTGGGTCGAGCATAGCAATAGGCGCAAGCGTGCAAGCACCCTCGATACGGATTCGCGCTGTACGTAAACGGAATGTCGGGGCTGTTGTTCTTCGAGAGGATGCTGCGGCTGTGATCCTCAAATACTTCGACTCGGGCTTCGGGCACCCCACCGAGGTCATAGTCGACCGACGTGTTCGCCCATGGGTTCGGGGGGTTCTCTACTTGACGAATCATCCGTTCAGTATGATAAGGCCCGCACCAAGCGCGTTCACAGCTTTTTCTTGCTCTTCGGCTCTGCCTTTTCCCCTCCCGTCGATCGGGTCGATTTGCCCCGGTGCCTCGCGGCCTCGATTTCGCCGGGCGGTGCAGACTTCGGCGTGCTCGCGCATGTGATGACAATCTTGCCATCTGCGACGTCGACGTCGGCGTGTCCACCGTTCTCGAGGGCGCCAAACAGCAGTTCCTCGGACAGCGGCCGCTTCAATTCCTCTTGAATCAACCGTGCAAGGGGACGGGCGCCAAAGTCGGGTTCGTATCCCTTTTCGGCAAGGTACTGCACTGCCCCATCGGTCACCGCGATGGTCGCACTGCGAGCTGCGAGTTGCGTCCGTAATTCATCAACAAACTTGCCCACAATGCTGCGCATCACTTCCGGCGAGAGGGCCTTAAACTGCACCTTGGCATCGAGGCGGTTTCGGAACTCAGGCGAGAACATTTGCTTGTAGTCCCGATCCGCGTGTGGATTGTCGCGGCTCCCCTTTTCGTCGCCGAACCCAAGCGGACGTCGCGCGATATCGCGGACGCCAATGTTACTCGTCATCAGCAAAATGACATGGCGAAAGTCGGTCGACTTGCCATTGTTATCGGTGAGCTTTCCGTGGTCCATCACTTGAAGGAGGATGTTGAACACGTCGGGGTGTGCCTTCTCGATTTCGTCAAGAAGGAGAACCGCGTGCGGCGTCTTGGCGATGGCGTCCGTTAGTAAACCACCTTGATCAAAACCGACGTAGCCAGGCGGCGCGCCTATCAATCGTGATACCGCGTGGCGCTCCATGTACTCACTCATGTCGATGCGCACGAAACCAATTCCGAGCACTTTCGCCAGAACCTTGGCAGCTTCGGTCTTTCCGACGCCGGTGGGACCAGTGAGCAGGAACGAACCGATCGGCTTCTCAGCCGCACGGAGACCGGCGCGTGATAGTCGAACTGCACTGGCAAGTTGCTTGACGGCTTCTTCTTGGCCAAACACGTGGGCCTTGAGTTCTGTTTCAAGGTTCTTCAAGCGCTCGCGATCGTTGTTCGAAACTTCTTTTGGTGGAATCTGAGCGATTTTTGCGATGACACGTTCGACAGCGGCCTCGTCGACCTCGCCGATCACCCCCTCGTCGCCGGCAAGCCTCGTGTTCGCGCCGCTCTCATCGACAACGTCGATTGCCTTGTCCGGCAGCTTGCGATCGTGGAGGTACCGCGCCGAGAGCTCAACGGCCGCTTTGATCGCGCCGGCGGTGTAGGTCACCTTGTGAAACTCTTCGTATTGAGGCTTCAGGCCGGTGACGATCTGAATCGCGTCTTCGACACTTGGCTCGTTGACTTCGACGCGCTGAAACCGCCGAGCAAGAGCCCGATCGCGTTCCATGTGCTGACGATATTCTTGGAAGGTGGTGCTTCCGATGCAACGCAGCCGTCCCGACGCAAGGGCTGGCTTGAGAAGATTCGATGCATCCATCGAACCACCGCTTGTCGCGCCCGCGCCGATGATGGTGTGAATTTCGTCGATGAAAAGGATTGCGCCGTCGATCGCCTCAAGCGCCTTCACGACAGCTTTCAGCCGCTCCTCGAAGTCGCCGCGATAGCGGGTGCCCGCAAGAAGTGAACCCATATCGAGCGCGTAGATCGTTGCGTTCTGCAACAGCTTGGGAACCTCACCGAGCACAATTTTGCGCGCGAGCCCTTCTGCAATCGCTGTTTTTCCTACGCCTGCATCGCCAACGAGAAGCGGATTGTTCTTGCGCCGTCGCGCCAGCACTTGAACGACACGCGCAACCTCATTTTCGCGACCGATCAGCGGATCGATCCGATTGAGTTTGGCGGCCTCATTGAGGTTGGAGCAGTACGCGCGCAAAGGATCGTTCGACTGCGCTGCTCCTCCGTCCGCGGTGCTCGCTTTGTCCCCGCTGGGATCCACCTTTGAGGTGCCGTGCGAGAGATAGGCAACGACATCGAGTCGGGTTACGCCATTTCCTTCCAGCATGGAGGCCGCAAACGAATCAGGCTCGGCGAACATCGCGACAAGAACGTTTGCACCCGTCACAGCGTCCTTGCCGGATCCCTGAACGTGCATGAGCGCGCGCCGCAACGCGCGTTGCACGCCGAGTGATGGGGCAGGGCGGCTTCCTGCGTCTTCGGGCAACACTTCGACTTGCTCATCGAGGTAAGCCTCAAGCTTCTTTTTCAGCGCCGAAATTTCACCACCGGAGTGACGCACCACATTCGCCGTCACGTCATCGAAAAGGAGCGCGTAGAGCAGATGCTCCAGCGTGATGTACTCATGCCGCTTTTTTGCAGCCACGTTCGCGGCGAGCGACATGGCGATCTCGACTTCGGGGCTTATCTGCATAGGTCAGCTTTCAGAGCAAACGTGTGGACTCCATCGTACATGGCGGCGCAGACGGGCTGCACACAACGTTTGTTCGATCGATCCCGTTAGCAAGTGGCGAACAAATTTTTGGACGCTGACAAGGTCCGGCTCCAACGTTTGATATCCCACATGCACGTAGTATTCGACGCGCATCCACAATGACGCATCTCAACCGTAGTTGCAGACGTTCGTGAGCGTATCGCTGCACCGTACCTATCGAAAACACGTGGGAATGCGACTGCCTTCGGGTGGATGCGCGTCCACCCTTCAACTTCACTCCGGCTCGACCGTTAACAGGAGAGGCATCCCATGTTCCTCCGCGTGCCGTGTCACTTCACCGACCTTGGTCTCTGCGACGTCACGCGGATAGACGCCCGCGATCGCCTTGCCCATCTTGTGCACTGTGAGCATCAGGTGAAGGGCTTCATCCTCGCTTTTGTGGAAGAACTGCATCAAGACGAGAATCACGTACTCCATCGTTGTGTAGTCATCGTTATGAAAGATGACCTTGTACCGACGCGGAACGTGCGTCTTCTGTCGCTCTTCAAGCTCGGTATCGCCGCCATGCCGCGGCGCGCCAGGGGGGGTCTTCGGTGCGCTCATGTCCGTGGTGGAACTTTATGGGGTCGAAATGCGTATGGGAGAATCAGGTTTGTTTCCGTTACACTGAATCATAGGACGCTCAACGGGATCTCGGGGAGACGTTCGACCAAGCCACCTGGCCAGGTTTCCTAAATGCAGCTTGCACCAAATGTTGTCATCGCCGGCCGCTTTCGGCTCAACAAACTCCTCGGTCGCGGAGGCATGGGCTCGGTTTGGCATGCGACTCACCTCGGGCTCGACATCCCCTGTGCGGTCAAGTTCATCGAGGGTGAGCAAGCGCAGAGTCCAGAAGCGCAGGCCAGGTTCGAGCGCGAAGCAAAAGCCGCCGCGCAACTGCGGAGCCCGCACGTCGTACAGATTCTTGACCATGGCATCAGCGATGGCACGCCGTACATCGCAATGGAGCTTCTGGACGGTGAAGACCTTGGCAAGCGCATGCGGCAAGCGAAGCGAATGGACCCCAAGGAGATCGTGCCGATCGTCACCCAAGTGTGTCGTGCCCTCGCGCGCGCACACGCCCTCGGCGTGGTGCATCGCGATCTGAAGCCCGACAACATTTTCCTCGTCCGCGACGACGACCGCGAGATCGCAAAGGTCGTGGACTTCGGCATTGCAAAGCACGCCAATAAGCTCGAAGGCAGCAGCACCAAGACCGGAGCGATGCTCGGCACGCCGTTTTTCATGAGCCCGGAGCAGGCGCAGGGGACGAAGGCCGTGGATCATCGTGCCGACCTCTGGTCACTCGCAGTGATCGTCTATCAAGCGGTGGTCGGCAAGCTCCCGTTCGAGAGCGAGGCTCTCGGCGACCTATTGGTCAAGATCATTGTCTCTCCGATTCCTGTCCCTTCGCACCACGCGACTGACATCCCAACCGCATTCGACAAATGGTGGGCGAAGGCCGCTGCTCGCGAGCCAAGTCAGCGTTTTCAGAACGCGAAGGAGTTCGCCGAGGCGCTTCAGCTTGCTTGGGGAACGTCACAGATGACCGAGCTCATGGATCGAACTTCCATGGCAAGTTCGTCGGCGCGGAAGGGCCCCACCGGCACGCTTCTCGTTCCCGAAGTGGCCGCCGGTGCGCAGGCGAATGCTCGACCACCGTTGGCTTCGTTTGATGATCAAGACGAGGCGTCGATGGTCGAGCTCGTGTCGCCAACGCCGGCTGGGATGGGACGCACGCTCAATGGCAGCGAAGTCTACACCCGGCCAACGAAGCGCAGTGCGCTGCCGATGCTCGCGGCTCTGATCGTGGCGTCTTGCCTTGGCGTTGGGACCGTCTCGGTGGTCATGAAGGCGCGTGGGCGAGCCACGAAAGAACTCGTCAATGCGCAACCTGATTCGACCATCGGAGTGGCACGCGCTGGCGAAGGCGCCCCTCCAGCGGTTACGACGCCGCCGTTGCAGCCGCCCACCGCAACTCCTCCCGTGTCGAATGCTCACGAAGAGGCGCCGACGGGATCTCGCTCAAGCGCGCCGGCCTCCAAGGGCACGCCCGCGAACCCTTGGAAGTCGCAGGGCAACGTGGCTCCGCCTCAGCCTCCGGCGCCAGAGCCCGTTGTCGTGGTTCCGCCCCAGCCTGCAGCACCGGAGCCCGTTGTCGTGGTCCCGCCGCCTCC
>JAHFDY010000028.1:0-28780 GCA_023248735.1 Myxococcales bacterium
GGTTCCCCCGTTGGTTCGAACTACGATCTCTACGTGTACGACGGTTGCAACACCTTGATGAACCAGAGCACAAACCTGACCGGTACTGACTCGGTTTCGACCACTTGGCTCGACCAGAGGCCAGCGCACGACGACACGAAGACCCTTTACGTTTACGTCAAGTACGTTGGCGGCGACTGCAAGGCGACCAGCCCGTGGAGCCTGCAAGTTCGCGGCAACTACCCTTAGTTGCGTCGCACTCGTCGCCGCTCGCCAATTCGTATAAAACGCTTCGGGTAAGTCTCGCGCGGCCATGGGGCCTCGCGACCACGCATTTCCTGAGGTGTTTGCCATGTACGATGTCAAAGCGCTCAATGAGCTCGTCGCAAAAGAGAGCGTGTTTGTCGAACGCGTTACCCAAGAGGTTGCAAAGGTCATCGTTGGCCAAAAGCCGATGATCGAACGCATTTTGATCGGCCTCCTCACCGGCGGGCACATCCTCTTGGAAGGCGTGCCGGGTCTCGCAAAAACGCTGACCGTGCGATCCCTTTGTCAGGCGATCAGCGCGAAGTTCTCGCGCATTCAGTTCACGCCCGATCTCCTTCCTGCCGATGTCGTCGGGACGGTCATCTACAACATGCAGCGGGGCGACTTCACGTCGAAGCTTGGACCGGTGTTTGCCAACTTTGTACTCGCCGACGAGATCAATCGCGCTCCGGCCAAGGTGCAGAGCGCGTTGCTTGAAGCGATGCAAGAGCGGCAAGTCACGATCGGCGATACGACCTATCCGCTGCCGAATCCGTTCATCGTCATGGCGACGCAAAATCCGATCGAGCAAGAGGGCACGTACCCGTTGCCGGAAGCGCAGCTCGATCGTTTTATGCTGATGGTCAAGGTCGGCTACCCCACGCGCGACGACGAACGGCGCATCATGGATCTCGCGTCGACGCCGGAGATGCACGACATCCAGCCCGTAGCTTCGCCTGAGGAGTTCATCTCGGCACGCGAACTCATCAAGCAAATTTACGTTGATGATCGCGTGAAGGACTACATTATTGACCTTGTCTTTGCGACCCGTGATCCCGCAAAGAAGGGCATGAAAGAAATGGCCGGCTTGCTCGAGTTTGGCGCTTCACCGCGTGCGTCAATCGCACTCAATCTCGCCGCACGCGCGCACGCGTTCTTGCGCCATCGCGGATATGTCACGCCGGACGATGTCAAAGCGATCGGTGTCGACGTGCTACGACATCGTATCGTCCTCAGCTACGAGGCAGACGCGCAGCAGGTGACCGCCGAACAAGTCGTCAAGCGCGTGTTCGAAGCCGTCGAGGTTCCGTAGGGGTGATTCCCAAGGAGTTGCTTGCCGCTCTGCGAACCATTGAGTTCGTAACGTCGAAGCTGGCCAACGACCAGCTGAGCGGCTCGTACGCGTCTGGGTTCCGAGGGCAGGGTCTCGCCTTTCGTGAGGTGCGTCCCTACCAGCCAGGCGATCCGATTCGTAGCATCGACTGGAACGTTTCCGCGCGGATGAACGCTCCCTACGTCAAGTTGTTTACCGAAGAGCGTGAGATCACCGTCATGCTCGCCGTCGATCTTTCGGCGAGCGAGCAATTTGGTACGCGAAGGGCGAACAAGGGGCGCCTCGCATCCGAAGTTGCTGCGCTTGTTTCATTCAGCGCGCAGCAAAATAGGGACCGCGTGGGCCTCGTCATCGCAACCGATCGCGTTGAGCGCATCGTACCTCCAAAGGGCGGTCAGCATCATGCGATGCGCGTGGTGCGCGAGATTTTGGGTTTCGAGCCCACCTATCGTGATCCAAAACCGTCAACAAGTTTACCTAAAATGGGTCACGCTACCAATCTGAACGAGTTGCTGATCACGCTGATGCGGGTCTCGAAGCGCCGGAGCATCGCGTTCTTGATCAGTGACTTTCTCGATACCGGTTTCGAGCAAACGCTTGGCCGCGCGGCCGCGAAGCACGACCTCATTCCGATAGTGCTCACCGATCCGCGCGATAACGAGCTGCCGGATGTCGGCCTCGTGGCGTTTGAGGATCTCGAAAGTGGGGGCAGTGTCACCGTCGATACATCGGACGCACGCGTGCGGGCCCACTTTGCGCGATCAATGCAAAAGCTCAGCGAAGAGCGTCGTGCCATGTTCATGAAGCTCGGCATCGACGCCGTGGAGATCGAAACCGCCGGCTCGTTCGTCCGTCCGCTTCGAGAGCTCTTCATGCGGAGGGCGAAGCGCAAGTGAAGTCGCGTTCCGTTGCCCTCACATGGTGCGTCTTGTCGTCGGCGGGCGCGGCCTGGGCTGGCGCCAAGGTCGATGCGGGCATCGGTGATGCGGGCACCCAAAAGGACGCAGCGGCTGCAAAGGACGCTGCACTCGTTCTCGACGCCAGAGAAACGTCTGCAACATGCACGGAGCTTGTACCCGCAGACTCCGTGCGACCAACGTTGAGCGAGACGTTTTCAATGGGTGGAGTCGCCGGCTATGAATGGCGCCTGAGCGTTGACGTGAGCCACGGCCTCGGCGAGACGGTGATGCCTGACGGCCTCCGTTTGCAGGACGACGCTCGCTTCGTGAAGGCGCTCAAGGATGAAGGTTTCGCACTCGCGAGTCGCGATGGGCTTTCACCGTCGGTCGTTGCAGCGCCGATGGCGCAAGGCGACCACAAGATGACGCGCGTCGAGTTCGCACTGGTTCCGCTTCCGGAGAAGGCCGGTCGCCAGAGTCTGCGGCTGCCCGCGCTTCCGATTGTCGTGGGCCGCGCGAGTGGGGCACAGACCATCGTGTGCACCCAAACGCATTCCATGGTGGTCGAAGATCCCATCGCGAATTTGCCCGACGCACTGCCAAGGACGAATCCGCCACCAAGGCAGCAACGCGAGCCTTGGCTCTTTGCGAGAATCGTGGCTTGGACATTGGTCGCAGCGGCGGGTTCATTTGTTGCCGGCTTTCTTGCGCGCGCTTGGTGGAGACGGCGCCCGAAGCCCGCCCCGCCGGCGCCACCACCAAGGCCTGCGTGGGAGATTGCGCGCGAAAAGCTCCGTTTGATCGAGGCTGAGCGCTTGCTCGAAGCCGGAAAGTTTGTGAACCATCACGATCGCGTGACGGACGTCATTCGCGAATTTCTCGGTAGCCGTTTCGGTTTCGACGGACTCGAATGCACGAGTGCGGAGATGCTTGCCGTGCTGAAGCGGCGCGTGGAAGCGGTGCCGCACCTTTCGGCGTTGCGCACGTTTCTTGATGAGGCGGACCTCATCAAGTTTGCGAAGATGACGCCAACCAAAGAGGTTTGCGAGCGGGTGCTTCTGGACGCGCATCGCTTCGTGAAAACGTTTTCGCCAGAGCCCGCTCCAAGTGCACCCGTCGAGGTGCGAAAGTGAAGCGGAAGTCGCCTTCACGCGCGCCTCTAGGCGTGCAGCCCGTCGTTGTGCGGCGCTTGGTGAGTGCTCGGCTATGGGTTGCGAGCGGTGTGTTTCTGAGCGCGCTCATTTTTGGTGCGCTCATTCCCGTGCTCTCACGCGGTGACGTTTGGCTTGCAGCGTCGTGGCGTTACGCATGGGCCCTCTTGCTGGTGCCCGTCCTTCCGTTTGTCATGGGCTTCGCCGCTTACTTTGCTGAAGTGAGGATGCCGCGGCTGAAGGTTCCGTCGATCGCTGTACTTTCGATCGGTCCCCAAGGTTTGCGCGCCACCCTTCGCGACCTGCCGATGGCCCTTCGTACGGCTGCGCTGATGTTCGCAATAGGCGCCCTTGCACGCCCGCAGACGGTGCTCAGTGCGAGTCAGAGTGAGGAGAGTGGTATCGATATCGTCATCGTTCTTGACCTTTCAGGATCCATGCGTGCCGTGATGGAGGACGGCGCAAGCGTTCGAAAGCGCAACGGTGGCCTCCGCCCAACGCGACTTGATGTCGCCAAAGATACGATCGTTGACTTCATTTCGAAGCGACGATCGGACCGCATCGGCGTTGTGGTTTTTGGTGCCTCCGCCTTTGTGCTTTCTCCGCCGACGCTCGACTACACGTTGCTCAATACCCTTGTGACGAAGGTTTCGCTCGAAGACCTGAATTCCGAGGGGACCGCGATAGGCGACGCAGTCGGTACTGGCGTCGCGCGGCTGCGTCGCAGTGCGGCGAAGTCGAAGGTGATCATCTTGCTCACCGACGGCGATTCGAACGCGGGTGCGGTTGCGCCAGAGACCGCGATCGAGCTCGCCAAGAACAACGGCGTTTTGGTGCACACCATTCAGATCGGCAATGGTGACGAGGTCGACGTATTTGCAGGCACCGACTGGTCCGGGAGGCCGCAATATCAGCGTGCGCGATACCCGGTCAATCCGGAGCTACTGAAGAAGATGGCCCAAACAACGGGAGGTGAGTCCTTCATTGCGAGCGATCGCGGCACGCTTGAAAAGAGCATGCACGCGATTCTCGACAAGCTTGAGAAGACGAAGTTCTCCGCGGACAGCGGATCACTGGAAGAGCTCTTTGGCTACTTGCTCACGCCGACGGTTCTCTTGTTGCTTCTCGAGGTGCTCGCGCGCGCGTTTGTCGCGAAGAGGTTTCCATGAGACTCGCGCACGACCTTTTTGCGTTTCCCGCGGTGCTTGTCCTTGCGCTTTGCGCACTAGCGCTTGCGAGCGTCATCGGGCTGCAGCTCGTGGCCTCGAAACTGCGCGAACGAGCGGTCACGCGCTTTGGCGACGAAGCACTCGTGATGGCGCTGCAGACGCATCGTGCAGGAGGCAGGCGCGCCATCAAGGGCGTGCTCATCGCGCTCGGATTTGTAGCTGTGTTCGCCTCATTTGCGCGACCTCAGCTTCGCTCGGGGACACGACTTGTTCCTGCGACGAGTCTCGATGTGGCGATCGTCGTCGACTATTCGAAAAGCATGTATGCGCGCGACATCGCGCCAAACCGCATTACGCGCGCAAAGCTCGAGATCGCGCAACTCGTGCGCGATTTGCAAGGGGCACGGTTTGGCGCGGTAGCCTATGCGGGCGAGCCACTCAGCTTTCCACTGACGGCCGATGGAGCCGCGATCGCTCAATTTTTTCGTCAGCTCGATCCGAACGACATGCCCGTGGGCGGAACGGCAACGGCGCGCGCGCTCGTTCAGGGCAAAGAGCTACTGATGCGTGATCCGAATTCGAAGACGCATGCGAAAGTGATTTTGCTTGTGACCGACGGTGAAGATACCGAAGGCGATCCGACCACCGTTTCGCAAAGTTGCAAGGACGATGGCATCACCATCCACGTCGTTCAGATAGGCGGAAGGTTGCCCGAACCCATTCCCGACGTTGGACCCGACGGCAAAGTACGGGGATCACGAGTCGACGAAAAGGGAAGGATCCTCACGACAGCGCTCAGCGCTGATGGCGAGACGCAGCTCGAGACGATCGCCACTCGCACGGGAGGCATGCGCGTGAAGGCGGAACGAGGGCAAACCGGAATTGTGGAAGTGCAGAAGCGGTTGCGAACACTGATGAAGAGCGAGCTCTCCGAGCGAAGCGAATCGGTGTACGACGAGGCCTACGGCATTCCGCTTGGCGTTGGTATTTTCCTGCTCGTTCTTGAGGCGCTCATCTTCGAGACGCCCCGGCGAAAAAAAGTAACCTCTCAAGTTGCAAAAGCGATCACGCTGACGACGCTGTTTCTTTTTGCGGCTTGTGGCTGGGATCCGCGACGACCATTCGAGCGTGAGGCGCCGGAAGTGCGTACGGCGGTCAAGAAGATTGACGCTGGCGCAGGCGACGAAGCCACCGCGTTGCTCACCGAGTACCTGGGGACCGGCGCTTGTGCGAAGGGCGAAATTGGAGCGCCTGAGTTTCTAAGAGCGAGACCACAAGCGACGTTCGACTTGGGCCTTGCGCTCTTTCAACTGAGCGAGCGGTACGGTGGCCCCCTCGATAAACTCGATGCGCCGGCGGACCCGAGCAAACAAGAGAAGAAGCCAGCGCCGCCCGAGCTCGCGTGTGCCGTCAAGGTGCTTACCCTTATTGCAGGCGATGCGACGCTCGATCCTGAGCTGCGCCACAAGGTTCACTTCCTTCTCGGCAACTTGGCGCTTCTTGCAGGCAAATTTGACGATGCGATCGCCGCCTACGACACGTCGCTGCTCCTCGCCGCAGCACGCGTGGATGCGGGCGAATCGGTTGCACGTGATGCGGCGCACAATCGCGCGATCGCGCTGCGCAGAAAAGAGCAGGAGCCACCGCCACCGGACGCCGGCAACGACGGTGGTGGGGACGGCGGGGACGACGGTGGGGACGGAGGGAACGATGACGGCGGCGATGGCGGAGGCGGTGATGCGGGCGTCGACGCGGGCTCGCCGCCACCTCCGCTTGCGCAAGCCAGCGCAACGCCCAAGGGCCACGAGCTCGAGGTGCTTCTTGATGAGCTTGAAAACGCGCCAACCCTCCAGCAGGAGTCTGGCAAGCGGCGGGCTGGCAAGCGCCGCATCGCTCCGGGGCTTGATAAATGAAACGCGGCGCCGTAAGCCTTGTCGTTTGGCTCTCGGCTGGCCGGGCTGGCGCTGAAGCGATCGTTGTCGCGCGCGTTTCTCCGCAAGTCGTGGAAGTGGGCGATACCGTTACGCTGCTCGTTGAAGCGACGACAGACGAAGACACCCGCGTTGCGTCGCCAGCGCCGGGCAAGACGAAGCCGTTTCGCATCGTCGGGCGATCGGGACCCACGCCACTCAGTCAGACGATCGTCGCGAATGGTCAGATGGATCGTCGCCAGGGCCTTTCGATGTCTTACTCGTTGCAGGCCACAAAGGAAGGTACCTTTACCATCGGGCCGGCGAGCGCCGACATTGGCGGCATCGTGCTTCGCTCCGCGCCGGTGAAAATCAAGGTGGTCAAAGTCGGGATGGCGCCGAAGCGGAGCTTTGATCCATTCAGCATGTTTGGCGACGACGACCCCTTCGGTTCGCTTCGCCCCGCGCGCGAGGAGATGCCGACAGCTGACGCGAGTCTCGCCCTCTCAAAGGCAGAAGCGCCTTACGTTTTCTATCGTTTCGGCGCGCGCAAGTTGAAGGCCGTCGTGGGGGAGTTGATCTCGGTACCGGTTTACGAATACGAGGAACCTAACGCGCCGCGGATGGCGGCTGACGCGATCACAGATCCAAAGGCACCCGATTTCGTGATCCGCTTGTTCGAAGGAAATACCAAGGACCTCGGCCTGACGCGTGTCGGTGCGGAAACGTGGAAGGTCGCGCTGGTGAGGCGCTGGGTGCTCGCCCCCCTCCGTGCGGGGCGGGCGATCATTTCGTCGTTCCGCGTGCGGCTCCGCATTGGTGGGCAGCAGTTGATGCGCGAGACCGGACCCCTCGTCATCGAAGTGACCGATCCCCCCATAAGCGGCCGCCCACCCGGTTATGAGGTGGGGACGGTCGGGCAGTTTGCGCTAAGCGCCCAGATTGCTCCACGCAACGTTGATCAGGGCGGCGTCGTTACGCTGTCGATCGAGCTTTCGGGGAGCGGGAACTTTCCGTCCAAACTCACCATGCCCTCTCAGGATGGCGTCGAGTATTCAGAGAGTGAGATCAAGGACAACCTCAAGCTCGACGACCACGGGCGTTTCGGTGGGTCTCGACGGTTCACATCGGTGATTCGCATTTCGCGCGCGGGCAAGGTCGTTCTAGGTAAAGTATATTTACCATTTTTCAATGCGGAGGACGGCACTTACAAGGTCGCCGAAGTCGACCTTGGCAGCGTCGAGGTGACGGGCGTACCCGCTCTCGCTACGTCGTCCGTGCCGCCGTCCGAAGCACAGTCGAAACTCGCGTCTCTGCCCTCGCAGCGAGCCTCGCTCGAAGGCGCGCCGCCGCGTCATGGATCGTCCATTTCCGGTTTCGGTGCTCTCGCGTTCTCCGGCCCAGTGATACTCGGCCTATCGGGCCTGTTTGTGCGCGGACGTCGGTGGTCGAGGGAGCGCGGTCAACGCGCCAGTACACCAGCGGGGCGACTCGCCGCAGCGCTGGCGGGTCTTGCGGAGGCGAGGACCCAATCTGCACTCGCGGACGGTGCCATGACGAGAGTTGTTGAGACAGCGATCGAGGCGTACCTGGGCATCACCGCACGCGGGCTATCGAGTGACGCGCTTCGTGCCGCGCTCGAGGCAGCGGACGCACCGGCGAAAATTGTAAGCGATGCGGTTTCGATTGTTTGCGCGATCGAAACAGCACGCTTCATGCCTGGCGAAGGTTCAATCGAAGAGCAAAAAAAGCGCATCGATCAGGTGGAGACCCTGGTGGCCGAGCTGAAGAGAGCAAAGCGTTGAGCCGTTGGGCATTGCTCGCGTTTTTCGCAACGCGCATCGCGTTTGCCGATGAGGCGGGCGATCTCTTCGCCCGTGGCAACGATGCTCTCGTGCAAGGTAAGCCCAACGACGCCATTGCAGCATTCGAGGCGCTTGCGGATCGTGGCATCACGGACGCATCGCTGAGCTTCAATCGGGGCCTCAGCTATGCCACGCGGGTGCGCATTAACGCGGGGCAACCCGGTGACGTTGGTCGTGCGATTCATGGCTTCGAAGAGGCCCGTTCGCTCAGTCGCGACCGCGAACTCGTGCGGGCAGCGGAAAGTGCACTCCTCTTGTTGCGAGGTGAAGTGGCGCGCAAACAGGTGAGTCGTGGCGCTTCGATGGAGGTCGATCGTCCAGCACCATTGGGACGCACGCTGAGCAGCGCTCTTGCGGAACGCACGTGGAACTTCATTTGTATCTTGTCGAGTATCTTTTTTGCCGTGGCGATCGTGGCGCGTCATCGCTTGGGCGAACGCGGGCGCCTCGGTGCGGTGATCGCCGGTTCGCTTCTCGTTCCGTGCTGGGGCTACACCTGCACGATGTCCGAGCTTGCGGCGCGCAACCGAACCTCGCGCAAAGAGGCTGTTGTGATCGTTGAAAACCTGCGACTAGCGGCCGAACAGGGTGAGCCGCTCACGAGCGGCGAGGGACTTCCGGAAGGTGCACGTGTCGAGGTGACTTCCACGCGCGATGGGTGGTCGTTCGTAGAATGGGGTCGAAGCAAGGGATCGGTGCCGATCGGCGCGCTTCGCTTGGTTGCGGAAGGGTTATGAGGCCGCTTGCGAGAACCGATGGCACGCTCACCTATCCGTTGCGATGCGTTTCTGCATGCGCAGTGACTGAGCACAGACTGCGAGCACCCACGCGATGAGGCCCACAGTCGCTGCGCGCTGAAGTACAGGGAGTGCGAGATTGAGCGCGGGAACCGTTCTCGCGACGCCGAGGTAGCCGTACGCGATTGCATAGGCGATCGCGTACGCAACGCCGTCCGAGGCGCCGGCGACTACGGTGATCGCTGCCATCGCGCGAAGCCATCGCGAAACAGGTGCGCGCATGCACACAATGAGCGCGGCGATGGTGGCGATAAGGGCGGGAACGAAGGCGGAGAGAACCGTCGCGAGATGCGCCTCTCGAAAGCGATCCGAAGGTGCAAAAGGCACCGTGCACCCGAGGATGCATGCGATGAGGCCTGCACGTTGGGCGACCCGTCCCGTGCGTGTTTTCGGCGACTCGAACCGTGCGATCAGCGCAAAGAACGCGGCGAGTGCAGCAAACATGGAGACCGTGCCGAAGCGCGCGACCTTTGAACCGAGGGTGGCCTCTTGTCCGTTGAGTGCGCGCGTTTGCATGAGGTCGCACAGATAGTTCAACGCGAACGAGTGGCCGGGCGCGCTCGGATCCGTCCACGTGCCGCCAGGGTAGTGTGCGATCGCAAATGCGACGCAGCCCAAGAAGCAGACGGTGCCTGTCACACATCCAAGTACGAGCCGTTGCTCACTCATGCCGAGAGACTATTCGCCCGTCTCGGCGTCGGCATCACTGCTCACGTCGGTTGCATCGCCCTTTGCGTCAAGGGTGGTCGCGTCCGGCGAGGTGCCATCGAGAATATCGCTGCGTGCGTCCGCTGCGTCGAGGATTGGCGTGTCGGGTAGGGCGTCTAGAGGGGCGCCGGCATCGTTGGGGAGGTATGAATCTCGCCCTGCGTCCTCGCTGCGATCCGGACTCAGTGGGCCCCCGTAGCAGGCCATGAGCGTAAAGGACGTGATTCCTCCCGTCGCGATCGTTGCAAGGCTTCGCAGCGCGACACGAGCGGGATGAACAGGTGCATCGCAGTGAGGACATACGCGACGCGTCGGTGTCAAGAAGCCCTCGCAATGGGTGCAAGTAAGGAGCGTTGCCATGGGTTTTCCTTTCGCCGCATCAGCGTGCGAATCAGTATCTGGTTCGTTTTACAGCAACGCGTGTGCCAAGCAAAATCGATGGCGATGCGGACTCTGTCGGTGCGACGCGCGCTCGGAGCATGACATTGCGGTCATGGGAAGCGTCAACGCCAGCGCTCACGCCCACCACTTTTCGTTCCTTCGTCCGGCGTCCGTCGAAAGTGACTGAGCAAGTCGACAGACGAACTGTCGCGACTACGATGTAACGAAAATGCAAACCAAGCGTCGTCTCTCGCTCTCCGCGCACGACTTCCGACCTGCGTACGTGGTTTGGGAACTGACGCTCAAGTGCGATCAACCATGCACGCATTGCGGATCGCGCGCCGGTGACGCTAGAGCAGACGAACTGACGACCGAGGAAGCGCTTTCCGTCGTGTCGCAACTCGCAGCGATGCGCACCGACGAGGTTGTCCTCATTGGCGGCGAAGCGTACTTGCATCCCGGCGTTCTTGACATCGTCAAGTCACTTTCCCAGTCTGGGATCCTTCCAACGATGACGACCGGCGGTCGTGGCGTGACCGAAGACCTCGCGCATGATCTTGCGGCTGCGGGCCTCGCCACAGTCTCCGTGAGTATCGACGGTCTCGAACACGTGCACGATACGATGCGGGCAGCGCGAGGTAGCTTCACTTCGGCCACTCGTGCGCTCTCTCACTTTCGGTCTGCAGGCGTTCGGATCTCGTCCAACACCAATCTCAATCGATTCAATCAGCACGACCTTGAGGGCCTCTATGAGCACCTCAAGGAGCAAGGAATTCGCGCATGGCAGGTGCAGCTCACCACGCCATTGGGGCGCGCGGCCGATCGACCCGAGATGATCCTTCAACCCTACGATCTTCTCGACTTGCTGCCGCGCATCGCTGCACTGAAGAAGCGAGCGTTCGAGGATGGCATACTGTTGATGCCCGGAAACAACCTTGGCTACTTCGGTCCCGAGGAGGCCCTCCTTCGTTCGCTCACGATTGACGGACGCGACCATTTCAGTGGATGCCAAGCCGGGCGCTACGTGCTCGGGATCGAGTCCAATGGTGCGGTCAAGGGGTGCCCTTCGCTTCAAACAGCGCACTACGTTGGCGGAACGCTGCGAGACGCTTCACTCAATGCAATATGGGCCGAAACGAAGGAACTTGGCTTTGCGCGCGACCGCACGGTCGATTCACTTTGGGGATTTTGCCGCACGTGCGATTTCGCGACGACGTGCATGGGTGGGTGCACCTTCACCGCGCACGCTTTTTTTGGACGACCCGGCAACAACCCCTATTGCCACTATCGGGCGCGCACGATGAAGAAGGCGAATCTGCGCGAACGGCTCGTGCTTCGCCAGGCTGCTGAGGGCAACCCATTTGACCATGCTCTCTTCGACCTCGTAACCGAGCCTTGGGATTCTACCGAGCCCAAGCCACCGGCGGCCCGTGAGCGTCTGCTCAAGATTCGCAAGAAGCCGTAGGGAATGCCCGGCGTGCGCGTGATATCCAAACGGCCGATGAGCGAGCGCGAAGTTTACGAGGGACAGGCCATCGTGCGCGTGCGCCGAAACCCCTGGGTGATGGCGCTAAGCCTGTCGCCGTTGCTCTTGAATTTCGTGTTTATCGCGATGGCGATCGCGACGGGCAAGGTTGCGAGTCTCGTCCCGTGCATCCACGCGACTCTTCTTGGTTTGTTCGGCGCACTCTATGCATATCGCCTCAATCTTTGGCCAAGCGTCGCCGAGGCGGAGGTGCGCGCCGACGCGAAAGGGCTGCGTGTTGATTCCGACCTCTTTGTCCCCGTGGCCGCAATCAAGGAAGCCTTCGTGGTTCCGCGGCCGGGCGAGCCGCCCCATGTGCTCATCCGTCGCCGCGGCCTGCAGATGCCTATCGAGCTGCGTGTTCCTGACGAAGGCGGCGGGCTCCGAATGTTGCGCGCTCTTGGCTTCGACGCATCGCAAACAGTCGCGCGTTTTCGCATCATGTCGCGCGTCAAGCAGCAAAGGGGGAAGGTGAACGCTCTTGTGGTTCTGACCGCCATGCTGTCGCCCGCGCTCGCTCTCGTAGTTACCGTCATGCTCGCGCCCGCGTTCGTTTTCCTTGGGCGTGTCTTGCACGTGCCCGGTGTTCAATTCTTGATGTTGATTCCCTTTCTTATGATGCTCGCGCTGTTTTCGGTGCCGACGCATCTTTTGGTGGGCGCCGACGGTTTGCTGATCAAGTGGCTCTTCTGGCAGCGCTTCATTGCGCACGATCAAATCCAACGCGTCACGCGCTACGACGAAGGATCGAGCGGCAAGCGGTACGTTGGAATCGACGTCGTCTTGCACAGCGGAGAGACGATTCGGCTGCCGGTGATGCAAGCGGCGTGGGACAACGGAACGGTTGCCATGATCCACGAGCGCGTCCGCGAAGCGGCCCATGCATGGCGCGAAGGCAGCGCACACACCGACGCGTCGGTGCTCGCGCAACCGCATGAAACGACGAACGCACAATGGATCCCGCATCTTCGCGCGCTTGGCATGGGCGCGCTTGCCACGCATCGTACTGCGCCTCTGCTGCCGGATACTCTGTGGCGGATCGTCGAAGACCCGAGCGCACGCCCCACAGAACGCGTTGCCGCTGCGATCGCGCTCAGTGGAAGTATCGACGATGACGGCAAAGGTCGGCTGCGTGTCGTTGCGCAGGCGACCGCCCTACCCAAGTTGCGCGCTGCACTCGATGCAGTGGCGGATGAAACGGAAGACGCCGCACTCGAGGCATCGCTGAATGCCATGGAGCGAGCCGACTGAAGCCTTACGAGCGCAGAAATCCGTACAGCCGATCGACGGTCGTATCGTTTGTATCTGCGAGCGCTGAGTTCACCGCGGCTGCGTAATTCGTGTCATGCGCGAAGCGGCGACAAAAGTAGCGAATGGTTGCGATGAGCTCATCGGGCTCGGGGATCGGCTCTTCGTTGCAACGCGCGGCGAGCATGAGCCGGACGATTCCGAAACGACTGACCAGCTGGAGGTAGTTCGCCATCGGCGTCTTGCCAGCGAACGGGAATCCCTCGAGGAGCATGTCGTTCTGAACGAAGTGGTCGAGGAGGAATGGTGTCCGTTTGAGCGCTGTCTCCAAACGCCCGAGACCGCGAACGTAGCGCTCAATGAGTGTCGCCTCGTCGAGGTGCCACGTCGCATCAACGCCCAGGCCGGTCGCGATCGCGCGTTGAATGCGCAAACGCAGCGGCGAACGCTCTTCACTTGCCCCCATCCGCAAGAGCGAAAGGAAGAGCTGTGCTTGCATGCCGTGGTTTGACGGCATGGCCGACAGCGCATCGCTCACGCCCTGTCCCACGAGCATCGGTTCGTACGTGCTCAGAAGCTCTTGGACTGCCTCCTGCTTACCTGCCGCTATCCACTTCGTCAGATCGTCACAAAAGATTCCCAACAGCGCGAGTCGCGCCCAGAGTGGGAGCGTCTTTGTTCGTGCGATCCTCGCGCAGAGAGCGTTCACTGCGACCATGAGCGTGTCGGGCAAAACGGCAACGACCGTGGTGACGGTCGCCGTGCGAAACTCGATGGTGGTCTCGGCGAGTTCGAGCGCGTCTTCAAATCCGAGCGCGAGGCGAGCCGCTTCGGGACAAGCAAGGCTCAATCCGTGCGTCATGGTGGAACCGACGCTCGCGTAGTGGCGTGGGAATGAGTGGCAAACGTCACTCAAATAGTCCTCGCCAAGTTCGGTGTGAATGGCGCACGCGCCGGCTTCGAGAAATGAGCAATCACGCGAGCTCGCGTCGAGTTCAAGCTCGCCCCAAGCTGAGTTTGTCTTCTTCGAGGAGGGCACGAGCTTGAGTCGCTTGCGAAAGCGGTCGACCAAAACGCCCGTTTGCATTTGTCGGTAGGCTTGGAACGCGGCCTTGTCGATGCTGATCCGCCAGCCGGAGCAGCAAGTGTCTTCGCATTCGGGTCCGACGCACCGGAAGCGCGTCGCATAGATCGGCAGCGTTCCTTCAACTGAGCTCTTTGGGGGCGTCCGACGGTTCACGGTAGCGATGCTACCCGCCCTCCCCGTGCAAGAGCCAGGCTCGAAGGCTACAACTTTTCGCTGACGCACTCGCCTTCGCCGCGAAAGTGCCCGATCGTGCGTGACAACCCCGTAACGAACGCACCGAGGTCATTGATTCCGTTCGAGGAACCGACACCATAGGCGCCGCGATCTGGAGGAATGTCAACTAGCTTGACGGAGACCAACTCTGCAAGCGTGATGACGTTGTCATTGTCCGTGTCAGCGAGCGCCATATTCTCGAAGCGCACCTTGGCTTGGGGCGCCTGGAGATCGTCGTAGTACAGATGGTCGCCGTGAATCGTGAGCTCAATCGTGTCGGCGCCACCCGTTGTGACAACTGCGCCGGCGGTTTCCTTGCCGCCCACTTGGCCTTTGCACGAGTTGAATCGGGTTTGTGTCGCGAAGCCCCACTTGAATGTCTTGGTGACGGAGCCCCTGGTGGCAGCACCTTCGACGTAGATGCTGTAGCCGCCACTCGTCATGATTGTCTTGTCAGCATTCGTTGCGACGCCGAGCTCGGTATCCGCGGTGGCGATCACGATGTCGTAGCGAAACAACGGCCAGGTCTTAGCCGGCAAGTGACTGAACGATACGATGCTCTTTTTCCCTGGTTGGGTCATGTCAAAGAGCTTTGTCCCCAAGAATTCGCCGCCGACTTCTCCGTCATCCGCAATGTGGATGTGGCCGATCGCAATAAGAAATTTGCTGTACTTCAGTTCCCAGCCATCCGCGAACGTTGTGCTGGGTATTTTTTGCTCGATGTAGTTTTCGCCCCAGGTCGAGATGCTGACTGAACCCGTACCCGAGGAGCAAGCGGTAAGGAGCGCTACACAAACCACGACGTGTCGCATGAGGACCCTTATTTCCGAGTTGGACTCTTCGTAAACGCAAAGACGATGGCGGCGCCGTTCTTGAGGCCGCGTGAAAATTCTCGAAAAGCTCTCGTCGAGCGATCGACGGGGCTTGTCGTAGAACCTGTGGGTAGTTCCGAAAAGTCAATTTGGTTGACCCAAATGTTTGGCTTGAGCGCTACGCTAACGGTGCCTTCAGCGGTGACGTCGACTTCTTCGAACACGCATCCTTCGACTTCCGCCTTTCCCGCTGCGTTGGTCGTGTCACTTGGCTCTGCAACCAATTTGAAGGTCCGGGTTTCGGCGCCCTTGGCTGCGCTACCCTCAAGCACCACGACCGCCGAGCCAAGAGCACTTGCAGCCGGTCCGGTCGGCGGTGCGCCGAATACCCACCGGGCGGAACGATACGTGCCGGTGACGCCTTCGCCGTCCGCAAGGGACAGAGGCATTGCCGTCGTCTGAGTGGCCGTCGCGCTCAACATCTGCCCCACGGCGTTGCCCACTTGATAGTGGCCGGGATGAGCCCAAGCTTCGCGGATCGAAAACCACTCGCGAAGCAGGCTGCGTGGCCTACGCGCGACGACCGGCGCGCCGTCGAAGTAGTAGAGCGAGCCGATGGCGACGGTCACGGTGCGGAGGGTGACAGACCATCCGACCTCGGTCGTAAAGGAAGTAGACGAGCGGATCTCGGTGTGGAGCACGATGCGCTTGCCGGCCGTTTTCTCGCTTAGGTCACCGCACGAAAGAAAGGTGAGCACGTTGAAAAAGGTGATCGCGTGGAGTCGCATCGGGCCTCAATAGGTAATCGATAAAGTTGCGAATATGGATCGCGGTGGCCCGACGGTGACATGCCGCTCAGGAACCAGCGAGGGGGTCGCCTGGGCGTTCCATCGCGAAGCGAAGACGAACTCGCCGTCGTACCAATCGCCGCCGAGAAGATTCGTCGCATCGAGTTTCACCGTGACGGCGTTGCGCCAGGTCACAGCTGCGCTCGCGTCAACGAGAAATACGTCTTTGCCGAACTCACCGTAGGGGAGAGGCCGGCTATGTAGCCCCGTAAATGCTGCTCCAAAGTGGCCGGCTAGGTGATGCGTACGTGATAGCTCCGGCTTGTACGCGACGTCGCCGCGCATCACGAGTTGCGGCACGTACGGAAGGAGAGAGCCTTCGTCAGCTCCGGGCCCACCCTCAATGAATGTCGCGCGGGCGTAGGTGCCGCTGAGCGATGCGAGGAACGTGGGATGAGGTCGTGCCACCAGCGACCAAGCAACGCCCAGGCGTCGGGTGGCGGGCACACGCTCGTTTCGATAGGTGCGCTCGTCGAAGAGCAGGTCGTCGCTCAGCGAGGCATGAAAGAGTGCGACGCTCGCTTCAACGCGCTTGCCCCGTTCGTATCGCAGCCCGAGCTCTTGCGTGCTCGCAGTCGTAAACGGAGTGGACTGTCCATCACTGAGCGAACGCGCTTGCGGAGAACGGAATCCATCGCCGTAGCTCGCGACGGCGATGAGCGCTTTCGCGATGGGTACGGTGACCGTTGCCTTTTTGCCGATGCAAAGGCCTTGCGACGTTCGCCAAGAACCTTGGATGCCGTCCTTCGCCTGAACGTCCCGCGAGGTGTACGCGAGGCCGTCCGCGCGGAGGCCCACTTCGATGGTCACGCGCGAGAAGAGAGAGGTGCGGTACGCAGCGAACGCCGCGACGTCGGTCGCACGAACGTCGGCATCAACCAATGTCGCAAAGGGAACGTCATCGATCGGGGAGACGCGATTCTGCCCTTGCTCGATTCGGTCGTGGCGCATGTAGAGGCCGGCTTCGATGGCATCGTTCGGCGTGAGCAACTTCACGCGTCGCTCAAAACGCGACGTAGCGCCGAAGGTGAACGCATCATTGAGTTGCTCGGTTCCGTCGCCTCGCGTGACCTCTTGGAGGTAGCCCGTGTAGTTGGCGCGAAGCCTCAGTCCACGGAGCACGAAGAAGGGCGCGACGGACCAAGTGGATTCACCCTCTTGACGACTCAGGTCGACGACAAACTGTGCTCGCGATGATTGCCCATTCTGCGATGGGTCGTAGGTGGCGAAGCGGTCGATTGTGCCCCGCTCCACGGCACTTCGCAGAACGACTCCGGCTGAATCGTAGCGCGTGGTGTACACACTTGTGAGGACACGCAACGAGGTGCCGCCGGCGAATGGATGAACAAATTGCCCCATCGCCGAGTGCCTACTTGCAGCGCGCGACGGGCCGAAACCCTCGCTGCCATAGCTCTCAAACGCCGCGAAGGTCGCCGGCGTTGCGCCTTCGGGCCGATATGCCAAGAAAAGGCGTCGCGTTCCGAACGAGCCATAACCAGCCGATGCTGTGACCCCAGGCTTATCGTAACCGAGCTCGTAACGAATGGTGCCGGCGACTGCGAAGTCGCCTTGTGTGACGTCAAATGAGCCTGGTTGCGCAACGATCTTTCGCACGACTTCGGGGATCACAAAGTGGAGGTCGGCGTAACCCTGGCCGTGAATGTTTGACACGTCGTTAGCGGGCGCGCCGCCGACCCATAGTTCCACGTCTTGACCATGAACCGCGTCGAAACCACGCATGAAAATCTGGTGCGCTTTACCCTCTCCGCTGTGTTGCGAAAGGAACACGCCTGGCACGGTCCGAAGCAAGTCGCTGCCCGAGCGTTGGGGGGCTGCATCGAGCACATCGCGCGCGATCGTGCGACCCGAAGCACTGCTCAGTTTCCGGTGGCCAGTGATTTCGACTTCTGCGGGCGGGGATGTGCGCTTGCGTGTGAGCTGCGCCTGCACCCGTATCTTTGCCGCAATCGGCTTGCCGTCACGAACCGCGGGCGCGAACTTCCACGTTCGAATCGCGTCAATGATCTTCGGGTCGGCAGCGGCGCTGATCGAGCGTTCAAGGTCGGCAGTCACGACTTCGCCGCGCGGGCTAATGGTCACCGTCGCGGTTGCGATACTCGGCGTCGGGAGGGATTCGGCGAGCTCGATCGCGGGGCCCTGAAGGAGGCGCGGGGGCGTGACCTCGTGGGCGACCGCACGATACGATATGGCCCAAATCATGAGCATTCCGACCAAAGCTCTTCCCACGGTTCGACAAGTAGCACGAACTACGAAAAACGTGTCACGCAGTTTTTGTGGGTTTATTTAGCTCAAGTCGCGCGGACCTTACCCGTTCTCTAGAGGCGACATGCTCCCCGCCCGTGAAATGCAGACCTACGCAGACCGCGATCCTGAAATCTGTCGGCGACCGACGATGCCAGCGCCCGCGATGATGCCACTGGTTGCGGAAGCTGCGGAAGCCGCCCGCGTTTCGGCGCACGAGATGCCGACGCGTCCGCCGCCCATGCACGCGGTTTCGGGTATCCAAAAGGCCGCCATTCGGGCACCGCGACTCCCGTCAGTAGCGCTTGAGGAGTACGGCTTCGATCGCCGCCGTGATCCTCGCGCCGAGCGTTGAGGGCAATTTCCTGGTTGCGCACCGGCGCGTCCGCTCACACCCTGTCTGGCATGAGAGCTGTTCTCGCGTTTGTTTCGCTCGTTGGTTGCTCATCGCCGACCACAGTGCCTGTCGATGCGGGAAGCGAAGCAGGTGCCGACAGTGGATCGGCCTGTTCGCGCGACACACGCAAGGAAGTGTACGTGGCGGGCATTGAGAAAAAGGCAACCACATTGACCGTCAAGATCGTTTCCGCAACGCCGGCACCGCCCGCGAAGGAAACGAACGGTTGGACAATTGAAATCACCGACGCCGCGTCCAAGGCTGGCATTGCGGCAGCGCAGGTAATGGTGACAGCGTATATGCCCGATCACGGCCACGCGAGTTCGCACACGCCGGTCGTGACCGACAAGGGCGCCGGAAAGTACGAAGTCAACGATGTTTACTACATGATGCCAGGGCTCTGGCAGACGACGATTTCGGTCGTTCGGCAAACCGGTGTCGCCGCAGAGGATGTCGTGTTCAACTTTTGCGTCGATGGGTAGCCCGCGGAAAACGGGGAGCCTACCGCGACGCAATCCCGGTGCGCTGTGCGTTTCCGCCCCAGGTTGGCCAACCTGTGATGGACGGATCCTTCGTGTTGATCGCGACCAGTTTCCCGTCCGCCGTTCCGACGTAAATCCATCCGTTTTCCACAACCGGCTGCGAGCGGATTTGTCCGCCCACCGCATAGATCCCGGTCGTCTTCCCGCTCTTCGGATCCACTCGCACGATGTCACCGAGCAGCGTTCCGAAGAAGACACTGCCTCCTGCAGCGAGCGGAGCGGTTCCGAGAAAGCCGCCCACTTTCCTTGTGTCACCGGTCAGTTTGAACGACCACAACTTCGCTCCTGTTTCGGTGTCCGTCGCGATCACTTCGTCGCCCATTGTGTTGATGTTTCGGTCGCCCATGTAGAGGATGCGAGAGCCTTGGAAGGCTTGCATCGACGAAACGCTTCCAGCCCCTACGCTGTCGAGCGCTGCCTTCGAGGCGGCCGCCGGCGGTGCACCATTCCCAAAGCCGTTGTGAGCGTCTGCACTTTTTGACGTTGACGAATAGTCGCTCGGCGCTTGCGCGTTGGAATCGATGTAGTCCGCCTTTTTTTTGCCAGCGCTGAACCCCGCGCTGAACTTGGTTTGGGGATGATTGTGATCGGCGCGAATGATCATCTCTTCCGCGCCCGACCCTTCATTGTGGCCGCGCCTTGTGTAGAACATCTGCTCGACGCCATCGCTTGCGAAGCGCACGACGGGAGCGGACGTAGCCTTGGCTTTCACTGCGTATCGCACCTTGCCGGTGGATTGCTCGGCCTTGATGAGCGTGCCACTGAACGTCGTGACGTAAACAAAATCTCCCACAGCCACGGGCGCCGACATCACGTCGCTGTCAAGCCAGAGCTGCCACGCAATTTTGCCGGTGCTCAAGTCGAACGCGGCGAGCGCGTGGTTCGCGCCAGGCGGAAGTTGGCCGCCCGTGGCTTTCGTCGTTGGGTACGACGCGAATACACGACCGCCAGCGATTGTCGGCGCGCTGGTCAGTGGATCGCCGAGCCAATACGACCAGAGAAGTGCGCCCGTGGCCGCGGAGATCGAAAAGAGGGTGCACGACTCCGTGCTGACCACGCAGACGTCGCGTTCACATGCAGCACTCGACGGACCATCGTCGTGCAGATCCAGCCCCCACACGGGTTTGCCAGTTTTTGCTTCGTATGCGTAGAGCTCCTTCGATTTGAAGCCACCCGAAACAATGACCTTTTCCTTGTAAACCGTCGGCGTCGTGATCAGCGCGTGACTTGGGAATGAAACCTGGAAGCCGCTTGCCGTTTGCGTAGCGGGTGGCGTGCGCAGTGCACTCACCGACCCAGCACGAAACTGCGACACTGGTTTGCCAAATGCGCCCCCGTTCATTTTGGTAACATATTCAGTTACATTATCGGTCGGGGGTATGTCCTCTTGTGTTGGGGGTTTCGGGATGATTCCTACCGCCTCCCCGCTCGGCGCTGGGAGTTGCGGGAGCGCCTGCGGAGGCGTCGGCGGTTGCCGGAAATGGGAACCTGCACAGCCGGCAATAGCGGCAACTGCAACGATCGCTCGTCTCATGTCTTTTCGCCTCCTCGCCAAGTCTTGTCGTTACGCGGGGTGCATGTGTGACCCACCACGCGGCGATCGGCTTGGACGTTCGCGCAAAGAAAACGATCTTTGAGGTCTGACGCGATCGTTCTCGCTACTTCACGCAGCCGAAGCCCTTCGAGGAAGTCCACTCAAGTACTGTGTTTTGCAAGGTGAACGTTTGGATTTTGTCGCGAATCGCTGCGCCGAGATCACCTGACGCGATGAGCTCGTCGACAACGTCGAAGTCCACTGGCCGAATGTGCACGGCCATCGTGACCTTATCGACGTCACCGACGACTTCGTAGACCTTGGTGATCGAGTGATAGAAGCGCGGGTCCTGCGGATCACTCGTTACGGGCACGCTTAGCTGGCTCGAGTCGTAGCTCGCGATTTCCCACAGGCGATGGGTGAGTTTCTTGTCGGTTGTGTAGTCGGAGTCTCCGAGAACGAGCCAATCGCTGGTCTGGACATCTTTCACACTTTGCGCTGCTGCCACTTTGCCGCTTGAGAACGTTGTGGCACCTAGCAGAGAAGCGTCGACTTCGAGCCATGCACGTCGATCGGGCATCGCACCCGATGGCCAGCCATGGCCTACAAACCCGTTGTCGATTGTGATTTCGACATTCGTGCCGAGACGTCCTGGCCGGACGCACATCTTCGTTGTGATGGTCGTGTTGAGGTTCACTTGTACGGCTGCGTGTTGCTCGGTGGACTGCGCAAACGGCGTAAGTGCGACGTCGACCCCCGCCATTTTGTGATCGTGCACCGTGCGAAGACCGACCCCCGGTGCGTTCGCCGCGACGTCGGATCGTCCTTCGGTGTGACACTTGCCACAGGCAAGTTGCTTACCCAATTGTGGGTTCGCAAAAAGCGACGATTGCCATTCGGAATAGGTGCGCTCGACGTGCGCGCCCAGGGGACTCACGATATCGTGGCACGCTCCGCATAGCTTTGCAGATTCCACGTCGTCGCGATCGTGCAGTGTGCTGTAAGCAGAAGGATGCGCCTTGTTCTCCGTGGGGTCTGAGATAGCCGCGCGCATCTTGCCATCGCTCGCAAGCTGGAGCGGGTTGTTGTGCGTGCCCAAGACGGCATCCACGCTGTGGCAAAAGTAGCAGGTGACGCCGCGCATGCTCACTGGCAATTGGTCAAGATTGTTGCCATCTTTGGTAGCGCCTTCGCGGACGGCGACCGGCGCGTGGCATTGCACGCAGAATGTGGGATTCGCGCCCGAGGTGTCGCGCAGCATCTTCTTGTTGAGTGCGCGAAAGATGGGGTCATCGCTTGCGTAGGCGTGCATGCTGCCGGACCACTCGTTGTAGTGGTTTTCGTGACACGACTTGCAGGACTCAGGATTCTGTAATTGCTCGCGGGTAAGGTCGTAAGTCTTTGCGATCGGTTGGCCGGAGCACGACGAAAGCCACCCTGCGGCGATCGCAATTGGAACGGCAATGAAGAGCGCGCGCTTCATGGATCAGCGCTTGGCGCCCGCGGCGATCCACTTGACGATCGAGCACCGTTCGGCCTCCGAAAGCTGAGCGCCAGGCGGCATCGCATAGCCGGTCTCGGTCGAATAGGTGCGATCAACGACCTCGCTGCATTCGGGCTTGCTTGCGACGAGTCGCGTGCTGATCCGGCTGTAGGTGTCGTCGATGTTATCGATCAGAAAGCCGCCTTTGCCGGCACCGTGACAACTCGCACCGCCTGCGGCGCACGTTGGCTGGAGCGTGCGCGTAAAGACCTGCTCGTAGGTGGGGTCGTAGAGCTGCGCGCAATCTGTCGGCGCTGGTGCCTTGCAGCTTCCCGATTTGTTGGGCGACGAACAACCGGAGGCGGAGAGACCCACCAGGGTTGCACCGCCGGCGATGATAAGACCTGCGAAGGCGAGTTTGCGCATAGGCTCGAGTGTGACCGATGCGAAGGGAGCGGTAAAGAGGAGTCACTTCCATGGGCTTCCATGGGTTCGTCGCCTCGGTTTCCCGATGTCGCCATGACCACGTTGTCAGTTACTGTTGGCTTGCCGCGGGACGCTTGTTGCCGGGGTGACGCCAGTCGGGCATAGACGCGGGGGAGCACATGACCGAATGCATGCTGGTTACAGGTGGCGCGGGGTTCATCGGTAGCCATCTTTCCGCGAGGCTCGTCGAGTTGGGTTACCGCGTTCGCGTGCTCGATAACCTCTCGCAAGGAAAGCGAGCGTGGGTGCCAGCGGAGGCGGAGTTCATCGAAGGCGACGTCGTCGACGCCGCTACTTGTCGCGAGGCATGTGAGGGCGTGACGGGCGTCTTTCACATGGCCGCCATGAGCAAAGTCGCACCGAGCATCGACAACATCGAGTTTTGCACCGAGCAAAACGTCATCGGCACACAAAATCTTCTCGTTGCCGCGCGCGACAAGAAGGTCAAGAAAGTTGTCTACAGCGCTTCGTCGACCTACTACGGCAATCAACCGGCGCCTCAGCGCGAAACGAGCCATCCCGACTGCCTCAATCCGTACGCGCTCTCAAAGTACGTGGGCGAGCAGTACTGCGAGCTCTTTACGCGACTCTACGGTCTGCCGACGATTTCGCTTCGCTACTTTAACGTCTATGGCCAGCGCCAACCAAGCGTCGGAGCCTACGCGCTGGTCCTCGGCATCTTCTTGCATCAAAAACGTACCGGCAGGCCCCTTACGATTCACGGCAGCGGCGAGCAAAGGCGCGACTTTGTTCACGTTTGCGACGTCGTTGAGGCCAACATCCACGCGTTCAACGCGCGAGCTCAAGGCGTCGCGCTCAATGTCGGAAGCGGAAAAAACCATTCCGTCAAGGAACTTGCCGACATGATTTCCAACGACCAACGGTTCGAGCCGCGCCGCGTCGGCGACGCGGAAATCACGTTGGCCGATACGTCACGCGTCCGCGAGGCGCTCGGATGGGAAGCGCGTGTTTCGCTTGAAGAGGGCCTGCGCGAATTGCTCGAAGCGGCGGAGTAGCAGTGCCGCATCGAGGGTGTCTTTGTAGTTTGCACTCACGATAGTGGCGTACTGGGCGGCCACTTTGACTTCGAGGCCGCTCGTCGAAGGAGGCGGGTTGGTCGGGGCGGCGCATGACGAAGCGACTGGGATTGCCCAAATGCGCCGTAAAAGTTGCATATTTCGACATTATTGAAAATGAAGATCATGTTCAATAATGATTTGGGGGGCGGTGCCACTTCGTCGAGCAACCAGAGCGTGCGTGGTACCGTCGAGGTATGGGATTCGTGGTCGCGACGTTCAATCTCAAGGACTTCGTCGCACCTCCTCCAAACGATCGCGAGCGCTTCACGGACAAAGTGCGCTGGGCGGCCGAGGCGATCGTCCCGTTGCGCGCTGACGTGATTGCCCTCCAAGAGATCGGCGATCGGGAGTGGCTCGATCTGCTCCTCGACCATGACTTGATCGGTGGTCGCTTCCCCCACGTCGCGATGGGCACCGCCGATGCGAGAGGTATTCGGTCGGTTATTCTCTCGGCGCTTCCAATGACCGATGTGCGCGTTCACACGGCCGAAGTCCTTCCAATACCCACGCTCGGAAAGCTAGAGCCGCCGGAGTTTGCGTCGCCCATTCCGCTCCGACGTGGATTGGTCGAGATCGAAGTGACGGTAGAGGGTCTCGGTTCTGTGCGTGTGATCACAGGTCACTTCAAGTCACGAAGGCCCGTCCTCTTCGAGGGCACGCGCAAGGAGCGCAAGCAAGCCGCGGGTCGCTTGGGAGACGCCCACTTGCGATCGGTGTTTTGGCGCGCCGCCGAAGCCGCTTTCATGCGCGTGCGCATTGACAATATTCTTGACGATGAGCAGGCCAAGGTTGCCGTCCTTGGCGATTTCAACGATACCCCCGCGTCTGTCCCGATGCGGCTTCTCCGTGGCGTCGATCCAAAGGCGCTCGTGGACCTAACCGAGCGTGTTCCGTCCGAACGACGCTTTACGTCCATGCATGATGGTCGGCGTGAGCAAATTGATCACCTCCTGGCAAGCAGCGCACTCGCGGCTCATTGCACCGCGGCTGCGATTGAGAATCGACACATCCGCCAACATCCGCACGTTCCAAACGACGCTGAAATCGCCCGCGGCGCGAGTCGGCCACGTCTTGAGATCGATTCGGACCACGCGCCCATATGGGCAGAGTTTGTCACTTCGGCGTAATGGGCATTTGCCTCGCGGCGAGCCCAGTTGCATGTTCAAGTCGTACTCGCGCCATGCGCGCTTCGATGCTTGCGTTGAGCCCTTCGAGCCTGGCGCGAAGAAGGTCCGTTTCGGCGTCTGTCAAGGTTGTTGACGTTGTGCGCCCGTTGACAAAGAGCTCACGCGCTACCCGATGGGCTTCGGTCGCGCTGACGAGTTGGCGGCGTGTCGTGGTGATCGCGAGGTCACTCTCTCGGACCGTGTTGTAGGCATTCGTCACCTCGAGTTCGATGCCGTCTCGCATGAGCTGTTTCTGCGCGTCGAGAACTGCTGCGCGTGCGTCCCACTCGTTGCCTTGTGCGTTCGCCGAGCCAACGTCGTTGGGAGACCACGTCAGTTGCGCTCCAAGCGCCCAGGTAGGAAACCACTCGTTTGAGGCAGGTACACGCCGCGGATTCGGGTTCGCGTACGTCGCCTCGCCATACGCGGCGAGTGAGGGATAGCGTCCCGCTCTGAGCATCGTTGCGTTCGCACGAGATGCCTTCGCGTTGAGCTCGATACTCTTGAGCTCGGGGCGTTGGGAGTGGGCTTGCGTCACAAGGGCTTTCACGTTGCCAACGTAAGCTGTTGGTGGGATGTCAAGATACTCACCGATCGTGAGCCTCTCGTCCGACGGCACATGTATCGCGATCATCACTTGTTTTTCGGTGATGTCGTGCAGGCTCTTGCTGCGCTCGACGAGTAGCTCGGCGTTTGCAGCCGCCGTCTCGGCGCGTAGCACGTCGGCCATCGATGCGTGTCCGGCTGCGAGGGCGTTGCGTGCGTCTTTCAAGTGCGCGCGAACGTCGTTCTGCGCTTGAAACGAGATGTAGAGCTGCCCGCGTGCACGGAGCCAGTTGTAGTAGGCAATTTTCCCGTCGGTCGATGATTTCGCTCGCGCGGCGACGACGTCGAAACGCGCCGCATCTTCCGCGTGCGTGGCCGCGCTGTAGACCTTCGCGATGCGCAGGAAGTAGTCACTCACTGGGACCGCAAGTTGCGCTTGCAGGAGATAGTTGTTGAGCACGAGTGGAAACGAAAAGCTCGCCGCGATGGTTGGCGTCGGGTTGAGCGTTCCCGCAGGTGCGCCCGTTGCGACGATTGCGCCTGAACCCAAAGAGGGTGGCGTGAACTCGCTCAGTCGCGAATAGGTCGCTTTCGCTGAGAGTCTCGGCAGGAAGCCAACGAGCGCCTGGTCAACGCGCGCGCTCGTCGATTCGAGGGTTGCAAGGGCCGCTTGCGCCTCATAGCTCGTGTTCGCCGCCGATGCGCCGACCTTGGTAGCGGTCAGCCCGGATGAAACGACTTTGGCCAATTCGTCAGGTAGCGGAACTAAATCCGTGGAAACTGCTGGGAGCGGCTCGATCTTTGGCGGATCAGGTAGCGCATGCACGGTTTGAGCGAAGAGCAGGGCGGCAAGAGCTGAAATTCTCACGGCTAAACCCTAATCTGCACTCGCTCATAGTGGCCAGTTCCTTACGTTCCCTCAGGAGTTGCCGACCACATGTTGGATGCCAGAACGAGCCGCACGCACGGTCTCCAGGCCAAACGCTGCGCACGCCGCAATTGCGATGAGGGTGCCAACCCAAGGCGCGATGCTGTGACCTGCCGCGCGCAATGCCGCGCAGAGCAAAAGTACGAGCGCTGAGACGATGAGTAGCGGTTCTACCTTCGCCGGTTTCTCTCTCAAGCGTCGCGAGAGCATCCGCATACCGAAGTAGACGTTGCTGCACGTGGCGAGGGTAGCGGCATTGATCGTCGAGATTGCTTCGACGCGCCAGGACGCGAAAATCGCTACGCCCAAGATCACAAAGGGGAGGGCAGGAGCGTTGGCGCGCGCGCCGCCAAACGACGCGGTGCGCACCATGCCGCGCACGATGCCAAAGAGGATCGTACTCGTCGACCAAAGGCACAACACCAGGCGCAGGGAATAGCCATGGAAAGTTACGCGTTCGAAGGCCTCATTGCCAAAAATGGCGCTCGCGAGGAGAACGAAGCCAAGTACCACGATCGATTCGACCTGGTTGAGGAGGCCCATGCGAAGTACTCCGGTTTGCGTTTGCTCCAAATAGGCAAGACACCCCGCACCCGGAATCAGCAGAAGGTGAACGACCCACCAAAATGGCGAAACGCCGAGAGCCATCGCGGTGATGATCGCGATGTAAACCATGTTGACTTGATCGAGACCGTGGTCGAGAAACTCGCCAAGAGGTGATGCTTGTTTCGTGCGCCGCGCGTGCGCTCCGTCGACGTTGTCACACCACACGTAGAGATGAAGCGTGACGGCGGCGAACACAAACGGCCAGCCGCGGGTGGGCCAGAAGGCAAGCAGCACCGCCGCACCGAGGAGATTGATGAGGTGACCTGCGTGCGTAATCGTGTTCGGGTGGAGTGAGGCGGGGAGGTAACGTAGCGCTGGCTCGATGAGGTGCTTCTTGTAGTACGGCAAAAGGATCGACCGATCGTCGACGCGGTACTCGATTGCTAGAGCCATCGGAATTTGAGCATACGTTCAAGTGGCTCGCATGCCACGAAAGGTGTGGGTAATGACGAACCGTCCCTTGGTGTATCTTCTCATCCCGTTCGGGCTGCTGCATGGATGCGCAAGTTCTCGGCTCGATGCTCGCGACGCTGCGGCACCAATGGATGCAGAGGACGTTGCACCAATGTCGGATTCCGGTGATGCGAGCGCGAATGCCTCCCCGATTCAACTCGCGCTCGGTTCGGATCACACGTGCGTGTTGCGAGCCGGTCTCGTTAAGTGCTGGGGTCACAACGACTCGGGTCAGCTCGGTCTTGAAGACACGCGCGATCGGGGGCAGAAGGCGAGCGATATGGGGGACGCGCTCCGGAGCGTTCCGCTTGGAACGGGCCGAACGGCTAAATCGATCGTTTCAGGTTACGATCACACGTGCGCGATCTTAGACGACGAGAGCGTCAAGTGTTGGGGCAAGAACGAAGAGGGCCGCCTGGGTACTGGCGACATCGTCAACCGAGGTGACCTTCCTGGCATGGGCGACGGGCTCTTGGCGGTGAAACTTGGGACGGGTCGCACCGCCAAGGCGATTGGAGCGGGCAATCTTCATACGTGCGCGATCCTCGACAATGATTCTGTTAAGTGTTGGGGAGGCAACGCAGACGGGCAAATTGGCGCCGGTGATCGAATCGATTGGGGCGACTTGCCAGAAGAAATGGGCGACGGCCTTCCCACGGTGGATCTAGGCACTTCGCGCACCGCAAGGGCCATCAGCGCGGGCGATGCCCATACGTGCGCTCTCCTCGACAATGGCAACGTCAAGTGCTGGGGCTCCAACCGCATTGGTCAGTTGGGCCTTGGCGATCGTAACGATCGTGGCGGACAGCCGGGCGAGATGGGCGACGCGCTCGCGAGCGTGAACCTGGGAGGAGCGCGCACCGCAAAGGCACTCACGCTGCGAGGCAATCACACGTGCGCACTCCTCGACAATGGCGCGATGAAGTGTTGGGGACGCAACGCATACGGCCAGCTTGGCCTTGGCGACAAATTTTCGCGCGGCGACGACGCAAGCCAAATGGGCGATGCGCTTCCCGCTCTCGACCTCGGCAGCGGCCACTCTGCAAAAGTGATCGCCGCAGTGTTCGAAAAGACGTGTGCACTGCTCGACGACGCGAGCGTCAAGTGCTGGGGCAACAACGCCTATGGCCAACTCGGTCAGGGTGACCGAAACAACCGCGGAGATGGCCCGGGCGAGATGGGCAACGCGCTCGCGGGAATTCGGCTGGGTGCGGGGCGAACGGTTAAGGTTATTGCAGCGGGCGGCTATCATGTTTGCGCAGTGCTCGATGACGATCGCGTCAAGTGCTGGGGGCGCAATACGTATGGGCAGCTCGGACTCGGTGACACGATCGACCGCGGGGACG
>JAHFDY010000028.1:28880-34710 GCA_023248735.1 Myxococcales bacterium
CAGGACCTCATGCTTGCCGATGTCGTGCGGCCCATCACCTACGCGCACGGAAAGGTCAAAAACTTTCGTGCCGCGTTCAAAGACGTCCACTTGCATGCCGCGTTTGGCGATAGTGGCTTCGACTACGAACTTCTCGCCGAGTCGCGCCTGCCCGTGATGGTTCGACCGAAGCCCGCGTTACGCGAAAAGTGTCGTGCGCTTTCGCTCTCACGCGAACTTGTCGTCACCGGTTAGGTCTGGCGTCCGGCTTGCCCACATGGTGGGCAAATTCGTAGGGCTTGTTCAGCGGAGCCGTAGACATTCATTGCGCCTGTAGTTCGTTCAGATCTGTTCGGGCTGGTGCTAGCGTCCTTGCCCAATGGACTTCTCACTGTCTGAAGAACAGCAAATGATTTTGCAGACAGCGCGCGAGTTTGCGGCGCGCGAGATTGCGCCGAAGGCTGCAGAGCTCGACAAGTCAAGTCGTTGGCCTGTGGAAATAGTCAATCAACTTGCCGAACTCGGCTTTTTGGGCATGGCCATCCCCGAGGCGTACGGAGGCGCGGGCCTCGACGCGCTCTGCTACGCGATCGCGATGGAGGAGATCAGCGCCGCGTGTGCATCGTGTGGTGTGATCATGAGCGTCAACAACTCGCTCTTCTGCGATCCACTCTACAAATTCGGGACCGACGATCAGAAGAAGAACATCCTCACACCCGTTGCGAGCGGCAAGAAACTTGGCTGCTTCGGACTCACCGAACCCATGAGCGGCTCGGATGCCCAAACCATGGTCACCAGTGGCACCAAAGTGAGCGACGGCTGGGTGATCAACGGTGCGAAGAACTGGATCACCAATGGTCCTCACGCCGACTACATTTTGGTCTTCGCGGTGACCGAGCGCGCTGAAGTGCCTGGCAAGGGGCCACGCGTGAAGCACACTGCGTTTGTCATTCCGAGAGGTACGCCCGGCTACACGCAGAACGCACGCGATCACAAACTTGGCATTCACGCCGCGCATTCCTGCACCGTGTTTTTCGAGAACTGCCACGTGCCCGACTCGGCGGTCGTTGGTCAGGTCGGTGACGGTTTCAAGGTCGCGATGGCGACGCTCGACGGTGGCCGCATTGGCATTGCGTCGCAAGCGCTCGGCATCGGTCGCGCAGCACTCGATACGTCCCTCGGGTACTCCAAGGAGCGCAAGAGCTTCGGCGTGCCGATTTCGCAGCACCAGGCGATCCAATTTAAGCTCGCCGATATGGCGGTCGAGCTCGAGGCTGCGCGGCTCCTCACGTGGCGCGCTGCATCGATGAAGGACAAGGGTGTGCGCCACACTCTTGAGAGCGCGGAAGCCAAGCTCTTCGCGAGCGAAATGGCAACCCGCGTCGCGCATCGCGCGATTCAGATCTACGGAGGCTACGGGTACTCGACCGAGTTCCCAGTCGAGCGCCACTACCGCGACGCGCGTATCACCGAAATCTACGAAGGCACGAGCGAAATTCAGCGCATCGTGATCGCGGCGAATCTTCTCAAATAGTCCACTTGTATTGCACTTGGAGAACCCATGCCTAACGCGTTCAAATTGGCGATACTCGGATCGATGCAGGTCGTCTTGGCGAGCGGGTGCGGCGGTGAACCACCAGTTGCAAAGATGGCGCAAGTCGAGGCGCCGCCTCCTGCGCGTCCGAAAGCCCCCGCGATGCAAATGACGAGCGAACTAGGGTTCATCGATCCGGCCGCCACCAAGAAGGCATTTCGAGCGCTCGATGCGGAGTTCGATCACTGCGAAGAGCAAGCGGTCCGAAAGCTCGCCGTACTTTCAGGCGAGCTGAAGTTCTTCGTGCGCGTGAGCGCTGCCGGACAGGCGAAGTATGCTTACTTGATCGAATCAACGGTCGGCGACCGCGACGTCGAAGAGTGTTTCGTCAACGTAGTTGAGCGTGCGACGTTCCCCAAGCCTCAGGGCGGCGAGGCGGAGGTTACCTATCGCACCAACTTGAAAGCGTCGCCAGCGCGCCCAGCAACCGAGTGGACCGCTGATCGCGTTGCCCACCTCGTGCAACGGGCCCGCAATTGCAAAGACGGAAGCAGCGCTCGCTATCAAGTCACGATGTATGTCGGCCCCCAGGGTGGTCGAAACGGCAAGGTTCTCTCCGTCGGCGTTGCCGCATCGGAGACTGATTCGGACGCGCGCGTTACATGCATTATGCATGCGGTTCGCAGCGGTGGTGTACCCACGCCCGGAAGCTGGCCAGCGAAGGTCACGTTCGAGTTGTGATCTGCCGGAAATCCTAGATCGCGTCCGCGATTCCGATAGCCGCGCGAGTCGCCATCGCCATAATCGTGATCTGCGGATTAACGCCGAGGGCGGACGGCACGGTGCTGCCATCGACAACGTAAAAACCTGGAAGATCATGCGCCTGGTGGTCAAGGCCAACAACGCTCTTCTTCGGATCCCGGCCCATCTTGCACGTGCCGAGTGGATGGTAGCTCGTTAGCGCGATCGAGCCGGCGCGCAGCTTCGTCGTGCGAAAGCGCTCGAGGTCATCGAGATTGTTCATGAAGTGCCCGCCCATGAGGGACGGAAGAACACGACGAGCGCCCGCGGCGAAAAAAATCTCGGCGCTGCGAACGATTCCGAGGTGCATGTTCTCGACATCGCGAGGGGTCAGGCTATATGTAACAATTGGTGTTCCATTTAGCTCGAACCGCACGGTTCCTGTGCCGGTGTCTCGGAGCACCACCCCGAACGCCGTTAGGTTCGACATCCCGGACATCGCTTCCATCAGGCGTCGGCCCGTAAATGGAAAGAGGATGGCGCCGATGTTCAAGTCGGGTTGCGCCCCAGAAAGGAGTACGCCCTGCTTCAGAAACTCGTCGCAGAGGTATGCTTGCGGAATGTAACGATGCGGGTGGAGTTCCTCGTCGAACATCGCCGAAACAGCACCGCTCGGGTGAAGGGTGAGGTTCCTTCCGACCTCGCCGCTGCTGTTGCAAAGGCTGTTCTTCAGCAGGAACAAGGGGGTTGGTACTGCGCCGCCAGCAAGGACGGTGACCTTCGCGCGGATGCGAATTCTCTTGCCGTTGCTCGCAACGCCTTCGACGCCAACGGCGCGGCCGTTCTCTTTGAGCACGCGCTCTGCACGCAGTCCCGTAAGCGCGAGTGCTCCTCGCTCGAGTGCGTCGGGTACGTACGCAATGTCAGTTCCGCGCTTCGCACCCGTTGGGCATCCAAAATCGCAGAAGCCGGCGCCTTCGCATCCGACGGCGTTGCGTGGGATTGGGCCTCGACTCCAACCGAAGGCGTCGCAGCCGCGATCCATGATGTCAGCGATGGGCCCGATGTGCTTCCGCTCGGGTGTTGAAACGTTGAGGATGCCCTCCACGCGTTCAAAAAAAGGCCTCATGTTCTCTTGTGAGAATGCGTCGGTTCGGAGTGTCTCACACCACTGATCGAGGACCCAAGGCGGCGGCCTCAGGCTCGTCCCGCCGTTCACCGCCGTTGAGCCGCCCATCATCTTGCCCATAAAGGTGGGCATTGGGGCGTTGCCAATTGCGAGCGCATTTCGGTAGAAAATTCCGTGCGCGCGGATCATGCTGCCGTTGTAGGCGTCGCGCTTGTAGTGCTCGCCCTCTTCAACAAATACGACGGCGTGCCCGCGAACCGCGAGCTCACGTCCAACGACCGCGCCGCCAGCGCCCGTTCCAATGACCACCGCGTCGCATTCGATCGTTTCGTCGCCCTCCCATTCGGACGCAGAAATAATCTGATCCATGTAGCGAGGACGCTCAACCGCCTTGACGACTTTGAACTTCCCGCCTTGACGCTCGTATGTGTGTTCGGCGTCGAAGTGAGCAAACTTCAAGAGCGTGCTCAGCAAGTTGAGCGGCGCGCTATGAATGGGACTGTGCTCCCAGTTGTGAAGTAAACTATCTTGACGTTCACGCGTTAGCGCGTGGAATGGTCGCCCGGTTTGAAGAACGGCCGCGAGGTCGAGCGCGCGGAGCACCATGCCAAAGGGTCTCGCCGCACCGTCCGCCCAAAACCGAACCATGTTCTCGGCGCGTCGCAATGTGCGCTCGTCCGCAGCGGGTATCGTCGCGCTGCCCGGGATCATGGCTTCCACGAGCGCGATGCCGGCACGGAGCTCTTGGGCGGTTAGATGGCTCTCTGCGTGCTCAGGCAGGTCGAGCATCAGTTTAGGCCCATTTTTGCCGTGCGAAGGTGCTGCCGTTCGGTCGCTCGAAGGGTGGTCGGGTGTCTCTTGAAGCACGGTGGCACTGGTTTAACACGATCCGCGTCGGAATTTCGACGATCGGTCTCCGCGCGACGATTCGAGCCTCCGTGCTATACGCCGAAGCCGATGGAATTGACTCCCCAACCCAAGAAAAATGGCGCGCGAAATCACGCAAACGGTGCTGCCGAGAGCGCCCGAACGGCCGTCGAGCGCGCACGCAAGGCGGCACAAATATGGGCCGATAAGCCACTTCAATGGCGTATCAAAGCGATCGAACGCGCTGCAAAGCGTATGCTCGCTGACCGCGAAGAAGTCGTCGCACTTGCCTCGGCTGAGCTCGGAAAGTGTGACGTCGAATGCGTCTTCAACGAGGCCCTCGGCGCGCTCGACAGCGTTTCGAACTGGTCGAAAGTCGTGAGGGCCGCAGTGGGACCCAATCGCGTGCCGCTGAACCCAATCGGGTTTCCAAACAAGAGCGCCACGGTTGAGCTTGTGCCGCGCGGGGTGATCGGAATCATCGCACCGTGGAACTACCCCATGTCGGGTCTGTTCCGCTCGATGCTGCCCGCACTGCTCACGGGCAACGGCGTCGTGCTCAAGCCGAGTGAACACTCGCCGCGCACAAGCTCTTGGTATGCAGAGCAACTTGCGAGGGAACTCCCCGCGGGCTTGGTGCAAGTGGTGCAGGGCGACGGAAGTGTCGGCGAGGCGCTCCTCGAAGCAGGCATCGACGCGTGCGTGTTTACCGGGTCCATAAAAGCGGGCCGGTCGGTCCAAGCGCGCTGCGGAGAGTTGGGTATCCCGTCGAGCATCGAGATGGGCGGAAAGGATGCAGCGATCATTCTGGCTGACGCGGATCTCGATCGCACCGTTGCGGGGGTTACCCATTGGTCCCTATCGAACGCCGGTCAAGCCTGCGGCGCCATCGAAATTGCCTACGTCGACAAACGGATTGCCGACGCGTTCGTTGATCGGATGCGCCGCGCTTGGTCGCGCTTGAACACGAACGCAAAGGCGTCAGGGAGCGGCGAGGTTGACGTTGCGCCCCTTGCAAACGCGCGGCAGCTGCAGGTGGTCGAAGCCCAAGTTGCGGACGCGATCGCAAAGGGAGCGAAGGCTGCGCACGGTGGCGCGCGAACGGGTCGGGGCTTCGGCTACGTGCCCACCTTGCTCGACCATTGCAACGCGACGATGGACGTCGTGCGCGAGGAAACATTCGGGCCGGTGCTTGCCGTCGTTCGCATTGAAGGCGCATCCGATGCCGTCATGGCGATCAACGAAGCGCGTTATGGTCTTGGCGCTTCAATTTGGACGTCCGATCTCAATCGCGGCAAGCGCCTCGCGGGAAAACTCGACGTTGGGATCGTTACGATTAACAACCACGCGTTCACCGGCGCCATCCCCGCATTGCCGTGGAGTGGCACGCGCGACACTGGTTTCGGCATCGCAAACAGCGAGCACGCGTTGCTGACCTTTGCGCGACCCAAAGCGGTCGTGGTCGACGAATCCAAGTCGCCGGAGTTTTTCTGGATGCCTTACGACAAGTCGTTGCTTGAACTCGGCCATGTTCTCGCCGATGCACAAATTGGCAAGCTCCTCCGTGCGTGGAAGATCCC
>JAHFDY010000184.1 GCA_023248735.1 Myxococcales bacterium
ACAAGAGCCGTGTGCGAAGGGAAACTCGTCCGCCTTGTTGACGAACGCGACTTGTGGCCCGGTCACTACTTTCCTTCAGCCGTAGTTATCGCACGGAGCGCATTCGCGATCGCTCGTCCGTCCGATGTAGCCGCCGTCGAAAACGTGGTCCGAGCGTTTGTCGAGCGCGCAAAGAGCGACCCCGAGGACGTGCGCACGTGCGCCTACGAAGAACTCGTCAAGCAAGTGAAGAATCCCGGCGCGCGATCCGTTTTTGACGAAGCTTGGCGCTACGTCGACTTTCGAAGCGACCTCAGGGAATCAACGATGGCCACGCTGAGGAGTAACGCCATCGCCGCTGGCCTGCTCCGCGCAGGACCGTCATAGTCACTCGCAACGCTCATCGCTTGCGATTGGCTTTGGCGCTACCACCGTTGCAACGCCCGTCGTGTGAAACGAACGGTGAAAGCAATAGAACTGCCGCATGACGTCGGCGCGACGGCGGTAGATGCCGTGGCTATCGTAACTACCGTCGGCTCGATATTGCGCGACCACTCCAGTGAACGCGCGTCCGTCGGACGAGACACGGTTGCCCGCGACGGGATACGCACGAGGCTCACCGCGATCGTCAAGTTTGATCGCACTTTGCATCGACGGCCACACGACCTCACCGGCCAGGTCGTTACCCGATGCGATGGCCATAGCGTCGTAATCAACGGTCGGGAAATAGCTATCGCCCTCTCCGACCGGCGCGTAAATGGATCGCGCGGGGTGATCTTTGAGCGGCCAACGCGCAAGTCGTGGCGCGTTGGCCACCGGATCAATCGGCTCCCAAGCGTGCGCGATAAGAGACAACAGCGGATGCATGAAGGTGAGGGGCTCTGGCGTGCCCACAATGACACCAAGAAGTCCCTTCGCGTTCGGAACGATCTGTGTCTGCAGAATAAAGTAGGTCCAATGTCCCCCCGCGCCAGTCGGCACGAGTGCTCTTACGCGTGGTTCGACCGCAGAAATCAGGTTGGCGTACATGCCACCCATCGACTGCCCTTGGACCGTAAATCGCGCGAAGTCGAAGCGCACCTTGCCGTCGATTCCTGGCAGAAGGCCCGCGCAACTTGACACCGCGGCTGCGTCGATCTCGAGGCGCTCCAGCGCATCGAACAGGAGGCGCTGCTCGATCACGCCTTGGCGAAACGTGTCGCGCATCGCCATCGGATTACCGAGATTCAAGTACTCGGTATCCGCAGCGCCTGGGTAACGATCGGGACTGAGCGGAAGCGCCGCACCCATCATCGCGAATCCACGCGGCACGAGGACCTCGCCAGGCCACACGCTGTCGGGCTCTTCACCCTCTTTGTGACCACCATCGATCAACTCGGACGCGACACCGCCAGATCCATGAAAATAGGCGACGACCGGGAATCCACTCGCGGGCATCGGCTGACTCGGCAATGCGAGCACAACCTTTACGCTCTCACGACGCTGCTCGATCAAGTTGCCATCGGAGCCAATCTGAAAGAGTCCCTCCGTCGCGAACGGGGGCTTGCCACGCTGATATTGCGGCATCGATACGGTGGCTCGAAGAAGACACACGGCTGGATTCGCCGTCGCCGAAACCGCCAAGTCCTGAAACGAAACCGTGTTCGTCGATCGAACGCGATCGCTCAACTTGTTTGACTCGAGAACTTCATCACCCGTCGTAAACACCGTCGCGTGGACCACATCGGTGATCCGCAACGCTTGCAACGTATCGACGGCGGATTTGAACGCCGCGTTCCAGGACGCATAACCATCTGGAACCGCCGCGCCTTCAATCTTCGTCCACGCATCGCTTGGCGCGAGTGGCCGTCCATTCACATCGCCCAGGTTTGCCCGGACCACCACTGCGTACCGCCTATGCGGGTGCAAGACGATGCCGGGAACGGGAGCCACGGCAAGCGTACCCTCTTGCATATAGGGATCATCCGTAGTTACATATCCTACGGTCGGCAGCAATTTGCCGCGCTCCGGAGACTGCTCGTCGACGTCGATGAGAAGCACAGGCGAAGCAACGGCAGCGGGAATGACCTCGGTTGAGCTGCGCGTCTTCAGCGGCCCATCAAATCGAAAGTAAACGACCGGCAACACGGAAACACCGCGCCGCTCCCCTGCGACCTTGACGACATCCGACACGATTGCGAACCCCCTGGGATTCGGAAACCCGGCAAGGTCCAAGCGTCCGTCGCTGGTCATGCGCGCGTCACTCGGAAACGGCGCGTCGAAAAAGTGTTCACCTGAAAGGCGCGACAGATCGAAAATCGCGGTCGTCTGTTTCGCGAGAGGCACGTCTGCTTTTGTGGACCCACATCCGAGCCCAAACCCAAAGATGACGCACGCCGCAGAGATCAAGACCTCGTTCATCGGGCAACCCCGATGGAATTGGAGGGCCGCCCGATCCACTGATCAAGATTCACGAGCGCCATCTCGGCAAGTGCCTGATAACGGTCCCGCTTGTGCAGCTTGCGATTCGGATGCGGCGGCATGCATGCCCAGGTGATGTTCGACGGCTGATAGTCCGCAACGCTGCGCGAAAGGTGGGTCAAGATTCCGCCCAGCGCCGTCGTCGGTGGAGGCGGCACTACGGGTTTGCCAAGCATGCGTTCGGCGAGCATCACGCCGCAGAGATAGCCGCCCGCGCAACTTTCTACGTAACCCTCAACGCCCGTGATCTGCCCGGCGAAATACACGTGTGGCCTCGAGCGAAGCTGCATCGTTTCGTCGAGCAATGTCGGCGCGTTGATGAACGTGTTGCGATGCACACTTCCGTAACGCAAGAACTCCGCCTGCTCGAGACCGGGAATCATGCGCAGCACGCGACCCTGCTCGCCGTACGTCATACGCGTCTGAAATCCCACAAGGTTGTACGCCGTCGTCGCCTCGTCTTCGGGTCTCAATTGGACGACCGCAAACGGCCGTCGTCCCGTCTTGGGATCGGTGAGTCCCACGGGTTTCATCGGACCGAACGCGAGCGTCATTTCTCCGCGTGACGCCATCACCTCGATAGGAAGGCAACCCTCGAAGTAGCGTGTCTTTTCAAACGAACGCGGCTCCACTTTTTCAGACGCCACAACCGACGCGACGAAGGCCTTGTAGTGCGCCTCGTCGAATGGGCAATTCACGTACGCTTCGTCACCCAACGACGTGGCATCGAGCGGCTCGTCCGATGGCTCGCTTCCCTTACCCCATCGCGATTGCTTGAACACCATAGACCAGTCGATCGAATCTGCAGCGACGATCGGTGCGATGGCATCGTAGTACGCGAGATGCGTCGTTCCCACCGCGAGCGCGATGTCAGCCGCGAGCGCATCCGCCGTCAGAGGACCGGTCGCGATAATGACCGGATGCTCAGCCGAAACGTCAGGAATCTTGTCAACCACCTGAGCAACGCGCCTGACGTTGGGGTGAGCGTCAAGTCGCGCCGTTACCCCCGAGCTAAACAGTTCCCGATCGACCGCAAGTGCACCGCCAGCCGGCACCTTGGTTTCATCGGCAACCGCGATGATCATCGATCCCGACCGCCTCAGTTCCTCCTTGAGCAGGCCCACTGCATTCACGAGCGCGGCACCGCGCATCGAGTTCGAGCAGACGAGCTCGCACAAGTTGTCGGTGAACTGCGCGGGTGTTCGGCTGAGGGGCTTTTGCTCAATGAGGTTTACGGTGATCCCACGCTCGGCCAGTTGCCACGCGGCCTCGCACCCCGCCAAGCCCCCACCGACGATCGTCACTTGCATGGTCGCCGTCTAGCGAACATGCGACGCGAGCGAAAGGAGCAAGCAACCGCAAGGCGCGCTCATGACCGACCGGTCAATGGAGCGAGACGTCGAGATCGGTGTCGAGCCACGTCACCCACCAATGCGACGGCTCCCAAAATACCTCAGTGTTGGGGCTGCCTTTCGGCAAAACGACGTTAAGAGGCTTCGACGCTTCGCGTTCCAGAAATCCGCTTTTCCAGAGGCTTCTGGCTCGTGCCTGTTCCACGGTGAGTCGCATTTCGAGTTGCGAGCACCCAACCGCCATTTCTGCGATCGCAAAAATTGAAGGCGTCACATGCGCTGGCTCTGCGAAGAGATCGACGATGCGCATCGTTTCGTCATTCGTCCGTTCGAGGGCGCAGACGCCGATGGGTTCGCCGTTTCGCATGACGACAAACGGATGTTGCTTCTGCGTGGGCGCATAGTTGAAGCGCCACGCGTAGAACTTGCTGTCGCGAACGGTCGCGAGGCCAATATCGTTTTTCACGCGCGACCACACGTAGTCGATCCGTTCGTCGTTTGGGACGGCTGCCTCGAGACGCGCGCTCGTTCGCGGGGCCATCACGCGTTTGGCGAGATGATTGACCATGCGATTTCCGATGCCCAACCTGCGGAGGTCAAGCGGTCTCACGTGCCGCGAAACAAATGTAACATCGACTGCACCAATTGAACGAAGCGGCGTCATGTTGGCAGGCATGGGCGTGCCGAACATCACGTCGATGCCCAACTGCCCCATGTCGCGCTGCGAGGCTGCATGGAGCGATTGACCCACGCCCTTGCGACGAAACGCGGGCCGCACGTAGCCGTCGCCACCGAGGGCGCCCGAAAGTTCGCGACCGCGGTAGCACATCGCGCGGCGAAAGAACGAGGTGCACCCGATCACCTCACCGCTTGCTTCGTCCTCGGCAAGCCACGTGTGCGCGACGCCGCGAGGAGCGTCGTGGTAGAGCCACGCGAATCGTCGCGCGTGATCGATCGGCGCATCGACAAGAAGCTCATCAACAAGCGTGCGCACGCTTGCAAGATCTGCTTCGTTTGCCAATCGCACACGCACCGACATCGAAGTTTGACGCCTCGTTTCCGTCCAATAAACGGTTGCCAAAGGTTCGATGTTTAGGGGAGCGGGGTGCGCGATCAGACTCTTTCGACCTGCACGACACCCTTCACTTTTTGAAGTGCTTTCATCACCTTCTTCAATTGGTCGAGATCGGCGCAGTTGAAGGTAAACAAGTTGACTGCACGCCCGTCATCTCCGGCGCGGCAGTTCGCTTCACTAATGTTGAGACCGAGCCCACTGAACGTCTGTCCTACGTTCGCCAGGATGCCGGGTTGGTTGGTCGTGACGACGCGCAGTTGGACCGCGCGGTTGATCTTGGCCTTTGTGTCCCACTCGATTTCGATGCGTCGCTCCGGGTCAGTGTCGAATGCTTTGGAACACCCACGCCGATGAATCGTGACACCGCGACCGCGCGTGATGAAACCCAAGATGTCATCGCCAGGCAAAGGGCTGCAGCACTTTGCGTAGCGGACGAGCACGTCATCGATACCGTTGATACGAATGGCGGTGTCGTCACGACGAATGACTTTGCGAACGAGCGCCGCGACACGTCCCTCGCGAAGGCTCTCGGGAGGTCTGGCGTCGCGTCCATCGTTCGATGGAGGGACGATAAAACTCGCAACGTCGCTCGGATCGAGTTTTCCGTAGCCGATCGCGATGTAAAACTCGTCGAGGTTCTGCATCTTGAATTCCTCAAGAACCTTGCGTGTCTCGGAGTCCGACTTGAGTAATTTTGTAAGCGAGATACCGGCTTTGTGAAACTCGCGTTCGATAAGCTCTTCGCCGAGGCGCCTGCTCTTGTCGCGTTGCTCGGCACGGAGATAGTTGCGAATTTTCGCCCGAGCTCGCGTCGTTCCAGCGAACTCGAGCCAGTCCTTTGACGGATGCTGGTTGCCACCCGTGATGACCTCGACGATGTCGCCGTTGCGCAATTTGTAACGAAGAGGTTCTAGTTTGCCGTTGATGCGCGCGCCGGTGATGTGCTCGCCGAGCTTTGTGTGAATTGCGAACGCAAAGTCGACCGGGGTCGCGCCGCGCGGAAAGACGCGTACGTCGCCTTTCGGAGTAAAGACGTAGACTTCGTCTTGAAAGAGGTCGACCTTCACGCCCTCGAGAAATTCCGCGGGGTCTTTCAGCTCTTTTTGCCACTCGACAAGTTGCCTGAGCCACGCAAAACGTTGCGCGTCGGCGTCTGGAATACCGCCCCCGCGCTCCTTGTACTTCCAGTGAGCCGCGATGCCTCGCTCAGCGACACGGTGCATTTCGTGCGTGCGAATTTGAACTTCGATGCGCTCGCGTCCGGGACCAATCACCGTCGTATGCAGCGACTGGTACATATTGGGTTTTGGAAGCGCGATGTAATCTTTGAAACGTCCGGGAACGGGCGTCCATTGTGAGTGAATGACGCCAAGGGACGCGTAGCAATCGCTCACACTCTCGACGAGGACCCGAAACGCGATGAGGTCGTTGACCTGATCGATGGCGCAGTCGTGCGAGCGCATCTTTCTGTAGATCGAATAAATGTGCTTTGCGCGACCCGTCACATCGGCAGCAAAGCCTTGTTCGTTCAGTCTCGCCGATAGAAGTTGCGATACGTCTGAAATGTAACGATCTCGGTCGCGTTTCGTCTTCGCCAGAGAATTGCCTATCTCGCCGTAGGATTCTGGCTCGAGATATTTGAACGATAGGTCTTCGAGCTCGCTCTTGAACGAGGCGATGCCCAATCGATTCGCGAGTGGCGCATAGATTTCGATCGTCTCGCGGGCGATACGCTCCTGCGACTCGACCTTCATGTGCTCGAGCGTCCTCATGTTGTCGACGCGGTCGCACAACTTCACGAGCAGGACGCGAATATCGCGCGCCATCGCCACAACCATTTTCCGAAAATTCTCGGCCTGGCGATCTTCCTTTGAAGTGAAATTGATCTTCGAGAGTTTCGTTACGCCATCCACCAACTCTGCGATCTCAGCGCCAAACTCGCGCTCGATGTCTTCGAGCGTTGCGAGCGTATCTTCAACAACGTCGTGCAGGAGCCCGGCACACACGCTCGCTGGGTCGAGCCTGAGCTCGGTGATGATCTCGGCAACACTGGCAGGGTGCACGAAGTACGGATCGCCGGACTTCCGCTTTTGCCCCTCGTGCATGCGCGCGCTGTACTCGTAGGCGCGACGAATCAGCGCGATATCGGCTGTTGGTTGATAGGCCGATATGCGGCCCACGAGTTCGTCTGCTGAAAGCATCAAAAAACTGTCTCAGATCCAAGGTAACACCGCGGATCTGGCACCGCAATTAGCGGGAGGGCCGCCGCGCGAAGCGGCTATGGTGTCGCTCCCATGACCTCGGTAGGTGGGCGGTCCGCCACAGTTTACGTGCACTTTCCCTATTGCCTGCAGAAGTGCCCGTACTGCGACTTTGTCTCGTACGCGACAGAGCGTGCGGACATCGATCACGACGCCTACGGCGACGCGGTTATCCGCGAGCTCGAAGCGCGCGCCGGCGGCGTCACCGGGGTTCGTAACTTCACAAGCCTATTTTTCGGAGGCGGCACGCCCAGTCTTTGGAAGGCCGAGAGCCTGCAGCGCGTCGTGCTTCGCATCCGCGAGCTCTTGCCCATCGCTCGTGACGCCGAAGTCAGCGTCGAGTGCAACCCGTCGTCTCTCGACGGCGACCATGCGGCGCGTCTTCGTGACATCGGCATCAACCGCCTTTCGATTGGCGTGCAGTCGCTGAAAGACGAACAACTCAAGTTCCTCGGCAGACTTCACGATGGCGCAGGTGCGCTTTCCGCGATTCGTCAAGCAACTGAAGTAACGGGATTGCGTGTATCGGCCGACATGATTTTTGGCCTTCCCGAGCAGGCGATCGTCGACGCGATCGATCAAGCAAACCGCATCGCGGACACAGGTATTCTGCACATGTCGTGTTACCAATTGACGATCGAGCCCGGAACGCGTTTTTTCGAACTTGCAAAGCGCGGCCGCTTGCCGCTCGCTGACGATGGCCGCGTCGCCGACACGTTCTTTGCAATCGATGAGACGCTGTGTCGGCGAGGGTTCGGTCACTATGAAATCTCGAACTACGCACACGCCGGCCAAGAGAGCCGCCACAACCTAGGTTACTGGAACGGTTACGAATACCTTGGCCTTGGATGCGGAGCCTATGGCTTCGTGCGCACGAACGGCGGCGACGCTGTTCGATACCGCAATGCGATCGATCCCGTGCGCTACGTTGCTCAAACGAGATTGATCACCGGCAGTACATTTAGCGAAACCGACGGTCTCTCGCTGAGCGCCGAAGCCATCGATGGACCGACCGCCTTGCGCGAACGCATCATGCTCGGTCTGCGACTCGCAGACGGATTTGATCTCGACGCTGCTGGCCGCGAGTGGAACGAAAACCCATGGACGGAAGAGCGAGAGCGCGCCATCGCGAAGCTTTGCGCTCGCGAACGGCTCGTCCGTGACGGAGGCCGCTTGCGCATTCCAAAGAGCGCGTGGCACTTCACCGACGACACGGCTGCGCGCTTGTTTTAGTGGTCGGCTCGTACTTCACGACGAGCAATCGCCCAAAATGGGGTAGTTAGCGCATCAATGAGCGCAACCCCTTCGATCT
>JAHFDY010000185.1 GCA_023248735.1 Myxococcales bacterium
GTCTGTTTCGAGCAACTTGTCGACCAACTTCTCGCGCTTGTTCGCTGCCGTGTCCGCCAAGAACACGCGGGCCTCTCCCTCCGTCGGAATGGTTCCGACAAGGTCGAGATGCACCCGCCGCAGGAACTGGGCATCGCTCGCTGGTGCCGAAGGCGTCACGTGCGCGGTTGCCCAGGCTCCAGTGACTGCATCATGCAACAACGTACCCACTGCGAGCTCCGGCTTCGCCGAAGGCGCCACGTGTGGTGGAACGCGCAGAGCGCCGCACGACAAAAGTGTCCCGATCAGAGGCACCCAAAGCATGAGGCGCGCCGATCGAAGCAACTCGCTCATCCCCCAAAGATACCGCGCTCTCACGCGTGTTTGCACGCGTGGCGCCAGCCGAACGTGCTTGACGAAAACCGCCGAGACCAGTACACCGGCCGCTCGTTTCAGGGCCATTAGCTCAATTGGTAGAGCAGCGGACTCTTAATCCGTTGGCTGACAGTTCAAGTCTGTCATGGCCCACTGCGCTGCGCGCGGCATTTGGGGGCCGAAACCGATGGTTTCGCCCCCAAACCCCCATCTTCCTTCGCAGGTGGACCCATTGTTGCGGCTCGTGACCATGTTCACGCTGCAACGGGCTCTCGCCCGTTGACGTGTTTGACCTATCCGCTCGCGTCCACGCTTCGCGTGGATCGCTCGACTACGTTGAACTTTCAGTTGGGTTTGCCTGAGGTCGCTTCATGCTGATCTCGCGTGGGTCTGGCGCCAGAACTTCATTCGCGTTGATGCGTCCAAGAGTCACATGGGCAAGCGTGAGTTGGCGTTCGCGGTGTTCATCTTGATAGCTGGATGCCGGCCGCAGCAATCGGGCGCGCCTGACGCGAGCCCGTCCGTGCGGGAGCGAACGGGAAACGCGGAGCCCACATTGATTATTCGAAGTGGCACCTTCGCGGGCGAGTGCGTGGGGTATTGCGAGCGCGAATTGCAGATCACTTCAAAAGAGCTCGCTTTCGAAGAACACGATCGGACTGGGAAAAGTCCAACTCGCCGTTACAGACGGCCCATCAAAAGTGACGAGTGGCACGATCTCCTGAGCCGCGTTGATCGGGCAGCGCTCAACGCACTCCCGAATGAGATTGGTTGCCCAGATTGCGCCGATGGTGGCGGGGAGTGGCTTGAAGTCGACTTTGGCGACGCAAGAAAGCGCGTCACGTTCGATCGAGGCGCCGATGTTCCGCAAGTCCGTCAACTGTTGACGAAAGTACGCGCGCTCGAGGCCAGTATTGAGAGACTAGCGACCCAGTAGCCCCGGTGTCACGTAGTAAATATAATTGACCAAATAACTCCGCGTCGCGCTGACACCTGCGACCTCGCTCGCGCTCTCGCGCTTTGCTCGCAAATTGACATGAGAGGGGCAATGGGAACTGCTTTCGAAAAGCACGATCGGAGCCGGCGCCGCGACCTTCGGACCCTCGTAAGCTCCGCACGAAGCAACGCCTCAGGTTGCCAACCGCGACGACAACCTAGTCGAGCGATCCCGCGCAGCGGGACGCGAGCGGATAGGTCAAGACACGTCAACACGCGAGAGCGTGTTGCAGGGTGCCCAGCGTCAAGCGTCTTACCTATTGAGCAACGTGCAAAAGGAAGATGGGGGTTTGGGGGCGAAACCATCGGTTTCGGCCCCCAAATGCTGCGCGCAGCGCCAATACGCAGCGCAGCGTGCAGTTCGCAGAACGCCTAGCGGAGCGCCAGCGGTCAGTGTCCACAAGACACGCCGCTTTCAGCCCCCCAAATGCCGCGCGCAGCGCCTAAGCTGGGCGCGATGCAAGCAGTGGTCCTCGCCGGCGGCCTCGCAACGCGCATGCGCCCACACACCGAAAGGGTGCCGAAGGTGCTGCTCGAAGTGGCGGGAAGGCCGTTCGTGGAGTGGCAACTCGAGAAGCTCGCGGCTTGTGGATTTTCTCGCGTGCTTCTCTGCGTCGCTTACTTGGGCGAGCAAGTTCGTGCCCATGTTGGCGACGGCACGCGGTTTGGCGTGCGCGTCGACTATGCGGATGAGGGGCCCCACTTGCTTGGAACGGCGGGCGCCGTGCGTGCGGCGCTGCCTCTGCTCGACGACACGTTCGTCGTCACCTATGGCGATAGCTACCTGCCGTTTGACTACGCGGCGCCGCTGGCGATGCTTCGTCATCACCCCGACTGCGATGGCGTGATGTCCGCGTATTGCAACCGCGGAAAGTGGGATTCTTCGAACGTGCACCTGACCGCAGACGGTGCGTGGATCGCCGCGTACGAGAAGGGAGCGACCGACGAGAGGTTTGACCATATCGACTATGGGTGTCTCGCCTTTCGGCGAAGCGTGTTTGCGGAACTCGCGGTCGGTATCGTGCTTGGTCTCGACGTGCTTCAGACAGAGTTAGCCGAAGCGCGAAAGCTCCGAGCGCTTGTGGCAACGGAACGCTTCTATGAGATAGGCTCCCCCGACGGTTGGAGCGAGCTTTCCGCACTGCTTCGGGCTAAAGGTAACATCAAATGATCGTTTCGCGCGCACCCGTTCGCTTTTCGCTTGGAGGCGGCGGCACAGACCTTCCCAGCTACGCGCTCGAACACGGCGGGTTTCTCGTTGCAGCGTCGATCGACAAGTACGTCTTCGTCTGCGTCGCAAAGCGCTTCTATCGCGACATTCGCCTCGCCTATTCGAAGACGGAGCACGTCAATTCAATTGACGAGATCGAGCACCGCATTTTTCGCGAAGCGCTTCGCTACACGAATCTTCGCGAGGGCCTCGAACTGCACAGTCTGGCTGACGTGCCGGCGAACTCCGGTCTTGGTTCGTCAAGTACATTTACGGTCGCCCTTCTCAATGGGCTGCACGCTTTCAAACGAGAATACGTTTCGAGCGCACAGCTTGCCGACGAGGCATGCAAGATAGAGATCGACATTCTCAAAGAGCCAATCGGCAAACAGGACCAGTACATCGCCGCCTACGGTGGCATTACCGCGTTCACATTTCATCGCGACGGAACTGTCGAAGTTGAGCCATTGTCGTTGCCGGCCGACGTGGTCGACGAGTTGGAAAGCAACTTACTCATCTTCTACTCCGGCGTGGAGCGCTCGGCGTCTGAGGTTCTCAAGGAGCAAGCTCAGGTCATCGCGGGCAATCGAGACAGCGCGGTTGAGCGCATGCATCGCATCAAGGCGCTTGGCTACGAGACCAAGAAAATTCTGCTCAGTGGCAACACGGACGCGTACGGAGAACTGCTTCACGAACACTGGAGCAACAAGCGCAAACTCGCCACGAAAATGGCCACGAGCGAAATCGACGAACATTATGAGGCGGCGCGCAAAGCTGGGGCCATCGGCGGTAAGCTCATGGGCGCGGGTGGTGGCGGCTTCTTCATGTTCTACGTCAGGCAGACCGACAAGCGGCGGTTGTACGACGCCCTCGTTGCGCGAGGCCTACGGCCGATGCGGTTTCGCTTCGACTTTGACGGCGCGCGTATCATGGCCAACTTTCATCGAACCTTTCGCGAGAATAGTTAATGAACTTTACAGAACAGTTTTTGCACGAGAGCGTTGCCATCATTGGGCAGCTCGACAGCGCGGCGATCGAAGCAACGGCCAAAGGACTCGCCGCCGTGCGCGAAGGTGGCGGACGCTTGTTCATTCTCGGCGTTGGTGGATCAGCGGGACACGCCGGTCACGCTGTGAACGACTTTCGCAAGTTGTGCGGATTCGAGGCCTACGCGCCAACCGATAACGTGTCCGAACTCACCGCCCGCGTGAACGACGAAGGTTGGGACACGTGCTTTTCTGAATGGCTGAAGGTGTCGCGGCTCCGCAACGGGGACGGCTTGCTCGTGTTTTCCGTCGGTGGCGGTAACCGCGAGAAGAATGTGTCGGTCAATTTGGTCAGGTCGCTCGAGCTTGCGAAAGAAGTGGGCGCGAGCATCTTCGGTATCGTCGGTCGCGACGGCGGGTTCACGAAACAGGCGGCTAGCGCGTGCATCGTGATTCCAACGGTATCGAGCGATCGCATCACGCCGCATACGGAAGGCATGTGCGCCGTTGTGTGGCACCTCTTGGTGAGTCATCCGGTCTTGCAGCGATCGGCGACCAAATGGGAATCGGTGAAGTAAGTTGACGAGCGTGCGCGCGGCGGTGCTCGATCGCGATGCGACGCTGATCGATCTTGTTCGTGACGAGGAGACCGGCACGATCAATACGGCATTTCATCCGTCGCACCTTCGGTTGCTTCCTGGGGTTGTGGACGGACTGCGTCTTCTCGCCGCGAATCGATACGTGCTCGCGATCGCGACGAATCAACCTGGGCCCGCAAAGGGCTACTACTCAGTAGACGCCGTTCAGAAGACCAACGATGCGCTCGTCGCCTTGCTGGCCGCACAGGGCGTCGCCATTGCGCAGGTCGCGACGTGTTGCCATCACCCGGTTGGAGCACCGTCGGGCGACCCCGCGCTTACGTTTGATTGCGCCTGTCGCAAGCCGAAGCCTGGCATGCTTTTCGACCTGCGCGCTTCGCTCGGCTTTGACGCCGCGAGTTCGTGGATGATTGGTGACAGCACGGGTGACATTTTGGCGGGCCAAGCCGCCGGGATGCGCACGGGGCTCATCTTTGCCGACAATCGATGCGAACTGTGTCCACTTCGAGCGGGAATCGCCGCGGTGAAAAAACGTGTCAGGCCTGACGTGCACGGTGCGACGGTGATGGCGGTGGCCGAGGCGATTGTCGCGTTGGGCTAGCGCCTAAGGAAGGAGCGAGTCCTTCGCGCGAGCGCGCTGGAGGGCGAGCCACTTCACTCTCTGCTTTTGTTGCACGATGCCAAGATCCAAGACAGCGACACGGTGAGCGTCGACGTTGCGCGCCACAAGCTTGTTGCGAATCGCGTCGAATGTCTTCAGCTTCGCTTTGGCCGAAACCAGCTGATCGTCAAGTTTATTGACGATATCGGCATTGCTGAGTTTTCCGAAGAAGACACACTTCGCCAAAAAAGGGCTGAACAAGAAGAAGTCGTACGTTATTTCGTCTTCCTCGCCTTCGCTGCTCTCGAGCCACTCGCGAAACCACTTCTGCCCCTTGGCCGTCGGAAACATGACGTGGCGGTTGGGACCACTACCGACTTTCTCGATTCGCTTTTTGAGCAAGCCATCGGCCACGAGCTTGCTCAGAATCGGGTAAAGAATGCCGTCGTTGACCAGGCCTTCGCGACCGAGCGCGGGCGACAAAGCACGTTTGAGTTCGTAGCCGTGCATCGGTCGTTCAATGAGAAAGCCGACGATTGCGTGCCTTAGCGACATGTTCCGTATCGAGCATGCCCGATTCGAACGCGCGCGCGAAGGTACTATCGACGGGCCATTACGAAACGACGGAACGCTCACCAAAGTGCAGAAGTTCCCAAATGGCTGGGGCGCTCCCCGACTCGACGAGCTCGCCGTGACGATGCCGCTCGAGCGAGGCCGTTCCGCCGAACCGGATGTAGGCTCCTACGGGGCCGAAGTTCATCGTGTAGAGGTCTCGTGTACGGGAGAACGTTACGCCGTAGCGGTCGTCGCCCACGCTCTGTTCGTAAATGAGGTTGTCGTCATAGGGCACGCCCGTTTCTTCGTTGACCGAACGCCCACGAGTCGTGAAGGTCAGCTTGTTCTGATCGTCGACAAGAATTTCTCCTGCCTTTGCGAGCATGAATGACGTGATGATTCCGCTGCCAAAGTTCTTCCCGCCCATGAACATGAGCCCGATGATCGTGTAGTCGCCCACGCGCGCACGCGCCCAATACCAATGGTCAATGATCTTGCGCAACGACGTGTTGCCCCAGTTGTGATCGTGGTAAGCGGTCGCCGCGAACGTTTGTCGGACGCCAGCGATCGACAGTTCGACCTTTGCGCTGCCTTGCGGCACGGCGGGAAACCAGGCGACGAACTGGTCTTCTTTTTCACCAAAGAAGACGTGACCCGTGGCGGGTCGAAAAGACGGGACCTCTGAAGTCAATTCGACGTCCGCCACGATGTCGTCGATCTCCACGTGAATCGTGTAGCGCTTGAGATCGCCCTTGAACGTATTGTTTCCGATGCGGACGTCGCAACCTGCGCTCGAAGCAGCGAACGCTTCGGGTGGCGCCAAGAAGCCGCGTTCAACGTGGGTACCGTCGGGCCGATCGAGCAGAAACGATACGAACGGCATGAGTGGCCGCGACGCCGAGACGTTTGGTGGCTTCGTATAAAAAGTGATGACCATCTTGGATCCGTCGTCGAGATGGGTGTCGAGGTACCACCACTCGAAGCTGCCTTCGCCGGCGTTTGTGCGCAAGCCGTCCTCGCGCGGCTCGATGACGCCCTTCTTGAGGCCGAGACGTTCGTAGTGATGAGGCAAGTCTCCGAGTGTCGTGGGCATGAAACTCTCCGGTGGTTCTCAAAACGTTGATAGCTAATATCTAGGTACTAACACGCGAGAACGTGTAAGGCGAGGCGCGCCGCATTGACAATTGACGCCGGCGCTGTCCCGCAAAACAACGCACCTCATGGGCGCGTACGGAAAAATCGGTAAGAAAGTCGTCGTTTCAGAGTTCGGAGAGACACCGCTCGAGGCGCTCGATCGCTTCCTGTCGTTTGAGACGCAATTGCCGCCGGAGCCTGAGACACTGCGGCCAACCGATGTTGTCGTAGTTGTAAAAAGCGCAGCGGTCGGCTGGGTCGACTTGCTTATGAGCAGCGGCCAGTACCAACACATGCCGAAGCCGCCCTACACGCCGGGGCTCGAGTCCGCGGGCGTTGTCGCCTGGGTAGGTCCCGAGGCCAACCACGCGGTCGGCGACAAAGTGATCGTCGACGGCTTCCTGGTTGGGCCTCGTTCAAAGGGCGCCTACCAGCAATACGGTGGCTTCGCTTCCTATGTCGTTGCGCCGAACGATGGGGTGATAGCCCTGCCCAGTCGATTGTCGTTCGATCAAGCCGCGAGCTTTCTCGGCAACTACGAGACAGCGTACCACTGCGTCATCGCACGAGGACAACTTCGCGCCGGCGAGACGATTCTCATCCATGGTGCGTCGGGTTCAACTGGTCTTGCAGCCGTGCACCTTGCAAAGATGCTTGGCGCGAAGGTCATCGCCACCGGTCGGTCGCTCGCAAAGCTCGAAGCGCTCAAGGCGCACGGTGTCGATCACGTCGTCCGTGCGGTCGACGACACCGGCGCCGTTGCACGCTTTCGCGACGAAGTGAAAGCGCTCACCAATGGCAAAGGAGTTGACGTCGTCTACGACAGCGTCGGTGGCGACATCTCCGTCGAGAGCATGCACTGCGCGGCCTTCGACGCGCGGTTCGTGATCGTCGGCTGGGCATCAACGCCATTTGTAGCGAAGGGCAAAGGGCAACGAGGCGCGCCGAACGTCAACATGATCCCGACCAATCTGATCATGATGAAGAGTCTGCGCGTTCTGGGGTCGCCGGCGGTGATCTCGGCGCATCAGAATCCGCAGCTCCGAGCCACGCGCCTGCGGGATTTGTTCAACTGGGTTGACGAAGGAAAACTGGTGCCCGTTTCGCCAGAGGTGTTCGCATTCGACGACATCAAAGAAGCGCTGCGCGCGAAATGGGAGAGTCGGTTTTTGGGCGGGTGCGTAGTTCATCCGATTGACTAAAGCTGCTTCAAGGACAGGCGGTACAATGCCCACGATCTTGAGCAATCTTCCCTCCGGAGAATCGCGAAATAGGTCCGGCGGCATTGCGGTTGTTGCCGCCGCGTTTGCGATCGCTGCTTGCGCCGGTCCTGCCGCTCGCCCGAGCACCCCGGGTGAATTCAACAAGGCTCCCTACATTGTCGTGCTCGGTGTCGCTCAAGACGGTTCGCATCCACAAGCGGGCTGCGATCGAGCTTGTTGCAAGCGCGCGTGGGAGCATCCGAGCGAACGTCACTACGCCTCGAGCCTTTCGCTCGTCGACCCGCGTTCGCATAAACGTTGGATCTTCGACGCGACACCCGACCTGCCGGCCCAACTTCACACCTTGCAACCCGAAGGCGCACCGAGCCCGATCGTGACGGGCGTTTTTCTGACACACGGCCACATTGGCCACTACGCCGGGCTCATGCACCTGGGGCGCGAAGTCATGGGCACGTCGGGCATCGACGTCTTCGCCATGCCACGCATGCAAGCGTTTCTCGAGACAAACGGCCCGTGGTCTCAACTCGTCAAGTTACGGAACATTGTCATCGTCCCTATGCTTGACCATCAAGAAGTCATGCTCGCGGACGATATCAAAGTGATCCCCATGCTCGTTCCGCACCGCGACGAATACACCGAGACGGTCGGTTTTTCGATCCGCGGCCCGCACAAGCGCGTGCTCTACATTCCCGACATCGACAAATGGGAGAAGTGGTCGT
>JAHFDY010000186.1 GCA_023248735.1 Myxococcales bacterium
GGCCGAAACTGTCCGCGATTCGTATCTTCGCGCGTTGCAAAACAGCGAGCTCCGATTGAAGCGAGAACTCGAACGATTCGGCGCTCGCTACGTATCGTTGATAACAAACGAGGCGCCGGCCAACGCACTCCTTCGCGTCGTGCGCGACGCGTCTCCACGATAGTTCCCTTGCGTCGCGCCGACGGATACGATCGACCGATGGCTCTTGTCGCATTTCGCGTCCGCCTCGCCGCGTCGCTCGGGCTTGCAACCTTTGGATGCAACTCAACACCCCCGACCATCCTCAGTGCACCGACGACTGCTGCGCCACTCGCCTTCGACGCGTCGTTGCCTCAGCCGGCAGACAAATTGGTAGACCTGCCCCAGGCAACGAAGTGCAAGGGATATGAAACCGAACACAAGCGGTGCGTGGAAGCGCTCGCAGACTTGCAGGAGGCGCGATACCCGGCTCCGTACGCCTCGTGTTCCGTTGCTCCAAATTTCAGTGTGGCCGCCACTGAGGCCGACCGTCTTCTAGTCGACGCTGATGGCAAGAAACGAAACAGATGTTGTTACATTGATTGCCTTCACATCATGCGGGGCAGGCCACTACGCGCTGAGGACGGCGGCATGCAGGTGGCCGCTTCTTCTCTCCGCGCAGACTTCTGTGCTCGCCTGGAGGGAGTCGCATTCAAGCCAGACGCCGAGCGCGCCACTCGCTGGCAGGAGGCGGCTCTCGCCGAACACGCATCGGTCGGCGCGTTTTCGCAGCTCTCGCTTCAACTGCTCGCGCTCGGCGCGCCTCCGGGCTTGCTCGCGTTAACCCATCAAGCAGCGCTCGACGAAATACGTCATGCCGAGATCGCTTTTGCGCTGGCAAGTGGTTACGGAGATGCGTCCGTTGGCCCCTCCCCGCTAATAGTCAATAAAATTGCCTATCGAACCGTGGCCGAACTCGCACACGAAACTCTCGTAGACGGATGCGTGGGCGAGGCAGCCAGCGCGATGATCCTGCTCGAAGACGCCGCGAGGGAACCCGATCCGCGCGTCGCCTCGTTGGTGCGTGAGATCGTGTCGGACGAGGAACGACACGTCACGCTTGCGTGGAGGATCGTTCGGTGGAGCTTGGCTGTTGAGCCATCGCTCTTGGCTTCGCTCGAAGCGACCCTCGTGCGTCTTGCGACGCGGGCCGATACGCGGGGCCAAATTGCGCGTGACGTTGCGATGCCGATCCTCGCAGCGATTAGTCGCGAAGATACGTTCCGGGCTTGACGCCAGCGGGGCAATCCATCTTGTCGGGTGGCGGAGGGTTGCACTTCTCGTCCGGATCGCAAGCCACGATGTGCACGTGCCAACACTCCTTCTTGCCCTTGCCTTGACCGAGCGTTTTTCCGGCATCTGCGACGCCTGACGGCGAATCGCAAGCCACGCCTTCGTCGGGAGTGCACTTACGTTCCTCGCACCAGCGAGCGTCGACACGCCTGCACTTGCCCCACACGTCCGTGTACGAGAAACCTTCGATGTAGAACCACCCGTCTTTGCCATCGGGGGTTTTTGGCATCGTTCCGCCGTCGAGGCGTGGGGTTTGGCCTGCGTCGCGGTTTTCGGTAGCTATCTGACACGAGAGAGTCTGCGCGCTCATATTGTCGCATTGCACGTACCCCCCAGCGGGTGGACAGAAGCGAGTGGGTTCGAACGAGCATCCCCACTTCGACACATTCAACTGCGCGAGCGCACGCAGCCATTTTTCCTTTCCCGCGGGCCGAGGAGTGTTCGTTGTCGGTGTTGCGCCTCCCTCTTGGGGACACTCCACAGCAATGGGTGGCGGTGGATTACACGTGCCGCCACTCTCGGCAGATGGGCAAGAGGCTGACTCCATGTAATTGCATCGGTCCCCGCTTTTGTGAAGCGACGAGGGGTAGCTCGAAAATCCCTTTGGACTCTTCGGACCACCACCGATGGCATCGGTCCCACTTGCTCCATTTGTCGCGCGCGGTGTGCACGCGCTCGACGCAACGGTCGCTACGAACGAAGCTGCAAGTACGTGAGAGGCGCGGGTCGACATTGGTGCAGTGTTCACGAATTTCGCCTGGATGCCAAATGACCGAGGGTTCTACGTGATACCTTTTGCTCGTGACGTTCGCGACCTGGCTCGCACTCGGAATCGTGGCGCTCGGCGTGCTGCCCATCGTGGCACACCGGTTGCGACGTCGCCACGCGAACGAGATCCACTTTGGGGCTACGTCGCTGATCGCGCGATCGCCGATCGACACGCGTCAGCGCATCAAAATCGATGATCGTCTCTTGCTCGCGGTGCGCCTTTTGATCGTCGCTCTCGTCGCCATGCTAGGGGCCTCGCCTTTCGTTTCGTGTTCGCGGCTCACCGTGATGCGAACGTCGGGAGCGTCGGTTGCGATCGTCCTGATCATTGACGATTCGATGAGCATGCGTGCGCGGCTAAACGGTGAAACGCGTTTCGAGAAGGCGAAGGCTGGCGCACGCGAAATTCTGGGTGCCCTGCGCGAAGGTGACGCTGTCAGTGTCGTCGCCGCCGGCGCTCCTTCGCGTCTGCTCGCGAGTACAACGGGTTCACGAGCAGACGCCAAAATTGCGATCGATGCGCTAACGCCCTCTGACCGTCCGACCGATATCGACGGCGCGTTCCGCCTGGCGCGAAGTGCACTCTCTCAACTCGCGCATGCCGACAAGAGAGTGTTCGTTTTGAGTGACATTACGGACGGCCACGACGGCGCGCAGATGCCGGATGTTGAAGGCGCACAAGTTCTGGTCCCACTACCTGAACTCGTCCGTTCGGTTGACGATTGCGCAATACTCTCAGCGCATCGGCGCGGGACGCAGGCCAGTGTTGAAGTTGCGTGCAATAGGGCGAGCCTCGGTGAGAAGCTCGCCGTAGCGCTCCTCGACTCAAAAGGGACGACGATCGCGAGTGTGACGCCGCCGGCCTTTGGCGACCACACGTTGGTGACAGTCGACCTGCCACGGGGCACGCTCGAACCTGTCAAAGTGCGGATCGAATCGATCGATGCGATCGCGGAGGACAACGAGCTTCCCCTTGTCGCCGCCGGTGCGCCGCGCCCGATCGCACTCGTTGTGGACCCCACCACGGCTACGCTCGAGACCGGTGGCGCCACGGTTGTGGAGCAAGCGTTGCGCGCGCTCCATCCTGGCGATCCTATTAAGCCCCTCGCGACAATGCCCGACGATGAGCGCGAGCTCGAGGGCGTTAGTGGCCTCGTTATTGATGACCCTCCTGGTTTTACGCCAGAGCAACGCCGCGCCCTCAAGGCCATGCTCGATCGCGGCAGCCCACTTCTCGTGATGCTCGGCCCGCGAGCAGGCACGTCGCCGATTGGTGCAACGTTTGAACCGGTGTTGGGTCAGCAGCCACGGTGGATGACGACTTCTTCGAAGGGTGTTGACGAGCAGTCTGCCGAGGGCTTGCTCGGTGAAGGTGCTACTGGCCTTGTTGCGCTTGGAGCGAAGAATCGAGCCGTCATCGGTTACGAAGACGCAAAAACGATGACGACGCTCCTTCGATGGCAGGACAAGGAAGCGTGGCTCCTCAAGCGCGCGGTTGGTCGCGGAGAAGCCTGGTTGCTTACGCTGCCAGCGTCGGTCGACGCGAGCGACTTGGCGCTTACGACCGGATTTGTGGGCGTCCTTGCAGCATGGTCTGAGGAAGCGCGAAAAGCAGCCGGCGCTACTTCGATCGCAATGGGACAGTCGTGGACATTTTCCAACGTCCGAACTGTGGACGTAAAGAACGGCACCGCTGACGTCGTAAGAGAGGCGGGAACCTACCGCGTGACACCCCGGACGATAGGCGCGCATACGGTTGTGGTCGATGGACAAACCGAGATACGTCTCGCAACGGTCGCGGCGAGTGAGCTCGACATGCGCCCGCGTGCGTTGCCTCTTGCGAAAGAAGGTGCAACTGCGGGGGCTCGAAGGGCAAGCATCGACGCAAGTCCGTATATTGCCCTCTTGCTGCTCCTCGGTCTGGTCGTCGAGAGTGCGGCACTGATGTTGCGAGGGAGGTCCGATGCAGCCGATCAGCCGGCGTGAGGGAGACACGCTGTGGGTGCCAGCGCTTGCGTCCGCGCATTCTCACGCTTTCCAGCGCGGGCTCCGCGGCATGGCGCAGCGAAAAGGTAACCCGAGCGAAAATTTTTGGACTTGGCGTGGCGCGATGTTCGATCTCGCCGAATCGCTCACTCCCGAGACCATCGACGCGTTCAGCCGCCAAGCGTTTCGTGAACTAAGACTCGCCGGCGTTCGTACGGTCGGTGAGTTTCACTACGTGCACCACCAATCAGGCGGCCATCCTTACGACGATCGCACGCTCCTCTCCGATATTGTCATTCGCGCGGCACTCGACGAGGGCTTGCGAATCACCCTGCTGCGAACGGCGTACAACCGAGGCGGCTTCGAGCATAAAATAGATCGTGCACAGTTACGATTTAGCGACAAGGACGTTGACGATGTCCTTCGCGACACCGAAACATTGCTGAAGCGCTATGCCGGCGACGCTCGTGTTCGCATCGGTCTCGCTCCTCATTCTGTGAGAGCCGTGCCGCCAGAGTGGCTCAGGCCTCTCGGTGAATTTGCGCGCCGACACGATCTGCCGTTTCACATGCATATCTCAGAGCAAATGCGTGAAGTTGACGAGTGTGTTGCCGAGACAGGCAAGCGGCCACTTGAGGTCGTCAACGACGCTGGCCTTCTTTCAGAGCGTTTTTGCGCAGTGCATGCGACGCAATTGTCACAACATGAGGTGCAATTGCTCGGGCAAGCGCATGCGTTTGCGTGCTTATGCCCGACGACAGAGCGCGACCTTGGTGATGGGATCGCAGACATCACGGCGCTCCGCGTCGCCGGCGTGAGATTGTGCAATGGCATCGACAGCCACATCGTGACCGATCCCATCGAAGAGATTCGTTCGCTCGAGACCCACGAACGACTGCGCACGCACACCCGCGTCACTTTCACGAACGAGGGCCGCACGCCCGCCGAATCACTTTGGCTCGAGGGCTCAACGAATGGATCGATGGCCTGCGGCTTTTCGGACGACGGAGGCGAGATCGCCATCAACGCGGCACATGAGTCACTGCGATTTGTTAGTCCCTCGCAACTGCTCGACGCCATCGTGTTCAGCGGTAGCGCGAACACGCTCGTTCGGAACGGGCAATCGTGAGCATCCCGTTTCGTTTAGCGTCGCACTTTGAACCTCGTGGTGATCAACCACGCGCCATCGAAGAGCTCACGCGAGGCATCGAACAAGGAGAAAAGAGCCAAGTGCTCCTTGGCATCACCGGGTCGGGCAAGACGTTCACGATCGCGAACGTCATCGTCAACACGCAAAAACCAACTCTCATCCTGGCGCCCAATAAGACGCTCGCAGCCCAGCTCTATGGCGAGATGCGCGAGCTCTTCCCGGACAACGGCGTGGAGTACTTCGTCAGCTACTACGACTATTACCAGCCCGAAGCCTACGTACCTTCGAGTGATACATTTATCGACAAGGACGCGATCGTCAACGACGCGATCGATCGCATGCGCCACGCTGCCACGCGCGCACTCCTCTCCCGTCGTGACGTCATCATCGTGGCCTCCGTCAGTTGCATTTACGGCATCGGAAGCGCCGAGAGCTACCACGGTCTCATTATTCACCTCGAAGTCGGCAAGGAGTTCCGTCGCGACGAACTGCTACGCCGCCTCGTCGATATCCAGTACGAACGCAACGACATCGACTTTCACCGTGGCACCTTCCGCGTGCGTGGCGATGTCGTCGAAGTCTTCCCCGCATACGAGCAAGAAACTGCGGTGCGCATCGAGTTCTTTGGCGACGAAGTCGAGAGCATCAAAGAGGTCGATCCATTACGCGGACGCACAAAGCGCGCTCTCGATCGCTACGGCATTTATCCCGGCTCGCATTATGTAACTCCGCAAGAGCAAATGCGCCGCGCGATCGCATCGATCCGGGAGGAGCTCCAAGAGCGATTGGCGGTTCTCGACAAAGAGGTCAAGTTCGTTGAGAAACAACGGCTCGAGCAACGCACACAGTACGACCTCGAAATGATGGAGCAGATGGGCTTCTGTCAGGGCATCGAGAACTATTCGCGGCACCTCTCGGGTCGTAAACAAGGTGAACCACCACCAACGCTCGTCGACTACTTTCCGCGCGACTTCCTGGTTGTTCTCGACGAGTCGCATCAAACAGTGCCCCAAATCGGCGCGATGTATCGCGGCGATCGCGCGCGCAAAGAAACGCTCGTCAATTACGGCTTTCGATTGCCGAGCGCTCTCGACAATCGCCCTCTCAAGTTCGAAGAGTGGGAAGTGGCGATCAACCAGTGCATCTATGTCTCAGCGACTCCCGGTGACTATGAAGTCAATAAGGTTGCCGGTGTGGTGGTCGAGCAGATCATAAGGCCCACCGGCCTCATGGATCCCGTCGTCGAGGTGCGTCCAGTTTCCGGTCAGGTTGACGATCTCCTGCGCGAAATTCGCGACCGCATCCAGAAAGGCGAACGCGTTCTTTGCACCACACTTACCAAGCGCATGTCTGAAGATCTCACGGAGTACTACCGTGAGCTCGGCATCAAGATTCAGTACCTTCATTCCGACGTCGACACGCTCGAACGCATCGAGATTCTGCGCGACCTTCGTCTCGGTGTGTACGACGTGCTCGTCGGCATTAACCTCTTGCGAGAGGGTCTCGATCTGCCCGAGGTGTCGCTCGTCGCCATTTTTGACGCTGACAAAGAAGGATTCTTGCGAAGCCCTCGCTCGCTCATCCAGACAATCGGTCGCGCTTCGCGAAACGTGAACGGTCGCGTCATCATGTACGCCGATCGCATCACGCCTGCGATGGAACGCGCGATGGGCGAGACCTCGCGACGTCGCGAAATGCAAACGACGTTCAACGAAGCCAACGGCATCGTTCCGCAAACGATCGTGCGCGCCGTCATGAACGTGAACCCCGCCTCCGGAACCGTCGACTACTTCAACATTCCACTCGGCGATCGCAAGAAGGGGCTCGCCCCTGCCAGTTCGGAAGAAGCGTTGAGCGAGCAAATTGCCGACGTGCGGTTACAAATGTTCCAAGCCGCCGAGAGGCTCGAGTTCGAGAAGGCTGCGAGACTGCGCGACGAGCTCAAGAAACTCACCGCAGGACTCAAAACGGAAGAACAATCGCCCATGTACAACCCCTACAGCCAGCAGCCAACCAAGCGTCGTTCCAGCCCGAAGAAGGGGAGGCGATGAGGGCACTCGAGTCGTCCGCATTCTTGACGAGTTGTGCAGTCACGATGCTGGCCGTGGCGTGCATGTTGGTAGCCGAGGCGCGCGCCGCCAAAGTCCTTCGCGCTGTTTCCAAGAGCTTCGCGGCTCTCGGATTTCTAGCCGCCGCGCTTTCAGCGGGACTGCCCGCAACCCGCGCAGGAACGATTACCCTTTTTGCACTTGTGTTTTGCGCTGTCGGGGACCTTCTGCTGCTTTTCGACGGAGCGTCGCGCGCATTCCTACTTGGGCTCACGGCGTTCTTGGTCGGGCACGTGGGCTTCCTGGCCGCATTTGTAACCGATGGTGTTTCATGGTCAGCTTCGGGGCTTGCGCTCCTTGCACTGGCGCCGGTCGTCTTCTTTGTGATGCGTTGGCTACTGCCGCACGTGGGCACTTCAATGAAGTTGCCCGTGCTGGCCTACGTTGCGGTGATCACGCTGATGGTCGCGAGCGCCGTCGGTTCCTTTGCCCAAGGGGGCTCGGTCCTTGGGCTCCTGGCAGCGACTGCTTTTTTTGCCTCCGATTTTTCGGTGGCGCGCGGGCGATTCGTCAGCGACACGTTGATCAATAAGCTATGGGGCACCCCGCTCTACTTCGGCGCTCAGCTCGTGTTCGCAGCTTGGATGCTGCGGTAGTCGATCCTCTACGTGTGGCGCCACGCGCCATCGGGTTGCATTTCGCGCCGGCGATGCTATCCCGGGTTCGCCCGTTCGTGGCGGTAGAGGTCGTTTTCGATGACGTTAACAGGGAAAATCGCGGCGCTTTCCTTTCTGGGGCTCGTTGCTGCGTGTGGAAACGCGGACGATCGGTACGTTACCGAGTTCGAGAAAAGCGAGCCCACGGAGCCCTCGTCGTCCGAAGTCCTTGTGGTGGACTGGAACCAAGTCGGCGCAAGGCCGGTTGAAGCTGGCCGGGATGCGCGCCTCAGTTTTGGCGGGTCCCGATACGGCGTCGCGCAGCTTGATAGCGCGATGGGTCCAATGGTAGTCACCCTTTCGATCCCCGAGGCCGTCGAGCCGGTGGTTTGGCTCGTTTCCCCGATGCGTCGCGCAACGGAGTTTGTACGTGGTCGCG
>JAHFDY010000187.1 GCA_023248735.1 Myxococcales bacterium
TGTGGTCGGAGGCTGGGCCGTCACGGTGCACGCGCTTGGAGAAGTTCAAGAAGAAACAGATCTCTCCTCTCTGAACGTGCTCAAACCCCTCGAGGAAATCCCGACACACGGCCTATCGCCAAGGTCTCCCCCAACGGTGGGTCGCTGATCTTAATCGTTTCCACGCCCCAAATGTCATTCGCATATTCGCGAATCGTTCGATCCGACGAGAACATGCCCATCTTCGCGATGTTGCGCACAGCCATCGCGTGCCAACGATCGGGCGATGCGTAGAGCTGGCTCACTTTTTGTTGTTCATCGCAGTACGCTGCAAAGTCCGCGAAGAGCAGGTACTCGTCTTGGTTCATGAGCGAGTCGATGAGGGGCGCGAAGATGCCGCGGTCGGGGCCGTCGAACATGCCGCCAGAGATTGCGTCGATGACTTCGCGCAACGCCGGCTGCTGTTCGTAGACGGCCCGCGGATTGTAACCTCGCGCCTTTGTGGCCGCGACCTCTTGTTCGGTGAGACCGAAGAGGAAGAAATTTTCCGCGCCAACCGCGTCGCGAATTTCGACGTTCGCGCCGTCAAGTGTACCGATCGTGAGCGCGCCGTTCATCGAGAACTTCATGTTGCCGGTGCCCGACGCTTCCTTTCCGGCTGTCGAAATTTGCTCTGATAGGTCGGACGCCGGAATGATCTGCTCGGCAAGCGACACGCGGTAGTTCGGCAGGAACGCGACCTTCAAACGGCCGTGCAAGCTCTTGTCGGCATTCACAACGCGCGCGATCGAGTTGATAAACTTGATGATCAACTTAGCGCTGCGATAACCGGGCGCGGCTTTCGCTGCGAACATCATCACGCGCGGCACGAGTAGCGAGTCCACGTTGCGTTTCGCGTCGAGATACATCTTCACGATGTGGAGCGCGTTGAGATGTTGTCTCTTGTATTCGTGAAGGCGCTTGACTTGCACGTCGAAGAGCGCGCTCGGATCGACTTCGAGGCGCAGCGTTTTCATGAGCTCGACGCCGAACGCTTCCTTGTTGGCGAGCTTGGCCGCACGCACGCGCTGAACGAAGGCGCGATCGTTCGCAAACGGGAGGAGCTCCTCAAGTCGATCGAGTTCAGTCGTCCACTTCGGCCCAATCGCTTCGGTGATGAGTGAGGACAGGCGAGGGTTGCACGCGAGCAGCCATCTTCGAGGCGTGACGCCGTTCGTTTTGTTGGAAAAACGCTCCGGCATCATCTCCGCGAAATCGCGCAGCACGTAGTCGCGGAGCAGCTGCGAGTGCAACGCTGCGACGCCATTGACGGCGTGCGATCCCACGAGCGCTAAGTGAGCCATCCGCACTTTGCGATCCGGGCCCTCCTCGACGATGCTCATGTGGCCCATTCGTTCTTGATCGTTGGGATAGCGCGCGCTCACCTGTTGCAGGAAACGGTGGTTGATCTCGAAGATGATTTGCAAGTGCCGTGGCAGCAATCTCTCGAACATCGAGACCGACCACTTTTCGAGCGCCTCGGGCAGCAGCGTGTGGTTCGTGTAGCCGAACGTCGCTTGCGTAATTTCCCACGCCTTGGCCCATGGCAGATCGTGCACATCGATGAGCACTCGCATCAGCTCTGCGATCGCAATCGAGGGATGCGTGTCGTTCAGTTGAATCGCGTTTTTGGCGGCGAACGCATCGAAACTATCGTGGTTACGAAGGTATCGGCGCACGATGTCGCTGATGGAGCACGCAACGAAGAAATATTGCTGCTTGAGCCTTAGGTCGCGACCGGCCTGGTTTTGGTCGTTCGGGTACAGAACCTTCGACATGACTTCGGACGCGTTCTTGTCTTCAACCGCGCGGACGTAGTCGCCGTCGTTGAACACCGCGAGGTCAAACTCATGGCTGGCACGCGCTCGCCAGAGACGAAGCGTATTGACCGTGTTGCACTGAAACCCAGCGACCGGCGTGTCGTACGGAACGCCGAGGACTTGGCTTGTGCCGACCCAGTGCGGCCTGTACCGACCCCGGGCATCAACGGCGTCCTCCATGCGTCCGCCAAAGTTGACGACGACCGAGTACTCCGGCCGCACCACTTCCCATGGATTGCCGAAGCGAAGCCACTCGTCGGGCAGCTCGACTTGGTGACCGTCGCGAATTTCTTGGCGGAAGATTCCGAACTCATAACGGATGCCGTACCCGTATCCGGCGATGCCGAGCGTCGCCATCGAGTCCAGAAAACACGCGGCGAGGCGACCAAGACCACCGTTGCCGAGACCCGCGTCCGGTTCCTCCTCGAGCAGATCGCTCAGATCGACGCCGAGCTCCGCGAGGGTTTGGCGAATGCGATCGTGCAGTCCGAGCGCGAGCAGGTTGTTGCCGAGTGCGCGACCGAGGAGAAACTCCGCAGACAAATAGTAAACGCGCTTTGGATCGAGGCGCTGGTACTCCGCCTGTGTGTGCGACCAGCGGTGCATGAGGCGGTCACGAATCGTGAGCGCTATCGCGGTAAAGCGATCGGCCGCGGTTGCTCTTGCGAGCGGTCGTCCTTCTGAAAACTGGCAGTGGTCGAGGAAGCCATTGCGGAGCGAAGCCGAGTCGAGGCCTCGGCGATCGTCGAGCGAGTAGTCAGGCATGGAAAGGAGGATACAGCGATGTTGGCGTTCGCCACCTTCTCGTTCGCTCCTGTCTTTTTGCTCGGATATTTGAAGCGCTGCTGGTAGCGCTCGCACCGATAAATCGATCGAGCGGTGATCGCAATGTGAGTGGTTGACTTGCACCATGCCTTGGTGCAAAAGTGCGCGCCTTAGCCGGCCAGATAGCTCAGTTGGTAGAGCAGAGGATTGAAAATCCTCGTGTCGGGGGTTCGATTCCCTCTCTGGCCACCGAGTCCGGTGCAGCGCGCGCATCACTCGCGGGTGAGCGTGGCAGCGCGATGGCCGAGTTTCGCGGACGAGGCCGTTTTTTCCACCCACCAGTAGTCAAGAAAGCTGTCGGAATGGCTCGCCGTTCCGAGGATGCGCGCCATCTGGACGTCGGAACCCGGAATCGCGTGTGGGCCCGTGTTGGTGTCGAAGCCATCAAGTGTGTACACAGAGCCGACGGTCTTCACGTCATCATTGTGCAGATTGTTCCCTGTGAATGACTCCCAAGCGACCGCCACCGCGCGCTCGGAGAGGCACTCAAGGTGAGCGAAGAGGCCGTCGCCCACCTTTCCCTTCGGTTCGAAGGTCTTGCCGCCGTCGGTTGAGCGCGCGACGTAAATCGCGTTGCCATCTTGGTAGCCCAAGTAGACGGCGGGGCCCGATGCGCACCCGCCGGTGTCGTTTCCGGAGTTGAGCGTCCGCCCGGCTTGTGTCACGCCGATCAAGTGTTCGTTCGTGAAGTGCACGCCGTCACTCGACTGGGCAAGGTGAACGTCGTGTCCACCGGTTTCTTCGCCGTTGTCCCACGTCACGTAAAGCGAGGGCGCTGCGCCGAAAATTTGGGGATCACCCGACGGCTTCGTTGCGTTTGCGTCGATCGTTTGCACCGCGCCGAGGGACGCAACGCTCCAACTTGCGCCGCTGATGGCTCGCACTTTGAGCCGGCTCGTCGCGCTGTCGATCCACGCGATCGACGCGCTGAAAGAGGATGCGCTCACGTTCGCGACGAGGGATGCACTCGTTCCTGCGCCTTCCGAAATCTGGAGCGGTCCGGCCCACGTAGCGCCAAAGTCCGCCGTCGCATTCGCCGCTACGACACCGTTTGCACCCGCTTCGTTCCAGACGACGATCGCGGTTGTTCCATTCATTGACAATGTGGGCTTTGAAACCGCCGTTGTCGATGTGCGGGGCACGTCTCGAAGTGACCAAGCGCTGCTTCCCTTCGCGAGGTAGGCGTAGCGAATGTTCTTCTGCGACTCGAGCCAGGTGACGTGCAGACCGTCGTTCTTGTCGCGGGCACCGATGCTTGTGTTGTTGAACGCAACGGTGAGATCAGCGGTGGTCACGACGTCTTCGCTACCCCACGTGATGGACTTGACGGGCCGGTCGCTTGTGGCCGGCTGCGGGCTGTCGGGTGCAGCGTCGAGACCGCCGCCGTCGGGTTGGCTCGCATCGCTCAGCGACTTGCTTCCGTCACCGCTACACGCGCCGAGGAGCGTCGCGGCGATGAACAAGTTTGCAATGTGAAGGCACGTTCTCATTCTTCCTCGCTTCTACTTCTTCGGTCCGACGAGCGACCTCAACGTCGCAACAGCAACTTCGTCACCATCGATGTTACGAATTGACACGACGATGGGTATCTCGCGCCGCTCACTCGACGTCGGTACTTCGGGCTCAGAAATCGCCGTGAGCGCACCGCGCGCCTTTTTTTTGTATTCGATCGACAAGCCCGCCACGATGAAGCGCGCGTCGTCCGGCAACGAATAGGCGAGCGCCAAGTTCCCGGTTAGCTCGGCGAGGTTGACCAAAGCGACGGCGTGCACGCACTGCAGGTGGTTCCGAACGGCGCGGCGATCAGCAAGTGCGACACGTGCGTAGCCCACGCGCACGTCTTCAACGACAGCACCGATGGTGCCGGTGTAGGGAGCAAACTGACCAACGAGCTTGCTGAACAACAGTTTGCCCCCAGGCAGGCGACTGAGCGCGTCCCACTGAGCCCGGATCGTGTTCTTTGAACCGCTTTGGCGCGGCAGAAGTTCAGTCAGTGAAAACGCCATGCCGCGAACATCGATGAGGTGGCCGACTTGCGCAACCGAAAATAGGTCCCGAGGGCCGAAAAATAGGCGCCAGCGAGCTTCTTGTCGATTCGCGCATGGCCTCTCGGGCGTAGGCAACTTCCCCACGTTGCGGGCAGGCGCAACCTTCAGCTTGTAGGTACCGCTCGGTTCTCCTAAAGCTCGTGGGCATGCGAACCGAATGGGTCCAAAAGCGCTCCGATGACGCCGTACGCACACAGATGTTCTACGCCAAGAAAGGCATCGTCACCGAAGAAATGGCCTACGTCGCCAAGCGCGAGAAGGTTGCACCCGAGCTCGTGCGGGAAGAGGTCGCACGTGGACGCCTCGTCATTCCGGCCAATGTTCATCACAAGAACCTCGAGCCCATGGGCATTGGAATCGCTCTCGGCTGCAAGGTTAACGCGAACATCGGCAACAGCGCCGTCACGAGCGACATCGAAAAAGAACTTCGCAAGTTACAAATATGCCTCAAGCACGGTGCCGACACCGTGATGGACCTGTCTACCGGCGGCGACATCGACGGCATTCGCCAAGCGATGATCAAGGCCTCTCCGATCCCGCTCGGGACCGTGCCCATCTACCAAGCGCTCCAAGAAGTGAAGAGCGTCGAGAAACTCTCCGCGGCCGATCTCATCGACATGCTTGAGCACCAAGCCAAGCAAGGCGTCGACTACTTCACGATTCACGCCGGCGTGCTCGTCGAGTTCTTGCCCCTCGTTAAGGGGCGCATCACGGGCATTGTGTCGCGTGGTGGCTCAGTCATGGCGCAATGGATGCTTCACCACAACCAACAGAACCCATTTTTCACCCACTGGGACAAGGTGCTCGAGGTCTGCAGGAAGTACGACGTCGTCATCAGCGCAGGCGACGGGCTGCGTCCCGGATGCTTGGCCGATGCGAGCGACGCCGCACAATTTGCCGAGCTGAAGACGCTTGGCGAGCTAACGCTTCGCGCTTGGGCGAAAGACGTTCAAGTGATGATTGAGGGGCCAGGGCACGTTCCGTTCGATCAGATTGAAATGAACGTGAAGAAGGAAATGGAGCTGTGCCATGAAGCGCCGTTCTACGTTCTAGGCCCGCTCGTGACCGATATTGCGCCGGGCTACGATCACATTACGAGCTGCATCGGCGCGACCATGGCGGGTACGGCAGGCGCTGCGATGCTCTGTTATGTAACTCCAAAAGAACATTTGGGCCTACCGGACGAAGACGACGTGAAGCAGGGCCTCATCGCATACAAAATTGCCGCTCACGCTGCGGACGTCGCACGTCACCGGCCGGGAGCGCGCGATCGCGACGACGCACTGAGTCGTGCGCGTTACGCGTTTGACTGGAAGGAGCAGTTCCGCCTTTCGATCGATCCTGAGACCGCACAGTCGATGCACGACTCGACCTTGCCTGACGAGTACTTCAAGACCGCCGAGTTTTGCTCAATGTGTGGTCCGAAGTTCTGCTCGATGCACATCAACCGCATCGTCGAAGAGCACAACAACAAGGCTATCGTAGAGCCAGACGTCAGTTTACTTGACGATAAGGTCGCCAAGCGCGGACTTACCGTTCTTCAGAGTCCGTGAGGCCGACAAAGAAGCACGTCGCCATCGTCATGGCGTATCTCGCAGCAGGTGTTGGGTTGCTCGCCATCGCCTTTCCGCGGAAATCGCGCACCGATGGCTCCTCGGGTGGCACGTCATGGTTTTCGCGCGAGCCCGAGGCTCCGCCGCCGCCCGCGCCAGTTGGCAGGTTCGTTGAGTTGTGGCTTCGCGCCGAGTCCGGTGACGAGGATGACCTGATGCGCCTTGCCAATGCCGAAGGCGCTGGAGGCCTCGAGGAACGCTTACGCGCCGATCCGGCCAGACGGATCGTTGCAATAAGGGCTGTGGGTTTCGGATCCGATTTCCAGCTACTCGGTGCGCTGGCCGATTTCATCAAGGGCGACAAGGAAGACCTTTCGTCCGAGGCGCTCAAAAGTGCACATCGCTTGTTACGAGAACACCGTGCGGCTCTCGGCGAGGACGTCGAGGAATTTCGCTATGCATGCGACATCTTCCTTGCAGTGGCGAAAGAGGGTGCTGCCGAGAGGAAGCGTGCTGCGAACGGCCTCTTGCGCATGATGGTGCCTCTCGGGTGTTCGAGCGATGGCGAGCTCGATGCTCTTGCGAAATAATTTTCGCCCGCGTCCGTGTGCTCGCGGTCCGACGAGGGCATTGGACCCGTGTTTTCGTTGAGAGAGGTGCTACAGTCGCGCGCCGTGAGTGCATCAATCACCAAAGAGTTCGTACGCTCTCTTTACGACACGCCACTTCTGCAGCTGATCGATCGCGCGCGCGGTGTTCATCTTCTTCACCACCCTGACAACGAAGTTCAGCTCTGCACGCTCCTCAGCGTCAAGACGGGCGGCTGCCCTGAAGACTGCGCTTACTGTCCGCAGTCGAGTCATCACGACACGGGCGTTTCGGCCGAAAAAATGCTGAACGTCGACGAAGTGATCGCGAGCGCGAAGCGCGCAAAGGAGCTTGGCTCGACGCGCTTTTGCATGGGCGCAGCGTGGCGCGAAGTGAAGGACGGACCGGCGTTCGATCGCGTTGTCGACATGGTTCGCGAAGTGAAGGGCATGGGCATGGAGGCGTGCGTTACGCTGGGCATGCTCACCGAAGGGCAGGCCAAGAAGCTCAAGGACGCTGGTCTCGATGCGTACAATCACAACCTCGATACAAGCCCCGAGAACTATCGATCCATCATCAAGACCCGCACCTTTGAGGATCGGCTCCGCACGCTCGACAACGTGCGCAAGGCGGGCATCACGGTTTGCTCCGGCGGCATCATCGGCATGGGAGAGAGCGTCGACGATCGGTGTGAAATGTTGCGGACCCTGGCCAACTTGAGCCCCCAGCCGGAGAGCGTCCCGATCAATGCGCTCGTTCGGGTGCCCGGTACGCCACTTGCCGACATGCCACCGATCGATCCGCTCGACCTCGTGCGCATGGTTGCCATCGCGCGGGTGCTGATGCCCAAGACCCGCGTTCGCTTGTCGGCAGGTCGCAGCGAGCTCTCGCGTGAGGCGCAGCTGATGTGCATGTACGCGGGCGCGAACTCGATCTTCTACGGCGACACTTTGCTCACGACGCCGAATCCTGAGGCGCACGAAGATCGCGCGCTCATCCGCGACGCGGGCCTGGGTACGATGGCATCGTCGGTCTCTGCGGCGTCCTGAGCGGCCACGCACCCGTGTCACCACGCCCACGCGCGTTTTGGCCACGTCCCGATTTTATCAACAAATTGTCCCGTTTCGTCTTTGGCACCGCCCTTGCTGAGTCCTTGGGTGATGAAGACCGCAAACGTAATTCTAGTTGTTGCATTTGCATTGAACACCGCAGCGTGCAGTGGCCAACGCGCTGACGTGCGAGGAGAGCCCGACGGTGGGGCGAAGAGCATTTCGCCTGCAGCAACGGTTCCGTCGGTGGAAACGCCCAAGCCGACGGTCAATCTCGACGATTCCAAGATCAAGGAACCGGCGCCCAAAGCCAAGGAGATCGTCGCACCCAAAGCGAAAGCGAACGTCAACGCTCCGATTGCCATCAAGCGTCTCGTGGTCTCCCGCGCCATCGAGAATCGCGAGCCGATCGAGGCAGCCGAAACGTTTTCAATTC
>JAHFDY010000029.1 GCA_023248735.1 Myxococcales bacterium
CTAGCCAGAGGCCCGGCGCCCGACTATGAGGGCCCCGTGAAGTTCGTCGATTCGTGCAAAGTCAAGGTAGTTGCCGGCAATGGCGGTAACGGTTGCGTGGCGTTCCGCCGGGAACGATTCATTCCGTTCGGCGGGCCATCGGGGGGCGACGGCGGCAAGGGTGGCGACATCGTGTTCGAAACCGATCCCGGCATCTCGACCTTGCTCGACTTGAGTTACGCGCACACGCTGCAAGCCGACAAAGGCGAGAACGGCATGGGCCAAGACTGCTACGGCCGTGGCGGCGCCGACCGCTTCGTGAGGGTTCCTGTTGGAACCCAGATTTTCGACGCTGCGGCAGACGCGTTGCTCTTCGATCTCGACCAACCGAACACCCACACGATCGTCGCGAAAGGCGGCCGAGGCGGCCGAGGCAACATTCACTTCTCGACGCCCGATGACCGCGCACCTCGCCGAGCCGAGCCAGGCGAAGATGGTCAAGAACGTGAACTACGCCTCGAGCTGAAGGTCATGGCTGACGCCGGCCTGCTCGGCTTCCCCAACGTCGGAAAGAGCACGTTCATCCGCGCAGTCTCGCGCGCGCGCCCAAAGGTCGCCGACTATCCGTTCACGACCCTTACCCCTCACCTCGGTGTGGTGGCTCTGACCGGCGACGCGCACTTTGTGATCGCCGATATCCCCGGTCTCATTCCTGGGGCATCCGAGGGCGCTGGCCTCGGCATTCGTTTCTTGAAGCACGTGGAACGCACGCGCGCTCTCTTGCACCTCGTTTCCCTCGATCCTGCCGAAGATCGCGAGCCGCTCAAGGACTACGACGTGATCATGGCCGAGCTCAAGGCATTCGATCCCGAGCTTGCGGCAAAACCGCAGGTGGTCGCGCTTACCAAAGGTGACTTGCCGGAAGTGCGCGAGGCGTACCCAAAACTCAAGACGCGATTCAAGAAACGCGGTGTCGAACTGCATCTCGTTTCGGCGCCGACCCAAGAAGGCACACGCGAACTGCTCTTTGCGCTCTACCATCGCGTAAAAGGGATCATGCCAAGTAACGAATGGTAGCCGAACTTCGACGGTGAATTGTCGGTGAGCGAGAAGACAGAAGAAGCCACGCACAAGCGCCAGCAACGCGCGCGCGAAGACGGTGATAGTGGCATAAGTGCGAACCTCGCGCATGCCGCGGCGTTCGCCGTCGTGGTCATGTTGCTCCCAGCGTGGGCTGGCGCGTTCGTTGAATTTGCGGCGCATGGCATTCGCTCTGCGATGGCGCACCCACACGTGGACCCGCCATCGGCGATGCAACTTGGCGCAAGCGTACTGCTGCTGACACTGCCGCCTCTGCTCGTGGTTGCAGCGACGAGCACGGTCGTCCACCTTTTGCAGACCGGCGGGATTGTGAGCGCAGGTCGACTCGCTCCAAACTTTGGAAAGTTGAATCCCTTTGAAGGCGTGAAGCAACTTCTCACAAGGACCCGCTTATTCTCCGTTGTGCGTGCTCTCGTCTTTGCGGCGGTGATCCTCTACTGGACCTTCACTGGCCTTCGCGACCACGCAGTCGACATCGCTCGCACTTCGGGTCGAGCAGGTGCTGTTCTCCCCGTCGTGGGTCCAATCTTGCGCACGCTTCTCCTTAAGACCGCGGCGCTCGGCCTCGCTCTCGGCGCGTTCGATTTCGCAATCAATCGCGCCTCGTGGCGAAAGCGCCTCAAGATGTCCAAAGACGAAGTGCGTCGCGAGCACAAGGAGAGCAACGGTGATCCGGAGCTGAAGGCCGCCCGTGAACGCGCGCATCAAGAAGCGCTCTTCTCGACCCAGCTCGCGAACGTCAAGAAGGCCACCGTCGTGATCGTCAACCCGATTCATGTTGCGTGCGCGCTTCACTACAAAGATGGTGAAGACGACGCACCGACGCTCGTCGCCTCTGGCGCGGGCGACAACGCGGCACGCATCGTCGCTGCAGCGCGTGCGGCAGGTATCCCCGTTGTACAAGACGTGCCCCTTGCGCGCGCTCTCTATCAATTGTCAACCGACGAGACCATTCCGGAAGCGCTCTATGAAGCGGTCGCTGAAGTGATCCGCGCGGTGTGGGAAGAGGAGCAGGCGAGCACCGTCCGCTGACTGCGGCGCGTGCGTGGGCTTACCCCTCATCCACGTCCACGCCCCTCACGCTGCCGTCCGCTTCGATGCGCACTGCGTAGACGCCGCCATCGCCCCTCACGCTGCCGTCCGCTTCGATGCGCACTGCGTAGACGCCGCCGCGCAGCAAGCCGCGCAAGTGCATCAGCACGAGCGCAAACGTCGGTTGCGCAACCACGCGGTACTTGATCAGCAAGGACTTGGACAGAACGGTGGTTCCGTCGCGCCAGTCGTCATTAGACCCACGAGAGATTCCATCATTGGGTCCGGCCACGCTACGGAACGAGCAACTTCTCTACCTCGGCGCGCTTTCCCGCTCCGGCGTAAATTTTCAAGATGAGTGCGTTGCACGCAGTCACCGCGCGCGGATGTCCTTCTTGACGAGCGGTCGCAAGTGCTTCCATGGCCTCCACCAACGCCTGCGCGCCCTGGCCCAAACTTGCATAGGCGAGCGAAAGCGCCATCGACGCGCGAACAGCCGCGAGACCACTCGTCCGCGACTTGTCAGCCAGGAGCGTGAGCATCACCTCTTCGGTCATGTTTCCATCGCTGTCGCCGCCACCGAGAGCCGCGACTTTTGACATCAGTGCATAATGCACGCGTTGCCCGGAGCGAATGGAAGGGCGGCTCGTCCAAGGCTGCGATAGGTCGCAAAAGTGAGCGACATACTGCTCGCTGCCCAAGAAGATAATCGCCGGTTCACCGACGGTCACGAGCTCGCCGCGTCGCACGGCATCTGCGCTTCCGTCGACGAGCAACTGCTTCGGACCGCACGCTTCCGCCAAAGCCTCCGCCACGCTGAGTGGCGTCCCCACCGCGAGCGCCTCTGCCGCGCCCTTTGCGTCGGCGAAGAGAGGCACGAGTGACCCTTGGCTCAGGCCGAAGCTCAAACCGAAGTAGTCGCCATCGTCGCGCGTGGCATCGATCGTCAACCCGATCGCTTCTTCGACGCCTTCATCCATCCAGGCAAAGGCGACCACCGCGGGGCTTAGCGCGACGAGCCTCGCCCCGCGCACCTCCGCGCGTGAGCACAGCGCGCGCACGTAGTGGGCGTACGCAGCAGGCTCTTGCTCCGCAAACGTCGCCGAGCGTACAGCTAAGACGATCGCCAACGGCTCACACTCGGATGCGCTTTTTCAGCGCTGCAAGCTCGTCGTCGATGGCTGCATCAGCGGCTGACGCTCCCCCCGAAGTGCCGCGCTCGAGATCGCGAAACTTCGCTTCGAGGTCGCGATCGCTTGGTCCATCTTTAAGCGCGGCCTCAACCTCGGCCATCGCCGAACCTTCGGCTTCGCGACCCTCGATCGAGTCTTCGAGCTTTCGAAAATTCTCGAAGGCGCTTGACCCTCCTTTGGTGCCAAGTTCGCCGCTCGTCGAACGTGCTTGTTGCGCGCGATTCACGATGGACCCCTTGCGCATCTTCAGCTCTTCGAGCTTGGCCTTCATGCGATCGAGCTCATCTTTCATCTTCAGCGCGACGTCTCGTTGCTCGACACGCGCGCGATCGGCCGCCTGGAGCTCCTCGGTGGCGCGCTTCTTTTGCTTCAGCGCCTCTCGAGCCAGCGCCTCGTCGTTCGTCTTGAGCGCGAGCTCCGCACGTTTCTCCCAGCGCTCTTGGTTTGCGCGAAGATCGTCAACTTTCTTGCGCAATTGCTTCTCGCTCGCAAGCGCCGACACGACCTCTTCGTGGCCCGATTTGATCTGTTGATCCATCTCTTCGAGATTGAGCTCGACGAGCTTCTTGTCGTCCTCAGCACGATCGAGCAGTGAATTCACATTGCTCGAGATGACCTTACCCATCCGATCGAAGATTCCCATCGTGTCCACTCCTGAGAAGAGGCGTAGGCTTCAGCGTATCATCGCGGCAAGACGAGAGCCTCATTTGGCTGTAAACACGACAAAAAAAGGATGCCCATGCCTACTTGCAAAGAATGCGACAGCGAAGTCGACCAACTGGTGAGCGTGAAGGTTGACGGCAAGGCAAAAAAACTCTGCGAGGACTGCGCCGACCGGGCCCGCGAAACCGCTGAGATTGCCGAAGCGAGCGAAGGCGCGGTGCAGCAAATGATGGGGTTCAAGGGTCGCAGGTAGACCCCACCTTTTTCCGTCGCGGACACCGCGAGCCTTACCGATTCATCACGTGAACGGCATGCCCTAGCGCGTGCATGCTGGCTTCCATGAGGCCTTCGCCCAGCGTTGGGTGCGGATGAATCGTGAGGCCGATGTCCTCAAGAAACGCGTGCATCTCGACGGCCAGCGCGCCCTCACTGATGAGGTCGGTAGCCGACGGACCGACGATGTGGACGCCGAGCACTTCGTGCGAATTCTTGTCCGCCACGACCTTGATGAAACCGTCAGTTTCGTTGACGGCCATCGCGCGACCGAGCGCCGAGAATGGGAACTTCCCAACGCGAACGTCAATCCCCTTCTCTTTCGCTTGCGTCTCGCTCAACCCGACGACGGCCACTTCGGGATCCGTAAAGATTGCGCCCGGAATCGAGACCCAGTCCTTCGCGGCCTTGTGACCCGCGATGACCTCTGCGACAACCTCACCCTCCTTGCTCGCTTTGTGCGCGAGCATCGGAACGCCACTCACGTCGCCGATCGCGTAGATGGTTGGAACGTTGGTGCGGCCCAAGGTGTCGGTCGGAACGAACCCACGTTCAACTTTGACCCCAACCTCTTCGAGACCAAGCCCCGCGCCATTTGGCCTCATGCCAACCGCAACGAGAACGACGTCCGTGACGATCTTCTCCAGCTTGGCGGAACCGTCAGGCGCCTTGACTTCAACGCTGACCGAAAGTGATCCGTCTTTGTTACGTTCGTAACCCTTTGCGAGCGCGTTCTTCATGATGACCGCGCCGCGCTTGACGAGCGCCTTCTCGACGACGGCGGTGCAATCGGCGTCGACACCAGGGAGGAGCCCCGCCGTGGCTTCGACAACCGTGACCACCGACCCGAACTTTTGGTAGACGCAACCAAGCTCAAGACCAATCACGCCGCCACCGATTACAAGAAGACGCTTCGGTATTTCCTTCAGGCTCACGGCTTCACGAGCACCGATGACCTGCCGTCCGTCGAATTTGAACGTGGGGATCTCGATGGTCGACGACCCGGTGGCGATGACGATCGCTTTCGCCTCTACGACTTCGGTCGTGCCCTCCTTCGTCTTGATCTGAACGCGATTCGGACCGACGACGCGCGCATCGCCAAAGACGAGCTCTGCTCCGTTGCCCTTAAGAAGACCGCGCACGCCAGTGGTAAGTTTCTTGACGATGCCGTCCTTCCACCCCTGCATCTTCGGAACGTCAATTCGAAGGTTGTCGGCCAAGAGGCCGATGGATGCGCCATGCGCTACCTTCTCGAAGGTGTGGCTGGTCGCGATCAGCGCCTTCGAAGGGACGCATCCCCAGTTGAGGCAGACGCCCCCCACTTCTTCCTTTTCGACGCAGAGAACCTTCTGCTTGAGCTGCCCAAGACGAATGGCGCAAACATACCCACCGGGGCCGCCGCCGATCACAACCGCATCGTAAGTCTTCGTCGTCATCTCTGCTCCAACCGTGAAACCACCCTGCGTTACTACAGGTAGGGCCGAACCTACCGAATGGCTAGGCGGGCGTGAAGCTTCGATTTCTTGTGCTAGGGCGCTTCAGTGCGCAGCAGGCGCAGGCGGAAGCGACAATAGCTCGGCTCGCTGCTCCACGAGGTGCCACGGCAACTGTGCGTAGACATCGTCGAAGAGGGTTTCGCGCGGCATCATCGGAAGCGCTTCGACGCGGTTGACCGCATCCGCAATCTCGCGCGTGAGCTCTGCTTCGAGCTCCGCATCCTGCTTGTCACTGAGCCAGCGCTCGTGCATGAGCGCCTTGCGCAGGCGGTCGAGCGGATCTTTCTTCGCCCATGAATCGACTTCGGCCTGGCTACGGTAGCGCGTTGGATCGTCACTCGTAGAGTGGGCGCCCATACGGTACGTCACCGCCTCAACAAACGTTGGCCCGTCGCCACGACGCGCGCGGTCGCATGCTTCGGTGAGCACGGTGTGAACGGCGATGAGATCGTTGCCATCAACGCGCACACCTGGCATCCCATAGGCGATGGCCTTTTGCGCGATCGTCTCGGACGCGGTCTGGCGCGACGTCGGAACGCTTATCGACCAACCGTTGTTCTGGCAAACGAGAACGGCCGGAACCGCAAAGACGGCCGCGAAATTCATGGCCGCGTGAAAGTCTCCCTGGCTCGTCGCTCCATCGCCAGCAAATCCGATCGCAATCGATGAGGCCCGACGCAGCTTCATCGCCCAAGCCGCGCCGACTGCGTGGGGAAGCTGGGGTCCGATGCACGAGGACCAACTCACTTGGTTAACTTGCTTACCCGATTGGTGGCTCGGCATCTGCCGACCCTTCTGCACGTCACCACTGTTGCCAAACACCTGCGCAACAAACGCGTCGAGCGAGAACCCACGCACGAGCATCACGGACTGTTCGCGTAGCGCCGGGAACACCCAATCGTCTTCCTTCAGCACAAGCCCCGTAGCGATTGGTACAGCTTCTTGACCATGTGCCGCACCATAGAAACCGATTCGCCCCTGACGTTGCAGAAGGATCATGCGCGCATCGAGCACACGAAGGCGCTTCATTTCGCGGTACGCACGCAAGCCAAGTTCGCGCGTGAACGTCGGCGCGAGCGACCAGTTGGCCTTTGAGCGATCGTCGAGAACGCGAAACAACCCGAGGGCACGATTTTCAGCTTCCGGCATGGGTCCCCGACTCTATCCGAACGCGGTAGAGGTGCTAGGGTCCCTTATTTCTCATCCGTAAACGTGCCCGTGCCCGAAAATCGGTGCAGCAAATTTTGCCATGATGGCGTGAATGTGAGCAGTGGCGCTGCCACGATGGTTCGACTTCAACTCAACGACAGGCAGTGGACGAAGGTCGCTGCGATCCTGCAAAGCAAGCGGAGAGCTGGGCGGCCTATCGAGCCGCTCGTGGTCCAATAGCATGCGGTGCAATCGGCCCGTCCACCACGAAGGTTGCGTCTTCGGGCACGGGCACGTTTACGGATCAGAAAAATACGAGGACAGACCCTAGGGGGCCGAAGCGGGTGGAGAAGGCGCGACCGCCGATGCCGACTCGGCGGGAACCGCTGGAGCGCCATCGCGCCGAAACCGAAATCGAGGGCGTGTATGTCCGCCAAACGGATCGCCGGCGCCTCCTGCGGCCCCGCCCGAAGCCGCGAGCGGATCGACGGCTACCGTCGCCGCATCAGGCTTTGAGGGCTCCCCCGACGTTTCGCAACCCGCGCATCCCGCCACCGGGACAAGCACGACTGCCACCGCGAACGTGAACGCGAACCGACTGATCAAGTTTGCCATGATTGCACCAGGCTCAGTTCATCCCGCAGAAGATGCCGAAGAAGCGCTCGGCATATTGGTAGTAGTCGGCCTCTTCGCTCGGATTCTTGTCGGTCTCTTCCGGCAAGCCGTTCACACACTCTTCCCATGACTTTACATAATCCTCGCCGCCATCGGGACGCATGATGACGCCGCCGTCGACGCCATAGTTGACCGCACACTTGTTGAGCGCTTCGCTCGCCGTGTACTTGCCACACGCACCGTCGGCTTTGCCCGCCTTGTCACGACACGCAACGTAAGCGGTGACCGTCGGATCGTTCGCAGCAGCATCTTTTGGAACCAACGCTTGGCAAGCGGTGCATGCGTAGTCGAGGCACGCGAATGCATCATCGGTCGCTTGTGGGCATCCGACTGCAGCCCCGCGAAGCTCGAGACAACCTGCCAAATTCAAGCCGCGGTCGTTCTGCCCGTCCAGCAAATAGGCGCTCCACTCTGTGTCGCTGACGTCGCCAACCGCGCACTTGACGCATGCAACGTTCGCGTCCTCTACCGCCCACGTCTTGTAGTTAACCTTCGAGTTCTTATTGAAGCCTGCGTCCACGAGAGTCTTGATCTGCTCTTTCGTGCACGCTTGCTGCTTGCGCGCTTTCACGACCGTACGCGAAGCAAAGCCAGAGATGCTTGGGTCGCACACATCTGCGGGCCCAGCCTTCGCGTCGGCATCGGCCTTGACCGTGCTGCTGTCTTTGCCCGCATCGGCCACGCTGCTCGTGGACGAACAGCCGTAGACCGCAGAAGCAATCGCACCGGCGAGTGACAACACCGAAATGGAGCGAACAACGAACATCGCGCACCCTCCTGGGACGTCGGGCTAAAATAACACGTTTCAACGTGCGTTTTCGACCCCGCAAGCACTCTTACTTGAACAGGTAAGCGAAAGTAGACGCAAGTTCGATGCGAGAGATACCCTCGCTAACCGATGTCGCAAGGTTCGACGGCTATCCCTCTCCGTTATCGATTGGTTAACCCACCACAGATGATCGGTCGAGGCGACCTGTCGGCCCGACTCGCGCGTGCGCTTGAACGCGAACCCGTTTACGTGGTGTGGGGTCTCGGTGGCCTTGGCAAAACCGCGCTCGTCGCGCACACGTTGCACGACTCGTTCCCACAGATGATCGAACGAACGCTCTTCGTCCGCGCATCCAGCGAAAGCGAAGACCTAAGGCACGAGATTCTACGCGCAATAGCCACGGCTCTCGGACTCGAGCTCGACTGGTCGCTTCTCCTGCGCGATGTCGAGGGTGCGTTGGCAACGGCTATCGATCTCGCCGAACGCGGCCCGTACTTTGTGGTCGTCGACGATGTGCACCGCGGAGACGCACAGCAAGTGCATGACACGCTCCTCTTGCTCTCGAAGTATGCGAGATCGTCGCGTTGGATCTTCACTTCCCGCACCGATCCACACGTCGCCGAACTGCGAGCATCAACGATGATGCTCGTGCCGATGAGCGAGCAAGAGCTCGTCGAGCTCGCGATGTCGCTCGTCCCTAAGACCTCACCCGATCGAGCGCGGCGACTTTCCGAACTCGCAGCAGGTTCACCATGGCGCCTGAAGCAGCTTGTGCTCGCCGCCGATGGCGCGGAGAGCATTGGTCAAGGCGAGGACGTCCTCTCCGGACTCGATGATCAAACTGTCCACTGGCTGCGGTGTCTCGCAACGGTCGAACATCGGATTCCGATCGACACGCTCTCGGCGGTTGCGCCCAAACCGTCCGCTGAAACGCTGAACCTGCTCGAACGACGTGGACTCATCGAACGCGCGGCAAGCGAAGCGCGAGTGCACGACGTTGCGCGCCCATTGCTACGAGCGTCCTTGCGGCGTGAGCAGACGGAGGTCCTCAACCGAGCGATGGCAGCCGTGCTCGCAAAGAGCGACTCACCCGGCGCCATCCTCGAAGCGCTCGGTTTGTGGTTCGGCCACGGCAACTTTGTGGAAGCGAAAGAACTGCTTACGAGAGCGCTCCCAAAATTGATCTCATGTGGTTACGTATCAGAAACATTCAAGATTCTTGACCGTTATCTCGACGAATCGCTCGTCGGAGAACATCTCGAGGTTGCTCTCGAACTCGGCAGCACCGAGGTGCTCGAGCGCATCGTCCGTCCTGCCGTGCCCACCCCAGCACAAGAGCTTCTTTGGGCGCGCGCATCCCTCCTGCGCCTTCGCCTTCAAGAGGCGATTAACTCCGCACGGGTAGCGCGTGAGCGAGATCCGGCGCTTGCATTCGAAGCGGCTCTTGTCGAGGCGCGAGCGCAGGCGACCGCAGGCAATTTCTCTGAAGCCTGCGACCTCCTGAAGAGCATGAACCCCAAAGACGACGACGCTCGCGTTCGTCGCGACATGCTCTACATGAGAACGCTCGTCTTTACGGGCGACCTTACCGAAGCCCTCGATCGTCTCGAGCTCGCGCGGCGATCACTCGAACGCCTTTCTCCTGCCACGCGAAGGCAGGTCGGCGCCGACATCGTCGTCACGCTTATCGGGCTCGGTCGCATTCGTGCCGCATCCGAAGCGTTCCGTGCGTGGGTTGGTCGTGACGACGAACCGGCGATCGAGCTGCTTCACGCGCAAGAGCGCCTCCATGTGGAAGCGCGCCTCGAGATCGAGCTTGGCCGCATGCCGCAAGCTGCGCACATCATCAAACAGTTATTTACGATTCGCTCGAGCCAAAGCCTCGCCGCTCACGAACTCGACATTCGCCGCGCGCTCATCGCTGGCGACTTTGAAGGACTCGATAGCCGCATCGATGTGTTCATCGAAGAAGCGCTTCGCACGAAGCACGTGGACCTCGCTCTCCTCGGGTTCCACCACCGCATCCGCGTCGCGATGTTCTACGCGCGTCGTGACATTGAGCTTTCGCAGCTACCCATGATGATCCACCCCGTTCGGGCGATCATCGAGGGTTGGTGGGCGGATCTTCAGGTGCGCTACGGAATCGACACCAAGTTGAGCGAGGCCAACTTCCCGTGGACCATGCTCCACGAAGCGGTCAAGGTCGTCTTCCTCGGCGCAGAAGCGAATCAGGCGTTGGTCAATGGTGATGGCGAGCAGGCACGTCGCAAGACTCAACAAGGTGTCGAGATTGCGCGCCAGCATGGCCTTGTGACCTTCGAACTTCCCGCGCTCTCCGCGCTCGCGGACGTCTTGGTTTGCGAACGCAAGGAGGACGAGGCACTCCGCACGGTTGACGAGCTTGCGGGTCTTGCAACGCGGTGCGATTCGATGAGGCTCCTCGGTGAAGTGAGTTTGTATCGTGCGCTTCTCGGTCCGCACCTTCTTACGCAAGAGTTGCTGACGGTCGCCGCAACCACGTGGTGGTCGGCACCTGTCGCGTGTCGACGCGCACGTGCGCTTCTTGGTGGACAGGTCGAACTCGACCGCATCGACGAACGCGTGCTCGCGTCCGTGCGCACACGGCATAAGCTCGAAGTGCGAAGGCCTGTGCCGGGCGCTCCCTTCGAGGAAGCATGGGTGATCGATTCCGCTCGTAAGCAGGTCTATTTCGCGCAGGGGGCCGCGCTCGACCTCACTTCAAAGGCGCTGCTCCTTCGCATCCTCGAAGTACTCGCGGAGAGTGGTGGCCGCGCCACCAAGGAAGAGCTCGCGACGCGCGTCTGGGACCTGCGTAGCTACCACGCCCTACGTGACGACAAGCGCATGCAGGTCGCGATTCGCAAGTTGCGCCTTCTGCTCGAGGTTGACCCGAGCGATCCGACCCGCGTCGTCACGACCGACGAAGGGTACGCCCTCGGTGAGGGTGCAAGTTGGCTACGGTCGCGGTGAACGCACCGCTCACTTAATTGTCTTCCACTGCACGAGCACCTTGCGCAAAGCCTCAGGCTCGTTCGTCGGCAACTCGCGTCCCTTTTGATCCTTCGAACTGAGTCCGTGACAGACCGCGCACACGCGCACTTCGCCGGGTTGAAACGTGACCCAGTAGCGCTCGCGTATCACCGGAGTTCCCGTCGCATCATTGATTTGCCAGCTCAAAGCCCGGCGCGCCGGCACGAATGCGGCGGTAGAACCGTCCGCCTGTATGGTCACCGCGCCGGGTTGGGTTCCGGTCGTGTTGAAACTTGTGGCCGACGTATCGTGTAGCAGTTGGGCAAGAACGCGACGTCCGCTCGAATCTGCGATGCCGCGAATCATGTCGCCCTGCACAAACTGGAGCTGCGAAATGGCGTACGTCTTGCCGGTCGTCAGCGTCTCAGCGGTGCCGTTGGCTACCTTCAAGTTGTACGGCTGCTGCTTGTCCAAAAAGTCTCGCACAGTTACATTTCGGCTGACCAAGAGCGCAAGATTGCGATCGACCATCCACTTCTGAAAATCGGCAACGTTCACTTCTGCCGAACTGAACACTTTCGATTCCGGATCGCCGAGCGGTGTTGTGCGGCGCGGGGGGATCGAGCGCGGATAAATCTCGACCGGATCGAGCTCCCACAATTCACCGCTGAACGACACCTTTTGATCCGGTGACCAGTACTCGATCGACTTCTTGAGACCGTCGGTGAGCTTCGCTCCGGGCGCGTAGTAGGCCTCGCCTTTCTTGAGAGTCACCAAGCGGAACCCGTAATTCGAATGCTTGATGCCTTCCGTCGTCACGAGCCCTTCTTGTTCGATTGACGGCGAGTAGGTCGCAACGAGCGACCCATCAGTGAGCGGCGTCGGAGACCGAAAGTGCCCCATGGGTTTGTCCGGCGTGAGATCGCGGGTGCTCGGGTCCGTGATGTACTCAACGACCATTCCATCAGCTGGCGCCTTGTCCGGCAATGAAAGCGCCGCGATCATCCCCGCTGCAGCCGTACCGAACTCGGGAGACTCAATGAACAGGAACCGTCCCGGCTGCTTCGGATCTTCTCGAAGTTGGTGCACGGTCTCGATGAAGTTCGTATTCGTTCGCTTTGACGTCTCGGAGACAAAATCGATCAGCGCCGGGTCGTCCGTGAACACTGGCGTGAAGTACCGATTGAGTTCGTGGCGACCGATGTGATTGAGCGTCTCGAGCTCCGTGCCATCCTCGTTCATTTGCCAAGGCATGAAGAGGTTCATCGCGTGGCCAACAAGATTGGTGCCCGCGAGTTGATCGGTGCGCTTCGTACGAGGCTCGGGAAAGATCTCGGTGCGCGAAGTGGTCTTCTTGGCGCTCGATGTTTCGTCCGAGTAGTTAAAGCACCCGTACTTGTTGCTGGTGTCGTCGTTCTGTTGATCGCGCATGAGGTGATCCCATCGCGAAAAAATAACGCGACCTGCACTGTCGATCGAGGGATCAAAGGCACCCGACGGCGCATGGTCAAGTAGCTTGAGATCTCCGTTCGTCGTGTCGAGGCTGTAGATGCCCGTGTTCGTGGCGGCGGACTCGTATTCGTCAAGCTGTGGATACAAATGTGCTTGACCGTCGCGGGGCCGATCAGACGTAAAGAGAACGCGATCGTCGGTACCGTATATTGGACTTACATTGTTGTAGGACTCAGGCTGATTGGCGACCTTCGTGATGGTCGCTTTCGCGCCTTGGGTGAGCCCTGTCACTTCATAGAGCTGCCACCGGAACTCGCGTTGTTCGTACTGCTTGAGCGGCGCGCCAACAACCATGCTGAAGATAGCCTTCGCGCCGCTCCAGTGGGCGGCCGGTTGCCGCACAGCGATCGCGTTGCCAAGTTGCATGCCCGCGTTGCCGAAACCAGCTTCTTCGGTAAGGTTGCGCAACGTGCCTTCCGGATAGCGAATCCATAGATCGCCACCACGCGGCGCATTCGCAATCTGCGGAAGATGATTGCCGAAGACGGTACCGATGCTTGAGAAGCTTGGAGCTTGAGGAACCTGCGTTACAAAGAGCACCGCGTTCACACCCGCTTCGCCTGGTTTTGCGATCGGCAGGTCGGAAGGTAATGGTCCAGCGGGCAGAGCGGCGTCGGGCTGCTGCCCAAGAGGCGCGCCGATACTGCCATTGCAGCTCGCGCCTGCTGCAAGCGCTACCGCAGCTACAATCGCCAGACCGAGTCTTCGCATCCTTGAGGAATCTCCTCCGCGGGTTCCCGCGCGCGGTTCGCGCTCAGGAAGGCACCATTGTAGCGGAGTGGCGCCCTGCACCGGTAACGGACGATCGGCAGCCTTGATTAAGACGCCAATTTGACCTCAGTCTACGACAACTCCGCACGCGCGGTCAGCAGCGTCAGTCCTTCGGCATGGCGGCAATGGCGGCGCGTGCTCGAGACAGGTGGGCGGAGGATGCACCAGCGGCTTCGAGGCCTGAAAGAGCGGCTTGCGCGCCGGAACGATCGCCTGAGCGGACGAGCGTTTGGACGCGGAGCACGAGCTCTTCAATCTTCAACACACCCGTACCGTCTTGAGCATGCTTGTTGAGGACCGCGAGCGCCGCAGCTTGATCGCCTCGCTTTGATGCCACGCGCGCGCGCTCAAGCATCTTGAGCTCTTCGGCCAGATGCTGCGCGTCGACAGCCGCGGGTGTTGGCTCCGCGGGTTCCACTTTGGCAGGCTCGGCCGCGACCACCTCGGGTGAGGCAGGAACCGCGATAGGTCTAATGCGTGCTGCAGGCGCGGAACGTGGAACATTGAGTCCGGCACTCTCATCCGACATGCGCGCTTCTGCGGCAAGTGGCGCTACGGCAGTGGTTGCACGATCCGAAGTCCAATCCGACGGTCGCACGATTGGCGCGACGTGCTCAAACACCTGCATCTTCGCGCTCGTCGGCTCTCCCACCTTCATCAGCACGGATCCAATCGCGACAGCGCCAACGCTCGCGAGCACAAACCATTTGGCGATCGCGCCACCAGACCACTTGACCGTCAGGGGTGCACCCGTGCCAATCGCCCCCGCAAGACCGAGACCCGCAAGGAGGGCATCGCGTGATCCCGCGCTTGGCTCATCCGACTTCGCGGATCGAAGCACCGATTGGAGAAACGCATCTTGCGTCGAATCAACGAGCCTTCGCGGCATGTGATCAATGTCGCTCATGGAGCACCTTCACCAGACGAGGATTGCAGCCGCTTCAACACCAGGGTGACTTCTTCGCGCGCGCGCCGAAGTCGAGACGCAACAGTCCCGCTCGGAATTCCGACAACCTCTGCGACTTCCGCCCCCGTGAGCTCTTCGAGCTCAAAGAGAACAAAGACTTCGCGGAGTTCGGGCGTGAGCGAATCAAGCGCCATGTCGAGCATGGCGCGCGCGTCGCGTCGTTCGAGCTCACGATGCATCGAGTCATCGGCGGGACCATCAACACCCATGTCTTCGATGGGCGCTTCGCGCTTGCGCATGGCGCTTCGTCGTTCGTTGGCGGCGATGCGGGTCGCGATCGCAAAGAGGAATGCCTTTTCGCCGCCAACACTGACGTCAACGAGTTTGCGAGATAGCGTCATAAAGACCTTTTGCGCAGCGTCATCGACGTCCGCTTCACGCACCCCGAGGCGCCGAAGCGACCGCCAAACAAAGCCGTGGTGCGCGGAAACAACCGCACGCAAGCGCACCTGGTCAACCGCAACGGAAACGGGCGCGGCAGCCCTCTCGGCACCGACGGTCGTTGGGTGTGCGGCAGCGGCTTCGAACATGCTCATAGGTTAGTGTCTGGCGTAAGGCATCTTGATCATGGCGGCTACTCAAGGTCCCGCTTTCGTCATCGCGGGGTCCATCGGAGCTGCGCACCCACGGAGAATCCCAGTAGCTCAGTTTGGTGCACCAGTTCGTGGCGGACGAAAAAGGTGTCTTGGTTGGCGTTGACACCCGCAAACCCGTTCAGGTCAAGCCAAACCGCATCACCCACCCGCGCCGACGCCCGCAGGCTTGGGCCGAGCGCGACCCACGGGCGCTCGAGATAAAAAAGACCTGATGCTAACCTCGCGCCAAATTGGCCTTCGGCGCAGGGAAAGAGCGCGAACCTCTCGGCGAATAAGCCCCACGGACATGCCCCTACGGCCGCGCCGACCAGACGGAAAGTCGCAACACCCGTACTCGCAGCCCTGTCACCGCCAAACGTCACTACGGGTGCTACGAAGAGCATTCTCGCGAGATTTTTTCGGTGCCAAACAACCCCGAGTTCAAGGCGAAGATACGGCACGACATCGGGCGCGATCGACGTCGCGGCTCCAATTCCAGCTCCAAACGACCAGACCCGTTCGAAGCCGACGGCGGGCGGAGGCCCTGGGTCAGGGTCGGCAATCGCTGGCTTTGTGGGAATCGGCAGCGTTTCGGGCTTGGTGCGGACGATCGCTACGGCGAACGCGAGAACCATTGCAACTTCCTCGCAACTCGCCCCTTTGACGGCACGGTTGAGCTCGCCTTGTGTAACGTTCCCAAGCCACCCTCCATCGGATTCTTTGATGACGATGCGCAGCTCGCCCGCCGACGCCAGCTCCTCGCGGCTTGCGCCCTTGCGCTCGAGCTCACGAACGAACGCCGCTTGGGCCGGGCATTGGTCGAGATCGACGTCGTAAGAGATAGGGAATCCGGCGAAATCCGCCATCGCCGCGGGATAGCACCGACCGGAGCCGAAGCGAGTGAATAGACACGCATCGCGCCCAACACTGGCCGCCGCGTTTCCTCAGAACGTCCACCACAGAGCGGCCGATGGAGCGATGGAAAATCCCTCGAGCGACACCGATTCTGCGCCGTATCCCCCCCAAATACGCTGATAAGTCGCGCTGAGTTCGATCGCGACGTGCAGCGGCCTTAGACCCGCTGCAAGGCCGATGAGGGGCCCGCCCCAGAGCCTGTTGCCCATGAGCTTCGGATCCGGGGTCGACGCCGTTGTGGCAAAAATGCCGCCGGCCTCTACGTGTTCGTATCCAGCCCGGCCCCCAGCCCAAAAATGGTACACGCCCGCCCGCGACTCCCACCCGAAAAGGACCGGAAAGTCGACGCCTCCGCCCCGAAGTTGGTGAAACGAGGCGTTCGCGCTCGCCCAATCGCCGCCCGACAGAACTGCAGAAGCACCGAGGCCGAGCGACATATCCCATTTTCCAATAGAAAAGGCCCTTCTAGCGTCGAGACGCACCCCACGCCCGAAGTAGGTCAGGCCCGCTTCAAACCGGCTCGCAAGACCGACCCTGGCAGCCACGAGGGGCGACACGCCAGGAGCGACGGATGCGGCAGCCACCTGCGTCTCAACCCTCGCCGGATCTTGCGAGAGCGCTTTGGCGAGCGGCCCCGTCGCGACTTGCGACGTTAGGCCTCCCGTGAGGCGAACCTTTCCGGGCAGCAAAGTGCGTGCAGGATGCATCAATGGTCCGCCCCCAGCGCAGCCCGTGAGGCACACAGCGCAGATCGCAGATACGCGCCATGCGCTGGCGCGGCGCAGCTTGGCTCGCACCTTAGGCATCCTGCTATTTGCGGAAGCGGGACGGGAAATCGTTCGCGGCCGCCTTCGTTTGGAGAACCTGATCATCCGGATGGAGACGAATCGCGCGCTCGAGCAGCATCGGCTCCGCTTCAAGATGCCCCGGGTCCGGAAGGCAGCATTCGACGGGACATACTGCCTGGCAGGCCTCGTGATCGTGAAACCCCACACACTCGGTGCAAAGCTCGGGATCGATCACATAGATCTCGTCGCCTTCGCTGATGGCTTCGTTCGGGCACTCTGGCTCGCACGCGCCACAGTTGATGCAATCGGAAGTGATGTAGGTCGCCATATCGGTCTTGATGCAATAAATGAGGTTGCCGTAGGACGCAAACGCGGACTGGTCACCGCGTACAGGTGACGTCGCTCATTTTGTGCCGATGGGTCCAGCCGAAGCCGGAACTGAGCCGGGGATCGGGCACGACTCGGACCAAGCCACGATCCCAATGTAAGCCAGCAGCAAGCCGACCTCGATCTTGCCGCTTGCCTCTGCCCACCCGTGAAGTCGAGCAAGCGTTTCGCCGAGAGTCCCCAAACCACGCACGGCACCATTCCGATGCAGGCTCGCGATCGCGGGAGCGAGCCAAGCGGCTTCGATAAGACGTGAGACGAGCGCCGCAGAAGCGAGCAACACGCGCCATGTTCCAAGCAGATTCGGCGCCTGCAACGCCGCGCGCGCGTTGAGCGCCGAGGCGATCTCGACCGCAAGGAGCATGATCCCCGAAGCAACGGCAAAGCGATCGAAGCGCATGAAAACAAGCGTCATCGCGTCAGCGCTCGTAGGCGCGGGCACGTTCCGAAAGATGAGCGGCGCGACGTTCGTTCCGAGCAGCACTAACCCGCCCAGCCAAATCGAAACCATGACGTAGCGCACGACGTACAGCAACGTTCGCGCGAGCCTCACCGAACTATGCGAATCGTTCACACGTACATCCTGATGCCGTGGTCTTCTTCGAGCGTCCCAATTTCGAGCGCGGCGCGCTGCGTGGTGACGACAAAGGGTGCACGACCTTCCAACGTGACCTTCATGCGACCATGGGCGATCTTGCTGTTAAGGCAGTGGGTAGGCGTCCCCTTGGGATTGGCGTAAAAGAGCCCCACAAAATCGGTCGTATCAGCCCAAAACTCGCCTTCGATGGCACACCACGGATTCTTCGCCTCGATCGTCCAGCGGCGGGGCGAGATGTAGGCTCGGGAGGTGAGCATCGTGACGACCGAGTTGAGCGCGTAAGTCACCCCACGATAGCGCAAGACCAACGTCGAGAGCCGGGGCGTGCGAAAGTCACCGACGGCGACGCGCGCGGATACGCCCTCGAAAATAAGATCGACCGGGTTACCCTTTTCGTCAACGCACTGGTTGACGTGCACCCAAGCATATTCGGGTGCGTGACGCTTGCCCCAGTTGTGACCAAGCATGCCGCGCCACCCATCGACGTGCCACGTTTCGCCATTTACGGTGACCACGCCGGTGACGTTCGCGTCAGCGATTGGTGAAGCGAGCTTCGAACTGGGGAACGGTGCATTATACATCCAGTCGTAGGGAAGCGGCCTCAAGTCGCCGCCCTCGGGCGCGAGGTCGAGCCTCCAGGCTATCGATCGATCAGCCGTGGAAATCGTGCCGCTTGTGCGCGTGCGCGTGATCGAGCAACCGGCGACCTGTGCGTCGATCCCGTCGCGCGAGAAACGCGAATCGGCGATCGGCTCTGAAGCCTTAACGGCAACATGGCCACGTTCACGATCGAAAGCGATCGCCCACGCTTCGCCCACAGCGGCGTGCGCCTCGTTTTTTTTGGGCGCTGGAGAGAAAACGGTAACTTTGATCCACAGCGCGCGATCGAGCGTGGGGTGATTGGCCTTGATGAAGTAACTCTCGACGTGCGGACGAGGTTCGCCGTGATAGCGCGCACCTTCAACGTTGCTTCGGTGGCTCATTGATTCTCCTCCCCGAGCGCAGGCAGGTGAGCGAGGGCCTCAGTGCGCAGCGTCTCATCGATGCTCCCGTTCGGTAGAGCGACAATGCGATCGCGACTCGCCGCGACGCGCGCTCGGCCAAGCGCCACAACCGCTGCCTCTCTCACCTCACGTCGTGTTGATGCGAGGTCGGCAAATAGTTCTGTGGTTGCGCGCACATGACCCAGCGCCGCGAGCGCAATCTTCGCGTGCCACGGGTGCGTTTCCTTTGCAAAGCGAAAGAGGCCCCACGCGCGGCGCTCGAGATCACCCGCGAGTTCGCTCATGCCAAGCCGCCCCACAGCCTCGATAGCCGCTTGCTCATCCTCGGTCTCGGGCGTGCGTAGGGTTCCTTTCACGACTTCCGCAAGAAGAGCACGTCCTCGAACATCGTTGCCTGCGATCAGAAGCGCAGCGGCGACTCTCACGCGTGGATCCGCGTCAGCGAGGGCGCGACATCCTGCATCGCGAATCATTTGTAACTCACGTAGACTCATTTCATCGGCGACGCGCAGGGCGATGTACCGCACGTGCACGTCGTCGTCGGCGATGCGTGCCGCAAGCTCGGCCTCGGCTTCTGCGCGGGTCGAGAGCTTGCCGAACGCGATGACGGCCTGGTAGCGAATTTCCGGCCGCTCATCGGTCAGCGCTCGGACTACGCGCGGCAGAGCCCGATCATCGCCAAGACGCCCCAGCGCGTCCATCGCCATCTGTCGCACCATCGTGTGTGGATCTTCGAGCGCGACCAAGAGCCTAGGCACAAGCTCGATACACGCAACTTCACCGGCAACGATCGCCGCGATTTCGCGCACTTTCGCAGACGCGTCGGCGAGCGCCACTCCGAGCGCTGAGGCGCCTCGCGCACGACAGGCGGAACCATCTTCGGTCAGGAGATGCCGTCCGAGATCGCTGAGCGCCGAGACGCGGACGCTCTCCGTCTCGGACGACAAATCGCGAAAGGTCGCTTCAAGGGTTCGCGGCAGCAGCGGCGGGGCAAACATGTGTAAACGTTCTTTACCATATCCCCACTCACTCACTTGACGCATGCATCAAGCGCCGCCTTGGCAGCAGTATTGGGCAGCGCCACAGGATTGCCGTTCGTCGGGAAGTGCAGCTTCGTGTCTGTCTGGAACGGCTCTTTCGGGAAGGTCACATTGACCCGCGTTGAAAGCGTCAAATCGGCGAGCTCATACGCGCCGCTTATCGCCGCGCGCACCGCGAGTTGTTCATCTTGCGCAGTGCACGCCTCGGTGAAGTCTTGCCAATAAATCCACACGGACCCATCCGGGTAGGTCGTTGAATCGGGCACGCTCGCTTTGTCAACCATCCTGACCGGCGCCGTCCAAGTCAGAAGGTCCTTGCTGGTCGATCGATAGATGCCGCGAGCGCACAGTTCGCACAGACCCGTGCCCGTGCATCCCGCGGAGGTCGGGTATCCCTTAACAAAAACCACCCAAGTACCGTCGGCACGCCGCGCAATGCCCGAGTCGCTGAGCAAGAGCCCCGTCGCGAGCGTCTTGCTCATCACGAGCATCGATTCTCCCCAAGCGAGATCGTCGAATTTTGTGGGAGCGGTTTCCCTCACGCAGAGCGATTGTATGTCGGTCGCGGCGTGCGTGCCGTCGGTGAGGCGCGTCAGGTAAAGCTCACCTTCCATCGCTGAGAAGACGTAGTTGCTACCGTTCACGTCGAAGAGCTGCGAGGTCTTGCCACTCGTCACGCTTTTCGCGTTCTTGCAACCGGTTGCGGTCTTGGCGCTCCACACCTTGACGTCAGCTTCAACGACTTTCGGACAAGCACCCTCGTAGTACATGATCTGTCCTGACCCATGTGGGTCTTCAAATCCTGTCCACGCGGTCATCGCCCAGCGGCCATTCGACAGGCGCATAAACGTGGGATCGCCGTACGATACCTTGCTCGTCCCCTTCGTCGTCTTGAGCGCGTCGAAGTTGTAGATATCGACAACCTTACCGTCGGCCGTTGTGCCGATACGGTTGTTGTTCGTGTTCTGCCCAACGTCTTGGTAGAAGAACGCGGAAGGCTGACCGGTCTCTTGCGCACCGTCGACGGCAGACGCGGCGTCGCCGGCATCAAGGGCGCCAGTCCCCGCGTCAGTCGCGCTACTTGATGCACAGGCGACGAATGCAATCGCAGCCAACACCTTGAGAGTCCGCATTGTCGAAGCGTATCGCGACGAGGCTAGCGGTGTCGACGAACGTGTGACCCGCGAACACTCTGGAACGCGCGGCCCGACACGAGCAACGCCGCATTCGTGGCGACCAACACAAGAACGGTGGCCACAAGCACGTGCGGCGCGCGCGTCATCGCGAATAGTCCCTGCTCGAGAAGCGCCCCTAGCGAAAGGCCGTCGCGCGGGCCGAGACCGATGAAGGCAAGGGCCGCCTCGCCGATCACGACGGCAGCGGCCGACGATCCGAACTGCACGCTCGTTGGCGCCAACACACCGGGGATCAGATGCACGAGGAGGACGCGCGTCCTCGACGCCCCGAGCGCCTCCGCGGCCTCGATGTAAGACGCGCGGCGCAGGACCCTCGCCTCCGCAAGAGCGAGGCGAGCAAACGGAACCCAAGCGGTCACGCAAAACACGACCGCCACGTGCATACGTGTCGGAGTGCGCACCGCGGCGAGGACACTCATCGCGAACAAGAATGTCGGAAACGCCTGAACCAGATCGCTCGTTCGGGAGACGAGGCGCTCGGCCACTCCGCCCCGATACGCGGCCCATGTTCCGAGCGGCGTCCCGATGACCCAACCAAAGAGCGCGACCGTCGCGCCCATGAAGAGCGCGCGCGTCGTCGCATTCGCGATCGCAGCCAGCAAGTCGATGCCTCCGTCGCCGCACCCAAGCCAGTGGCTTCGTGATGGGGAGAGCCATGCGTGCTCTGGCACAAGAAAGCGTGGGTCGAAAGCCGACGTGACCATGGCCAACAGGGCCACCACAAGCAGCGCAAATAGGGGAAAGAGAGCGAGAGCTCGTTTCATGCACGGCTCTTTGTGCGCTCTGGGCGAGCGCGTGGATCGATAAGAAGGTGCACGCCCGTCGCTGCCGCCTGCGCCATGACAAATAGCGCACCTGAAGCTACAATTGCGCCCTCGAGAACGGGCAAGTCGCGGGACGCGTACGCTTCGAGCATCAGAGACCCGAGGCCAGGTCGCGCAAAGAGCCGCTCGACAACCACCGCCCCGCCAAGGAGCGCGCCAAGTTGAGCCGCAACAGTCGTCACCACCGGACCCATCACCGTGGCGAGCGCGTGCACAAACCAAACGCGGAGAGCCCGACCACCCTTCGCGCGCGCGGTCGTGAGGTAGAGGGCGCGTGACACCTCGGCGAGACTTCCACGCGCAACCCGACCAACGTGCGCACCCAGCGGAACGGCGAGCAGAGCGGCTCCGAAAAGGAGCGCGCTCGGTCCCGATTCGACGTCCGACGGCAGCGCACACGCATGAAAGCGGACGGCGAGGAGCCACGTGAGGAGCGGCGCGAGCGCAAGAAGCGGCACCGCCGCGAGCGCAGTCAGCACCCACTCGACAAGCCGAAAATACCGTCCCAGCCACGGACCCGATGCGAGCACGGCCGCTCCCGTCCCGAAAATCGCACCGAGCAAGGTCGACGTCACCGCGAGTTCGCTCGTCGGCCGAAGCGCCAGAAGCACGCGCGTGCGAGCCTCGCTGCCAGGCCACCGCAAGGACTCGCCAAAGTCGAACGTCAAGAGCCGGAAACAAAAACGTGCATACTGCACATGAAGCGGTTCGTTGAGATGCAGCTGCGCACGCACGTGAGCAAGGGCTTCTGGCGACGCTTGGTCACCAAGGATGAGCAGCGCCGGATCGCCCGGGAGAAGGCGAAGGGCGAAAAATGTAATCGAAGCAACGACGAATACGACGAGAACCGACTCGAGCACGCGCAGGAAAAGAGCGCGCACTGACTTAGCCGGCGTCTGCGCTTCCAGCTTCGGCGCCAGCATCCGCGCCAGCGTCGGAGCCAACGGAAGCGTCGGCATCGGGTGCGGCGTCGGAGCCAACGGAAGCGTCCGCTGCGGCGCCACCGTCTATGGGCGTCCAGGGGGGAGAGGCGTCGAGTGTCGGAACAACGGGACCGGTGGCGCTGCAAACGGGCGGCGTCGAGCTTGTCGGCGAAACCGATGTTTGCTTCGACGACGGGATACAAACCCTTTTGTCTTGCGCGTCGTCGAGAATAAGGGCCCGCCACGGATCGCCTTTCGGATCGGCGCAAATGTACCCTTCGCGACAGTTCTTATCGGCCTGACAGCTAACCATGCAAAACGAGCGTGCGGTGCGGCCCGGCGCGCGATCGTCATACGGGCATCCGGCGGGGGCAGCGTTGAAGAGCACGCAGGCGGCGTTTTCGGGACAACTGTTACCACCACAGTTACGAATCGTGCAATAGCCCAACGGTTGGGACGAATCGCACACGCGATCGCCACGCACCGAGCAATCGGTCGAGAGGTTGCACGCGTCACCAATGCTCGGAGTGCACCCGCACACACCGAGTACCGAAACCGCAAATGCCAAGAAAAGCCACCGGCTTTGGACAACCATACGGGGCAGACCGTACTCCGAAACCGTCCATCACACCACTCTCTCTTGGCCCTTGTGGCGGGACCTGCGATCGAGTGATGTTCGGCGCGTCATGCCACGCAATCGCTCACTCTGCCTGCTCTTTGGGTTGCTCTCGTCGTTTACGCTCGGTTGTGGAGACCCGCCGCCACCGCTCGCAGTTGCCCACGTGGAAGGGCAGCCCGCAGCCGATGGTGGATCGGTCGCGCCGTCGAAGGCATCGGCTGTAGACGAGGCCGCACTCGACAAGTCCATTTCCCCGTGCGGCGACTTTTATGCATTCGCATGCGGGGGCTGGAAACAGGCAAACCCGATACCGGCCGAAGAGGCCGCCTTCTATCGCAGTTTTCACGGAATTCGTAACCGCAACGAGATCGTTTTGCACCAGTTGCTCGAAGAGTTTGCTGCGGGCAAGCGAACCGACGAGCCATTCGCAACTGAACTTGGTGCATTTTACGCGAGCTGCCTCGACGAAGGGAGAATCGAAACGGACGGGCTCAAGCCGCTCGAGCCAATTTTCACGGTCATCGATGCCGTCAGCGACAAGAAGACGCTCACGGCCGCGCTCGCGCAGCTGGCGGCGAACGGACTCTCGCTCCCCTTCGACTTTTCGTCGAGCCAAGACTTCAAAGACACGACACGCGTTATCGCCGAGATCGATCAGTCGGGCCTGGGTTTGCCTGACCGCGAGTACTACTTCCCAAAGGAGTCTGGGAAAGCGCCGGTTGCAACGAAAGAGAAGGCCGCAAAAGAGCGCGCGCAGGAGTCACCCGCAAGAACAATTGCCGACCAATACAGAGCGCACGTGGGGAAGATGTTCGAGCTCACCGGGCTCTCGGCGAAGAGCGCTTCGAGCAGCGCCAACGTCGTCTTTGCCTTCGAACGTGAGCTCGCCGGCGCATCGATGAAAAAGGAAGAGCTGCGGGAACCCGAGAAGCTCTATCACTTGATGGACAAGGCCGGCGTTGAGAGCGCTCTTTCGAACCTCTCGGTCACGGAGTATCTGAAGGCGATTGGAGCTGGCGACGCGCTCGCGTTCAATGTCGCTCAGCTTGCATTCATCAAGAAGGTCAACACGCTTGCCAATGGCGATTTTGCGCGGTGGAGGACGTACCTCAAGTGGCAAGTGCTTCACAAACTTGCGTCGCGTTTGCCCGCCGCTTTCGTCTTGGAGAACTTCAAGCTCGCGCAAATTCTTCAGGGAGCGAAAGCGCTGCCCGATCGCTGGAAGCGATGCGTGCGCTCAACAGACGGTGCAATGGGCGAGGCGCTTGGTCACGCGTTCGTCAAAGCAACGCTCGGCGAAAAAGGTAAAGAAGATGTACAGTCGCTCATCGCGGCGATCGAACACGAAATGAACATCAGTCTGACCAAGCTCCCTTGGATGGACGACGCAACGCGTTCCGCTGCGCTAACGAAGCTCGTTGCGATTGACAATAAGGTCGCTCACCCCGAGGTGTGGCGGCCATACACTGGCATCGGCATCACGAAGGGCTCCTACGCAACGAACACTCTTGCCGCCAACAAGTTCGAATTCGCTCGCCAGATCATGAAAATAGGTAAGCCGGTTGACCGCAAGGAATGGCTCATGTCGCCACCGACCGTCAACGCGTACTACGAACCGCTGAAGAACGAGATGGTGTTTCCCGCGGGCATCTTGCAGCCTCCATTTTACGATATGGGGCGCACTTCCGCAGGCAACTTTGGGAGCATCGGCATGGTCATGGGCCACGAGCTTACCCACGGCTTCGACGACGAGGGCAACCAGTTCGACGCGAAGGGGAACCTGCGCAACTGGTGGTCTGCGTCGGTGAAAAAGGAGTTCGAGACCCGCGCCGCGTGTTTGCAAAAGCAATACGATAGCTACGAAGTGGCGAAGGATGTCCACGTCAACGGCAAGCTCACACTCGGCGAAAACATCGCGGACCTCGGCGGACTCAAGCTTGCGTACCTCGCGATGAAAACACAACTTGAGAAGGAGCAACCTCTCGTGGAGGGGCGGTCTCCCTATTCGCCGCAGCAAGAGTTCTTCATCGCGTTTGCCCAAGGATGGTGCGCAAACGAGCGCGACGAGTTCCTAAGACAACAGGTCGCAACCAATCCGCACTCACCTGCAAGGTTCCGCGTGAATGGTCCCGCATCCCACTTCAAGCCGTTCGCAGAGGCGTTCTCATGCAAAGACGGCGATGCGATGGTTCCGAAAGATCGCTGCGACATTTGGTGATGTGCGTATGCCGGGGCTCAATGGCATCTGGGGACACCCTTTTCTCGATCTCGAGCGGTATTTTGACCTGTCGGTGCTCCCTCTTTTGCACGAGGAAATTTGCCTCGGGCTCGCGCATGTCGCGCCGTCATACACAGGTGGCAGCCTTAAGTGGATGAAGGTCGTCTCGCCCTCGGCGTGGACCGATCCGTACCTTGACTATGGGCACGTCATCGGGCGATTTTCGCTCGATGAGTTCGATCGCTTCGTCAAGTTGGCTGACAATCACGAGCGCTTCGACCGATCGCGCTTCAAGGAGTACGCGTTCGGGGATGAAACGGACCATCCGCTCAACTACGCGCAGATGAAGTATTTGAAGTACCGGTACGGCGTTTACTTCCCGTGGAAGGTCGCGTTTCACTTTGTTGAAAACGACAGCTGGGAAGACAAGCATCGCGGAAAAGGTAAGCGCTTCTCGAAGGCATCCGAGGAGTACTTTCCGAAGACGGTCGCATTTCTGAGGGCGTTACCGTTTCGCGAGATCGGCCGATGCCTCGTCTTCGGTCTCGAGGCAAACGACCATGCCCCGTTTCACCGCGATACCGAACCGAGATCGAGACACGACGTTGAACACACAATGACGATTTGCCCAAACGGCGACAAACGTTTCGTGCTGACTGACGAGACCGAGAGTGACTTCTTGATTGTGCCGACGCGCGCGTATTGGTTCAACGATATGGATTTCCACGGCGTCGCACCCGATCCGTTTTTTCGGTACTCGATCCGCATCGACGGCGTCTACGAGGATTGGTTCTTCGAGCGATTACGGAACGACTGGGGCGCGGGAAAAGTTCACCAAGTTGACTGGTAGGAGCGGGTCCGACGTGAGGCCTCGCGTTCACACTCGCCGACGCGTGCAGTGGCACATCTGGCACACGCTAAAGCGCAAAATATAGGACGAAAGGGCTATAGAGTTCAGCGGCACGCGCGTTGCTAGGTGTGGGTTCATGATGAACAAGCTCGCCCTCCCGGTCTTCGTCGCGGGCCTGGTGCTCGCGCCCGGTTGCAGCAACGGTGACCAAGCCGTTTACGACGCCTGCGTCGAGTCCGTTCCCACGTGGACGTCCACGTCGACGAGCACGGTCGCCGTTTCGCTCTCGCCAACCGATTCCGCGCGACTCGAAGAGACACTCCGGCAGCGCGAAAGAGTCAGCATGCGAGAAGCGGTCGAAAGCGCCCGGAGAACATCGATCATCGATGCCAGATGTTCGCAGTATCGTCCACGATCAGGCGGTGACATCGCTTTGGTCGCCGCCGCGGCGGTACCCCAAGCACGCGAGTCGACCTCAGCGGCGTCGCAAACCTCTTCGACCAACAACCAGGTCGCTGGGGTCGACGAAGCCGACTTCGTCAAGAACGACAACAAGTACATCTACGTCGCAAGTGGCGCGACGTTCCGCATCGTCGAAGCATGGCCAGCGGCAACGATGCACGAGGTCGCAAACGTTGCCGTGCCTGGCCAAGCCAAGAAGCTCTTCGTGTCGGATGGCCGCGCACTCGTGTACTCGTCGGTCAAGCGGCAAAGCTCGTCGTATTCAGGCGGGTACTACGGCTACAGCGAATGCACTTATGGCTACCAGTGTTCCTTCCGTGGTGATGGCACCGGCACCGTAATCTCACTTTTCGACATCAGTGACGTGACCTCCCCGAAGCTCATGCGCACAATCGAAACGGACAGCTCGCTCATCGCGGCGCGAAGGATTGGAACGACCGTTCATACCGTGGTGTCGCGCGCATCTGACCACCCAGCTTGGAACCTCTATGGCGGTGGCTACAACTACTATGGCGCGGGATCGGACGAAGTAGCCATCAACCGTTCGTTTGACGCAGCCATCGTCGCAAACGACAAGATCATTGACGGAACAAAATACACTGTCCCAACGTTGACGGACTCGCTGAAGGTACTTTCGATCGCAACGCTCTATCAAAGTGCGATGACCGACGGGGTGGACTTTACGACGCTCGTTTCGCTCGATCTCCTCGACGAGAAGGCCATCAAGTCCACGAGCGTCTTGAGCGGTGCAGGCGCGGTGTATGCGTCCGCGGACTCGCTCTACATGGCGGTACCACACGAGCAAAGCGGATTTGGCTGGTTCGCAGGCGTAGGCGAGGCGCAAGCGTCGTCCGTACACAAATTTAGCTTGGGCAAGAATCCGCTCGATTCGACCTACGTTGGCAGCGGCATCATCAAGGGAAGCGTCCTCAATCAGTTTGCGATGGACGAATTCGGCGGCAACCTCCGCATCGCCACGACGACAGGGCATGTTCCGAGTCCAAACGTACACTCCACCCTGGCGGTCATGCAGCAAGATGGCACGGCGCTGAAGACCATCGGCCTCGTCGACAAGATCGCGCCGAAGGAGGACATCCGATCGGTTCGATTTGATGAAAATCGCGCATACATGGTTACATTCAAGAAGACCGATCCGCTCTACGTTTTCGACCTCTCGCTTCCGACGAGCCCGATCGTTCTTGGCGAGCTAAAAATCCCTGGCTTCTCCACGTACATGCACTTGATGGACGATACCCACTTGCTCACCATCGGATACGACGCAGCCGATCACGATTCGTTTGCGTATTTCACCGGGGTCCTGTTGCAAATCTTCGACGTATCGAATCCACAAGATCCGAAGCTCCTTCACAAGCACGTCATCGGAACGCGCGGCTCAAGCTCCGAGGCGCTGACCAATCACCTCGCATTCAACTACTACGCGCCGAAGAGCATCCTCGCGCTACCGATGACAGTGTGCGAAGGCGGCGACACCAACGGCGGTTTCGGGAGTTCGATGACATTTAGCGGCCTGATGGTGTTTGACACGACGACGAGCAATGGCTTTTCGCTCCGCGGTCAAGTGGCGCACCCAACCTCTGTGGACGCCAGCTGTAGCAACTGGTGGACGAACGCTTCGAGCGAAGTCCAACGGAGCATCGTGATGGACAACCTCGTTTACAGTGTGTCGAAGACGCGCATCAAGGCGAACGAGCTGTCATCGCTTGGCAGCGACGTGAAGCAAGTGCTTATTGGTGATCCGAACGCTCCGATGGATCCGTACGGGAACTGAGGGGGGCCTCGCGCTGGCGCGCTTGGCTTGGGGCGCTGGGGGGATCCTTCTCGCTGCGCGCCGGTCGCTGAGGCGCTTTGCGCTCAGGATGACGCTGGGCTTGCGCCCAGTGTCACTTCGGCTTCTTCTTCACCGAGTTCTTCATCATGCAGGCGAGATCGCCGCCACAAGGATCGCCTGATGGTGGCTTCTTCACGACTGGGGCTGGTGGCGGGGTGTCGGGTGTTCCGGCGCCTGGGTCTGGCTTGGGGCCGCCGCCTGCGGGAGCGGGCACGCCTGATTTTCCGAATGCACCGACCTTCTTCTCGTTGGGATCGTCGAGAGACACGGTGGTCGCGACGGGCGGCGGTGGTGTCGACGGATCGGCAACTTCCTTGACCTTTGCCGGTGGCTCGGCAGTTGTGGTGGCGATGGGCTCGGCGGGCTTTGGCGGCGGAGGAGACCTCAAGACGACCACCGCTACCACCGCCCCCCCGGCGAGGACGAGCCCCGCGCTGGCGAGCGCGATGAACGCACCGAGGCCACTCTTTCGGCGCGCAGGATCGAGCGGCTGCGCTGTCACCGGCTGGTCAACTGACGACGGAGCAATGGCAAACAGCGGAACGATCGGCGCGTCGGTTGCCTCGACGGCGGGGGTCGCCCTCTCGTCGTTGGATGCCACGAGGGCTCGCAGGTCGATGATCCCCGAGTCTTCTTTGGAGGGAGCTTCGGGTTGCTTGACCGCGAGTGAACCGACGTTGAACAGAACCGAACTCTCACTGCGTTCGCCGGTGAGGCCGGGCGACGGCGGCGTAGGACGTGCGGCCCTCGCGTCTGCTGACGCGATATGTTGTGACGACGACGGGAAGGCAAACGGATCGCTGCCGACCGGGGCAGCAAACAAATCGCGCCCTTCGCGCGCATCATCGCGACGAACGCGGCGCGCTTCCACAGGCGCGCCGTCGCTGGCCGGCGCGGACCCAGACGCAGCCGGAGCAAACGAGCCGATGCCGTTGGACGCCAAAGATCCTGCCGAAGATCCTGCCGAAGGTCCTGAAGGGCTCGGTGCGAAAAGCGGTGACACGGGATGGGATGGAGCGGGCGCGGCGGCACGCGAGGGCTGAGACGACAGCGACCCTGACGGAGATCCCCCCGACGGAAATCCCATTGGGTCATCCGAAAGAGAGCGGCCCGAGAGAGACTGCGTCGACGGCATCACCGATGCGAGCGGCGACTCTTGGCGGAGCGCCGATGCGATGGCTTCGACCTGCTCGAGTGGTGCCCAATCGGCCATGCCCTCGGTCCATACGTACATCTCACCCGTCAGCCACCCAGCACGACAGCCTTCGACGAGTTCGTTCATCCGCAATTCGCGCTGATCGTTTTCGGCGACGTTCACGTGATAGAGCGCTTCGCCTTGGGGTGGCGACGCGCCCGACTGACTCTGTTCATTTGCGCTGGGCGCAACAGCTGCCGAGGCCGATTTGTTGTTCACCAAGATGACGTTGCTGCATTTTTTGCAACGGATCTTGACGGTCTTGCCTTGGACCTTTTCGTCGGCCACGTTGTACTTGGCGCCGCAGGAATCGCAGGTGATTCGCATGTCGATCGGAGTGTAGCACGCACATCAGCCGACGCGTTCGTCTCGGAACAATTGCAACGCTTGCGTTCGCCGGTCGAGGCGCGTAGCGAACGGCCAATGAAGCCCAAGCGTGTGACGGAACAGCTTGCCTCGAGCGAAGAACTCCACGAAAATGACCCCGAACGGGCCTCGGTAATCGCCTGCGCAAGGCGGTTCAAGTCAAGTTGGGTCGAACTCGCCGCCGAGCTTAGCCACGTCAAGCGTGAGCGCACGTGGAAAAGGTGGGGGTTTCCGTCATTCGAGGACTACGGCCGCATCGAGCTGCACATGCGCCGCGAAACCATGGAAAAATTGACGGGATCGTTTGCGTTCCTGCAACGCCGAGCGCCGCAAATGCTTGAAAACAGGTCCCTTGAGACCAAGCTGCCGAGCTACCAAGCGGTTGACTGGCTGCGGCGTGCCGAAGCGTCGGATCTGCCCGCGGCGACTAAAGAGGAGGTTCGGCGCATGGTCGTCGAGGAGGGCGCACCCGTCCACCGGATCCCCCGAGAAGTCCGCGAGGTCGTGACCCCGATGGACCCCGACGTGAGGGCCAAACGTGCGTCGGCCGGGTTGCGCAACGTTGCAACACGCCTTTCTGAACTCCTTAGTGAAACTGCCGACGACGGCGCCGTGCCACCCCAGGTTCGAGAGGCGCTCGTGCGAAACCTCGCGGCGCTCCTCCGGGCCCTCGAAAAGGCGGAGGCGGTCGCTGCATAAGGAACGTGGCGGACGCGCAAACACCGCGCTAAGAAACCCGAATGCGGACTTCCTTTCTTTGGGTTGCGGGTGTCGTTGTCGCGTGTTCGTCCGCATCACAACAGAGCGGCGTTGGTTCTGTTTCAGAGCCGATCATCAATGGCACCAAGGACACGACCCACGACGCCGTCGTGTTCATCTATGGCTCGCTGGGCAAAGGCAGCGGCGCCGCTTGTACAGGCACGATTGTCAAGACGGACCCCGCATCCAAAATTGGCTGGGTCCTTACCGCCGCTCATTGCGTCTCGACGACGCCGCCACTCGTTGCGATACAGGGCGCGAACATTGGCGACACCTCAACGCTGCAGTTCTCGGTTCTCGACTACCTCGCGCACCCGAGCTACGACGGCCAAGTCGCGTCAGCCAACGACGTCGCAGTCATCCGCATCCTGGGCATCGACGCTGCTACTCCGTCAATTTCATTGACCACTGCATCCGATGGCGTCGCCGTGGGATCGAGCGTCACGAGTGTCGGCTACGGGCGAACAGAAACTTCGACGGAGCAAAATCCAAACGAGGACCGACGCTCCGTAACCAAGACACTGAGTACGGTCTCAACGACTCACGTCGGCTACTCGTTGTCGGGTAGTGGCATCTGCCAAGGCGACAGCGGCGGACCCGTTCTCTTCAAGAGCGGCAACGTGGAGCGCGTCGTCGGAGTGCATTCCTACGTGTCGGGCGGATGCACGGGAGAAGGCTCCGGAACCGGATACAGCGTTCGCGTTAGCCCCCACCTGGCGTGGATCGAATCGAGGCTTGCCCTCGCGGCGCCCGCCGCTTCGTGCGACCTTTGCAAGAAGACCTCGAACTCCGGCGGCCAATTGTGCGCCGTTGCGTATCGGACTTGCGAGGCGAACACAGAGTGCAAGTCGCTCTACGACTGCGTGCTCGGGTGCGCTTCGGCTTCCGCGTGCCTTGACGCCTGTTACGTCAAGTATCCAAAGGCAACGGGGCCATTTTTGTACGCCACGTATTGTGCGTGCGAGCAAGCGTGCACAAGCGAGTGCAGCTCGAGCTGCATCACCGTGCCAACGTGCGGCCATACGTTTGGAAAGGCGAAGACTTGCAACGCCTGCCTCGACGGCGCGTGCTGCAAAGAGGGCCTCGACTGCACAGCCGATGGTGAGTGCTACTCGTGCTGGGACACGAACGATCAGGCCAGCTCTTGCGCGAGCAACGCAAAGCGAAAAGCGCTGCTCAAGTGTCAGAGCACAAACTGCGCGAGCAAGTGCGATCCGGCCGCCGTCCCGGACGGAGGCACGCCGGACGATCCACCAGCGGAGGAACCGCCCGTTGACGAACCGCCTGTGGCAGACCCGCCCGCTGACGTCCCACCGGCGAGTACGGGCTGCAGCGTTGTGGCGACACCCATCCGCGGAAGCGCGTGGCCCATGCTCGTCGCGGGACTTCTCTTGTTGCGACGATCGGCGGGAAAGTCACGGAGCCTTCGCGCGGGCAAACCCGGTTAGCCGAGGCCTAGACTTAGTAGGCGTCGCCTTGCCACAAATGCAGCGACACGCAATGCAGCGGCGCCGACGCTCAGAACGAGGAACGGCCAGTAGTAAATCGCCGGAGGAATTCCGGCCACTGCCTCCGAGACGAGCTCTTCGTACGGGCGACTGAACGACTCGCAAAAGCAATAGATGAACACGCCCATGACGTAGTAGCTGCCATAACGGTGCAGGCGTTCCCACCACGTGCGGCCAATGACACGAGCAACCCAACCAAACGACGTCGCGAGCATCGCGTACACGAGGAGGATCCCTGGGATGCCGCCGATGATCTCGAAAAGAGGAACGGGATGATCGGCGTCGACGATCGGTGCGGCGCGATACACAGCGAAGATGAGCGCAACGTGCGTCAAGAAAGCCGCAGGAAACGCGGCTCCGATGAATTGACGACGCTCTAGCAACCATGCCGTGACCTTCCCTGGCCACAGCGTATGAAGCGATGAAGCGGTGAAGGCGACGACGAACCACAGAAACGCAACGCGCGCAGTAGCCCGAAGGGCGAGCTTGACGCCTTCTTCGGAAGTTCCGACGTATCGCAGCACGACCGCAGCAAGAATGAAGTTCGTTATCGCCGCCATCGCAACGAACCAAGCGCGACCCCACGTCCACTCTTTGATCAACATCGGTTACCAACTTGGATCAGAAAAAGTGGATCGAAAAGGTCCACTTTTTCATGAAATCGTAGGGCCACTTCTAGGACGTACGTGGGCGCGATGCTCGCTTCTTCCTCTGCCCCTGCACACTCGCAAACGCTGCTGCAAGACGACGAACGCCTTCGCGGATACCCCTGTCGTCCACCAACGTGTAGCCAAGCAGGAGGCCGCAGCGATCCGGCTCGCCAAGGTAGTAAGGCGCAGCCGAGTGGACGCCGACGTCTTGCGCACGCGCTTGTTCGACGACCGCCTCGAGCGCTTGCGGTGTGACACCGTCGAACCAAGCCATCATGTGAAGGCCCGCGTGAGAGTCCGCGACCGACACGGCGTCGCCAAAGTGGAACCGTAACGCGTTGCGAAGCGACGCATGGCGTATCGCGTACCTCGCGCGGAGTCGACGCAAGTGCCGGTCGAAGTGCCCTTCCCTCATGAATTGAGCGATCGTTCCCTGCTCGAGCGTGGGCGTGCACCAATCGGCGATCCACTTCGCGGAGCGGAAGACGGGCATGAGCTCGGGTGGCGCAACGACGTACCCAATGCGGAGTCCAGGAAACAGCACCTTCGAGAAGGTGCCAACGTAGATCACCCTGCCCTGCTGATCGAGGGCTTGGAGCGATTCGAGCGGACGGCCTGCGTAGCGCAACTCACTGTCGTAGTCGTCCTCAACGATGTAGGCGGCGCGTCGGTTCGCCCATGCGAGAAGGTCCATGCGACGGCGCAGCGAGAGAACCGATCCAGTGGGAAACTGATGCGACGGTGTAACGTACGCGAGCACACCGCGATCAAGCGCACTCGCCGCCACGCCCGCGAGGTTCGCACCGTCATCATCAATTGGAACCGGCACGATGTCCGCACCCGCGGCAAGAAACGCGTT
>JAHFDY010000188.1 GCA_023248735.1 Myxococcales bacterium
CCATACAGACGAAGTGCTTCGAGCACGCGCCCCAAGTTGGCCTCATCCCCGCCCACCAGGAGGTCGAGGTCTTTCGTAAACCGCGGTTCACCGTGCAGAGCGACAGCCCATCCGCCAACAATCAGGTAATCAACACCCGAGCTTGAGAACACCGAAAGCAGATCGATCAAATCTTGGTGCAGGTCCATCGTTCCCTCCAAGGCTCCACGCAAGTTCGATGCATGACACGATCGCATCGAGGCGCTCGCCACCGGACGCGTTTTGCCAAAACGACCCAGAGGTGTCGTCGTCGAACCGGCTCACGCCCCAGGACATGCTCCGCTTGCGCTCTTTGGCCCGAGCTCGAAACGCGTCGTCCATTCGTCAAGTGTACCGCGAGATCGCGACTGCGGCACGCCCTTAGCGCCCGCTCGGCACCGCACTTGGCGCAGTGCTCGCGCTCGGCGCTGGGGCATCGCCGCCCATAAGCGGTCGTCCGTACGGTTTCCAAGGCCACGGCATGCCGGCCCAGACCATCGCGAGCGCGAGGGCGAAGCCGTACATGGTCCTCTTGTGGCGGACGGCATCCGTGTCAGCTTTCTTGACCATCACGCGCACCACGTGAATCACGACGATCGACAAGACCATCATCGTGATGTGCTCAACCGCCCAGAAGCGGAGCACGCGATCCTTCATGGCCGCACCAAAGTTCGGCAAGATGCTCTGTGTCATGAGTGGACTCAGCGCCGTGTAGAGCACGAGGCCGAGCGTCAGCTGCAAGTCGGCCACGACCATCGTGATGAGCGAGAGCCTCGCATCCTGCGGCGTGTACGCGCGGCTCGAACTCATGGCGCGAGCCGCGTTGACGACGACGAAAATGACGCCTGCGAGCATCAACCAGCGCAGCCCCGAGTGGGCGTTCTTGACGAGTGCGTACATCTAGTTAACTCCGTGCATCAGCTTCTTCATTGAGGGCGCGAGGAGCATCTGGAGGAACATGCCGCACGCCGATGTGATGACGAAGATCATGAAGAACTTTGCTGGCGCGATAATGCCCCAGGACTCTCCGATGAGACCGCCAGCATATTGTGCAAGCGAGCTTGAGAGGAGGAACACTCCCATGAAAAGCGAGCCGTACTTTGGCGGAGCGAGCTTGGTGGTGAGCGATAACCCGACCGGTGAGCAGCAGAGTTCCCCAATGGTTGCCAATAGGTAACTGAGAAAGAGCCAAATGCTGCTAACGCGCGCGACGTTGCTCTTCTTTTCGAGCGCCCAAAGAGAATCGCGCAATGCAGGGTCTGCACCCGCAGCCTTAATCTCGCGACGGACCGGTGTGGATGCGTATGCACGGAAGATAAGTTCGTGCTTGGCTTCGTCCCATGCGACGCCATGCCCCTCACCTTCCTCCTTCGTGAAAGGAAAGACCCAGGTCTCGGGCATGCTCGCAAGCGCCAGCTTTAACGGGGCATCCTTGGTCGCCTTGCGAGTGTTTGACTCTAGATCGTCAACCGCCTTGAAGAATGCTTCAAGCCTCTCCTTGGCTTCGACCTTTGCCTTCGATGCATCCTTTTCTTTGCCAGCCTTGGTGACAGCGGATTCCGTGCGCTCAATCAGAAGATCGTTGGTGACGTAACGTGGAAGCACCCCCCGCACGACGAGTTCTTTCTTTGCGGCATCGAACGAGAGTCTGCCCGCATGTACCTTCTGATCGAAGACCACACCTTCCGGCAAAGCAACGAGCGCTTGTGAGTTGACAAAGGTGTCTTCCGCCTTGGCACCGAAAACCATGGGCACGAAGGAAAGCGCCACGAACCCCAATGAAATTGAGGCTTTCGTGGGACTACGCGGCTCCCATCCGCGCTTACCAAGCCACGTCCATCCGAACGCAAATAGAGGCGCGAGGCACACGATCATGACGGCGTTGACTGATTGCCACCATTCGGAGGGATATTTGTAACTGCCAATGTGCAAATCGGTATTGGCTTCCGCCCACATGTTGAGTGCGTTGCCCGCCTGCTCGAAGGCCATCCAAAAAATGACCTGAAAGAAGAAGGTGATGAAGACGACCGTACTGCGATCACGAGCAACACCCTTGATGCCAGCGAGCGTAACGTTCATCCAAACGAACACGCCTACAAAGGCGATCGGCATGATGAGCGCGGTGGGCTTCTCGGCACCTGTCTTGACGCCGTACGCGTAATAAGCAGCAATTCCGAGACCCAAAACGATGAGCATTGGAGGAAACACGGTGCGAACGATGCCGGCAAAACCCGTTGCCCAAGGCTTGCTCTCATTGGGATCGACTTCGTCAACTTTCTGAACGGTTACCGTCTCGACTGCAGCTGCGCGATGACCGCTTTCGTGCTCATCGAAATTTTTGGTCTCCAGTTTCTTCGGACCGTTTCCGGCCTCTTCCACAGCCTTAATGACCGAACGCTGCGTCACCAAAAAGATGACGAGTCCGACGCCCATACCAATGCCAGCGAGGGTGAAGGCATGGTGAAATCCGTAGTGCTCGCGCAGATACCCGCACGCGATCGGCGAGACGAAGGCACCAAGGTTGATGCCCATGTAAAAAATGGTGAACGCACCGTCGCGGCGCTTGTCACCTTCTTTGTACATCTTGCCGACGAGCGTCGAGATGTTCGGCTTGAAGAAGCCGTTGCCGAGAATCAGCAAAAAGAGCGCGGAGTAGAAAATCGGCAACTGCTCGAAGGCCATCAAGAAGTGGCCGATCGCCATCAGCACGCCGCCAATAATGATCGAATTGCGCAGCCCCAAGTAACGGTCGGCGAGCAATCCGCCAAAGAGCGGCGTCAGGTAGACGAGGCTCGTGTACCACTTGTAAACGCCAGAGGCCTGACCAGGCTGCCAGCCATGGTAGAGAACCATGTAGTTTACAAGCAACGCCCGCATGCCGTAATAGCTGAACCGCTCCCACGCTTCGGTGCCAAAGAGGCCGTACAGGCCCAGCGGGTGGCCCTTGTCGGGCGTCGCGTCGGGAATTGGGGACTCGGTCGACGAAGGGGCGGTTCCAGCTGACATTGGCGACGCATCCGAATCGGAAACGGGCCGCGCCGTCAAGGCAGAACGTTGGATCGAGCTCCAACACCCCACTTTCGACGCGCGGCGGGCCTTTGCGACGCGGTGAACGTCAGAGCTTGTTCAATATCCCGGTGCAGGACGGCGTGCCGCCTGTTGGATCGGACCACGTGTACCTCATACTGTCGCTCGACGTCACGGTGTACGTCATGAGAACGGAACCATCCACGCACCCGGCCGTCGTACTCGTGTCGCTCCACCTGCTTTGACCCGGCGCCGAGGACTCCTTCGTAAGGTCGCTGTAGCAGCTGAACGAAAGGCCCGGGTAGTAGTAGCGCACCGTCGCTGAGGTGCCCGACGAAATGTGCAAGTAGACGATATTCTCCCAGCCCGCGCCCATCCCGGCGCAGTTTGGCCCCTTCCAGTGCCCTACCAAGTCGGCCGTTCCAACCGCGCTCGCTGAGCTTTCAGTCTCGCGTTCGGCGTTGGTCGAACCCCCGGAGCCACAGCCAATCATCAGAGCCATAGCCGACAAAATAATGCGCTTGTTCATGCGTTTCTCCTCCCCTTTCGAAGGGGCTGCGCTCGTACGCGCAGCAAGCGCGCGGAGCATTAGCTCTTTGCGCCAATAGCTTGCTCTTGCGTGCCTTTGCACGCGTGGCCGTTCGTCAAGCTACTGAACTTTTAGCCTCACAAGCACACCCTTGAGGTGACACTCGCCACCGATTGGCGCAGGAAAATCGGCCGGCTCCGGCAAGTCCTTCAGCTGCTCTGCCTCTAGGTTCGCCTCTCGGAGGGCCGACGCCAGCATCCTTCGGAACTTGGACTGTGACACGCCTCGGTGGTTCGTGAAAGCGAGCAGTGTTCCGCCAGGCCTCAGGCATCGGAGCGCATCGGCTGCGAGCGCCGTGTAGTTCTTGTCAGCCATGAAACGATGGGACTTCGTTGAACTGTAACTGGGGGGGTCCAGTATCACGATGTCATAACGGTCAGCTTTCTTGACGGCACGGGGGAGCCAACGAAACGCGTCTTCGCCGAAGAACTGATGCTTGCCAGTTTCGAGCAAACCAGCGTGCCGCAAGTTATTTCGACCGCGCTCGAGAATCGCGAGGGAAGCGTCCACGCTCGACGTCTCAGCGGCTCCGCCTTTCGCTGCCGCAACCGTAAACCCACACACATACGAAAACAGGTTGAGCACGCGCTTGCCACTCGCCAGCTCGCGCACGCGAAGGCGATTGACGCGTTGATCGAGAAAGAGGCCCGTCGAGAGGCCGTCTGCAAGACGCACGCGGTACGGAACGCCCTCTTCAAACACGGTGAATTCGTCGGGCGCCTCAACACCGCGCACCGGAGTCTTTGGCGAGAACGCTTCACGACGCGAGTCCACGATCACGTTGGCCTGCTTGGGCCGCACCTTCATGTAGACGCCGGCGAAACCGAGCCGATCGAGCGCGTCAAACACGCGATCGCGGCGCGACTGATCGGCCCAGATGCCGTCGTCTCCGTACAGCTGAGCGACAAGGTAGTCACCGTACACATCGACGGCGAGCCCGGGCATCGCGTCGCCAGATTCGTGAATCAGACGATACGCATTGGTATGCCGCTCGCCCGACGAGTGTGCGAGGCCGTAGCGCCGGTGACACGCCAAATGGATCGCATCTTGTAACGCTTCCGGACGATCAAAAACTTGCTCGCCTATGTCACCTTCGTCAACCCACGAAACCAATGCTCGCGGAGTCGGCGCTTCGATCGTGAGAGGCTTGTCGTTGCTTGGATGGCGCACCATGAGGCGCGATGCGTGGAGCATCAGCCTCGGTCCGGGCGCGCCGCCATAGAGGATGTCACCGACAATCGGACTTCCCACCTCCGCGAGTTGAACGCGTGCCTGGTGCATGCGCCCCGTAACCAACTCGAGCTCAAGCATGAAGCGCGAACCGACACGCCTCAAAACCCTCACTCGGGTGACCGCCTCTTGGCCGCCTCTACGCACGACCTCCATGGTTCCGTCCTTGCCCTTCTGCAACTGATTGCGCAGCTCGGTCAAAGGGGTCTTGCCCCTCCAGTTCTCGACGCACGCAACGTAAAGTTTCTTGACTGTTCGGCCTTCGAACTGTTTCGCGATGGAAGCGTTGCCTTCCTTGCGGCGGGTAAACAGTACGATCCCCGAGGTGTCGCGATCGAGTCGTTGATGCACGCCGAGGTAAGGATCCCGACCGGCCTCCTCAAGGTATCGAGCGACCCGAGTTGGCGCGTCGTCGGGGCGGAGGGGATCAGCGGCTTGGGAAGACACCCCAGCGGGCTTGTCGATCACCAAGAGCGAGTCATCCTCGAACGCGATCCATCGAGGGGTCCAGTGCGGGAAGCGCGTTCGCATGTCCGTGTTGGCGCGCTGTACCTTGAACGGCAGGCAAAAGCGACAGCGGCACTTGCCGTTTCGCCAATGGCGCGACTACCATCGCGCGCTCGGGGGACGAACGATGCGCGGAAACATCCTATCGATTGCGATTTTGCTCACCGCTTGCTCGGGGAATGTTGCTGCGCTGACCGATGGAGGCAACGTCGTGACAGGCCCAGACGGCAAGTCAGACGGGACGTGCACGCTGACCGGCGGCGGCCTCAAGTTCTCGGCGACAGTGCGCGACTTCAAAGCTGACCATCTCGACTTCGAGGACGCCGTCGCCTCCGAAAAGGGCATCGTCAAAAGCGACCTCGGCGCGGACGGCAAGCCCGTCTACGCATCGGCGACCACTACCACCACAACAACGGGCAAAGCGAATTTCGATCAGTGGTACCGCGACACCACCGGAGTCAATCAAACGGTCCCCATCACTATTGAACTCGCCGTCGCGGCAGGCACTGCGGTGATCAACAACACGTCGTACTTCCCGATCGACACCAAGGGTTTCGGCAACGAGGGCCGGGCGCACAACTTCCACTTCACGACAGAGATTCATGGCGAGTTCGTCTACAATGGCGGCGAGACGTTCACGTTCACCGGCGACGACGACGTTTGGGTATTCGTCAACACCAAGCTCGTCATCGACCTTGGTGGCGTGCACCCCGCGGAGTCGGAAACACTGAAGCTCGATGACCAGGTCGGAAAGACCGGGATCACAAAGGGAAAACCCTACTACTTCGATATCTTTCAGGCCGAACGCCACACGAGCGGCTCCAACTTTGGCATTTCGACGAACATTCAATTCGTTAAGTGCGCGGTCGTTCGCTAAAATACGGAGTTTTCCTTCATCGCAAGCGCGCACTCGAGTACCACTCGCGGGAGTGGCGTCATTGACAGCGGAGTCGTTTACAGCGGTCGTGCGCAAGGCTGCGTTACCCGGACCGTGGTCGCAAGGCGTGAACCTTGCGCGCGACGGCGCTGCAAAGCTCGAACAAAAGACCGACATCGAAGCAACGTTCCGAGTGCGCGTGCCCGGCGCCGCCATTGCGCCCACGGTCACGCTTTATCTCGAGGAGGACGAGTGGGCGTGCGACTGCGGAAGCAAGGTCGACCCTTGCGCCCATGTGGCGGCCGCCGCAATCGCGCTCAGCACGGGGGCTGCGCCCAATGCTACAAGACCCGAGGAAGACAAGTTAGTTTACGAACTATCCCGCCTCGAAGGCACGCTTTATCTTGAACGGACGGTCGTCGCGGCAAGCGGCGCTGAGCGCCCATTCGTCGGAACGCTTACCGAGCAAGTGGCGAAGAGAAAGGCAACCGTGCTTGCTACGCAAGACGATCTGCTCATCGATCGCTGGTTGAGCGTCTGGAAAAAAGGCGTCGTGCCCGAACGGATGGGTAAGGAACTTGCCGATGCACTCTCGAGCTGCACAACGCGCCTCGACGGCGTGCCGGTCTCCGTGTCAACCGACGCAGCGACGCCGCACGCGACGCTCACCGATCACGGCGAACGCGACGTGATGCTCACGGTCACGGCCCCGACCTCGCTCACGGAAGTCATTGCGCGACGTTGGGGACGAACCGGCCTTCACATACACCCGCTCGCGGCCACAGCGTTTTTCGGCGAACGATGGGAGCAATTGCCACTTCGCAAGGTGATTCCTGCCAGCGAACTTGGCACTTTCGTAACCCGCACGCTGCCAACGCTGGAGGCCGACCTGATTGTGGATGTTCGGTCCTCGCGCCTTCCGCGCACCGGTCAATCGCTCGATCCGCGCATTCACTTCGAGCTGTTGCACGGCGAGGGCTCGCTCACCGTCCTTCCCGTGCTCGTCTACGGCGATCCACCCGTCGCTCGCATCGACGGCCGCGCCATGGTCCATCTGGGTGGTCCAGTTCCTTTACGAAACGAGTCGAAGGAGCGCGCGCTACTCGACCAGCTTCGCGACATCGATTTGCTCGTGGGTCACAAGACGACCGCTCGCGGTCACGAGGCGAGCAAACTGATGGCGAAGCTGTCGGACTGGGACGCCGGTGGTGGACGAACACTTGGCGAAGCGCTCGCCGCGCGGGAGCTCATTGCGCATGTCTCCCTCGAAGGAAGCGCGCTCGATCTTTCGTTCACTTTTGACGATGACACAACGGGAGCCCCTGCTCGCGCCTCCGCCGACGGCGTGATGCGCGCCTGGCAGGATGGGCTCGACTTTGTTCCTCTTCTCGGCGGCGGTTGGGCGCCCCTACCCGTCAACTGGCTTGCCAAATTCGGAAAGCAAATTGCCGATTTGCTTGCGGCGCGGGACCTGGACAAGCGCGTTTCGAAGGCGGCTCTCCCCGCACTCGCCGAGCTCGCCGCGGCCCTTGATTTGCCGCCGCCTGCCGAGATCGCAGCGTTGCGACCGCTTCTTTCGAAGTTCGAAGAGCTCCCCGCACTCGCATTGCCGAAGGGCCTGCAAGCCGAACTCCGTCATTACCAAGAACTAGGCGTGCGGTGGCTCACGTTCCTGCGTGACACCGAGCTGGGTGGGATTTTGGCCGATGATATGGGGCTCGGCAAGACGCTCCAGGCGATGATTATCTTTAACGGACGCACGCTGGTCGTCTGTCCGAAAAGCGTCATCTTCAACTGGGAAGCGGAGCTTCGACGCTTTCGCCCCGACCTCCAGGTAGCGCTCTACCACGGCAGCAGGCGGGCCATTGACGATGCAGCCGACGTCACGTTGACGACGTACGGAACACTTCGTCAAGACATGGACTCGCTTCGCAAGGTTCTTTGGCATATCGCCGTCCTCGACGAAGCCCAGTCGATCAAGAATGCCGAGAGCCAAACCGCGCAAGCTGCGTTCCAACTTCGCGCGAAGTTCCGACTCGCGATGAGCGGAACGCCGGTCGAGAATCGCCTCGAAGAACTAT
>JAHFDY010000254.1 GCA_023248735.1 Myxococcales bacterium
CTACCGCGTGTGGGCACCGGGCACGAAACGCTCGCAAGCACGTCTTCTCCGGTTTCACAGCTGAGTGTTCCCGCTGCGCCTCGTGGCTCCGTCAAAATTGAACTTGCAGGTCCTCGTCAGCAGCCCATGGACGGTACGCTCCCTTCTCACGATCTGCCCATGCTTGCGGCGCGCGCTGGCGCGGGGATGCCGTTTTGGGCTGTGGGGATTGTCGTGGTGCTTTCCGCGGCTCTTGCCTTTGGCCTCGGGTTCCTCGTCGGAAGAATGTGAACCCGTCGCTACCGGTCGGGATTGAGCGAAGTGCCGCTCGTTGGTACCGTCTCGTGCATGTCCACACCCGAGCGCGACGAAGCATTTCTTGAGGCATTTTCTGGCTGGCTGCGCACGCTTGGCAGCGACGTGGTCGACGTTTCCAACGCGCTACGTCGCGCCGAAGATTCGTATGCGCGCGAAGTTCTTGTGGGCTCGCTCAACTATCTCTTCAAGTCCATCGACCTGATTCCAGATGGCATCGAAGATCTTGGAATGCTCGATGACACATTCGTGCTTCGGACGGCGTGTGCGATGGCGTTGCCGCATGACGGAACGCTGTCCTCGTCGCCGGTCCGATCGCTAGCAGCGGACGCAACCGTGATTCATGACTTCCTTGGTGAGGATGACACGCGCCTCGAAAAGTTCTGCGCGGGCATGCGTGATGTGAATGTTCGCGGGCAAACCGCGATCGCGATCGCCGCAGACGCAGCCAAGATTGATTCGCTTTGTGCTGAAGTGAATGACTGGGCGAGAGCCTACGAAGTGCCGGGGTTCTCCCGCGAACCGCGCAACTTGATCAAGCTGCGCGCGTTCTTGCTCACCAAACTCCCACAGGCTTGAGTCGCCGCTTAGTCGTTTTCGATGGCCGTCTTGCTCGAAGGCGGCGCCGGCGGAATGTGCTGGCTGCCGTGCATGTTGGCGAGCAAGTCCTGCATTAGATCGCGAGCTTCAGACTTGCTCTTCAGGTGGTTGAGCAAAAGTAAAGAAACTTCACTAAAGGCCTTCTCGTAGTTCAGACCTTCGCGTGTGCGAGCAGCGACCTTTTCGCGACCTTGTGCGAGGTCTTCTTCGAGTGCTTCGGCGTATCGCGCCAGTTGTGAGCGCAGCTCTTCGATTTGCTTTCGCAAGTCACGCGCTTGCGTATCTCTTGCGAGCGCGCGTTTCTCACGATCGATGAGCTGTTCGCGCTTTGCTTCAAGCGTTGCGCGTGCAAAGCCCGAACGTTCGAACACCTCGCGAAGTTGCGCGGTGTTGGAAGCCCCTTGCTTTTGAGTGGTCTCCGCTTCGGCAACCGCTTTCTGCGCGGCTTTGTCTGCCGTAGCAATTTGCTCGCGAAGGCGATTAACCTCGCCTTGCTCCTGCGAGACTTCGCGTAGCGCCCGCGACTCTTCTTGCGCGAGCTCTTCGACCTTTCGGCCGATTTCTGCGCGCAATGCGCGTCCACGCTTTTCGAGCGCCTCGAGACGACGGGTGTGGCTTGCGACTTCGCCTTCGAGTTTGGTCGCGCGGGATGCAAGATCCCACGATTGCGCAACCGCGTTTTGCACTTCGCCAGGTGCGTTCGATCCAGGATAGGCGCGGCTCACCATGCGGGCGAACAGCGCAGCGCGACTTGCCCATTCGATAACGCCAGCCGACTGAGGCGGAGGTGGCGGCGGCGGAGGTGCGTTTTCACCGGGGTTCACTTCCCACGGCGTGCTGGGTAGCGAGCGTTGAAGCGCCTTTAGCTCTTCGTGCAAATGGTGACCGTCTTGGTAACGCTTGCGGCGATCCTTCTCGAGAAGCTTCAACACGATCGCCTCGGAGGCAGGCGAAACGTCACTCTTGATCGCACGCGGCTTTGGAGCTGGTGACGATCGCTGCATCTCGAGCAACGTATCGCGGTCGTCCGATCGGAAAGGAAGTTGACCTGTGAGCATCTCGAAAAACAGAACGCCGAGTGAGTAGAGATCGCTCTGCGGGATCGCCTCTTCGCCGCGCGCTTGCTCGGGTGACATGTACTCTGGCGTTCCGAAAACCGCTCCCTTGGGTGCGAGCCTTGGGTCCATTGCAAGGTGGGCGAGACCGAAGTCAAGAATCTTGACAAAGTCTTTTCGGCCACCACGATTGAGGAGCAAAATGTTGTCGCTCTTCAGATCGCGATGCACAACGCCAAGGTCGTGCGCGCGAGCGAGTGCGGCGCACATCTGCTCGAGGATGTCGACGCCGCGTGAGAGCAACATCGGACCGCGCGCCAATTCACTCGAGAGCGAAGTGCCGACGAGGTACTCCATCACCAGATAGAGTTCGCCCTCTTCGGTTTCACCGATGTCGTGGATATCAATGATGTGGGCGTGGTCGACGCGATTGGCCGCGCGGGCTTCGCGTAGCATCCACGCACGAAGATGCGTCTCGCCTCGAAGGTCGGGCCGAATGAGCTTCAGCGCGACGACACGGTCGATGAGGACGTGTCTCGCGCGATAGACGACGCCCATTCCGCCTTCGCCCGCACGGGCCTCAAGACGATAGCGGCCGGCGATGACGCGGCCGAGCATGGGATCAGTGGGGCGTGCACCAGAACTGGAACGCTGCGAAGGTTGCATAGAAGCTGCGGCTCCGTTGAACGAGGTCAACTTCGACA
>JAHFDY010000189.1 GCA_023248735.1 Myxococcales bacterium
CGGCGAGCAATATTGCGACCCACACTCCGCATCGACCCTGCAGTTGCCCTGGGCCAAACACACGTCATTGTCAGAGCGGAAGCCGCCTTCGCACTCGCAAACGAACGCACCACATGCGCTATCGATCTCGCATTGATCGTAGGTGCAGGCCCACCCGTCGTGCGGGTTGCCGGTGCATCGACCGTTCCTTCCTTGCGTGCACTCCGAATCGGTCCGGCACAGCGCCATCGACCCCGTGGGAGGTGCCACGGGCGCGGAAGCGCTCCGAATGCCGTCGCACTTGGTAGCCACGGCGCGGTGCTTCTCTGGCACGCGCAAACCCGCGTCCGTAGCGAGGCGAGCGTCAAAGACACTTTGCGCGTCGGAATCGGCGACGTGAGCGTCGCTCTCAACCTGCAGCGAACCGCCGCACGCACCGAGCCCGAGGGCGACCGCTGCCACGACGCACACAGCTAGCCGTCGACCTGCAAGTCGCACGTTCATCCGGCGCATTCACTCACCGAGCACTTCCAGTAACCGACGACGGTGTCGAGCGCGCAGTAGGCCCTCTGCCCCATCTTCGCGCAGTCGCCATCGTCGATGCACTCGTCTTTCGGTGTGTGGCACGCGTAGCCGATAACACCGGTGTAGTTGCCGCAGCCGCCAAACGTCGGTGAGCAAAAACCCGGCGAGCCACCACAATCAGCATCGACCCTGCAGTTTCCCATCGTGAGGCAAACGTCCGGAGCAACAAGGCCCTCTCCACATACGCAAGGACCTTCTTTGCAATCGGAATCGGTTTGACAAACGTCGTAGTTGCACGAGTAGACGTTCGCACTCCACCCGAATCCCTGGACGCAGCGACCGTTTTTGCCTTGCGTGCAATCTGCATGCTTATTGCACGACGATGGGGGATTCGTCGCGTTCGTAGGCTCCGGCACGGTCCGCACCCCATCGCATGCCACCGAAGCCAATCGGTGCTTCAGCGGCGTGCGCACAAGCTTCGCATCAAGCGCTGCATCATTGACAACGACGGCGTCAATGCGGGCATCGACGGCGGAATCCACGGACTGTCCGCCGTCCGGGACGACCGCTGCATCCGACGTGGCCTGTACAGATCCACCGCACGCGACGGCAGCACCAAGACACGTGAGGACGGCGACGGTTGATCCCGAGAAACGTTGGTTCATTGCGGCATCCTAATGCAGTGCGCGTGCCAACGACAGCCGTTGACTCGTGGGGCCGAAGGTTTCAGAAACGCCGTGCCACCTTGTAATGTTCCTTGACTAAATTTGCGACGCACGTGGGGAGAGTCGGTCGCTCCAGGGCATCGCTTCTTCGAGGAGCGATGAGAGGGCGAGCACGTCGTCGTCCGCATTGAGGTGTCCGGCAATCTGAACACCCAGCGGCAGCCCATTGGTCGACATGCCCGCGGGGATGCTCGACGCTGGCTGCCCCGAAATATTGCACGGCGCAGTGAAGAGCCCCATTGTCGCGAGTGCGCGAAACTGCTCCTCGCCCGACAACGTCGAATACGCACCGACAACGGGCGCCTCGACTCCGATAGTCGGCGTCAGCAAGAAATCCGCACCTTCGATCATGGTGAGAATGCGCGCGGTGAGCATATCGCGGTGTTTCATCACGTCGTCAGTGCGGACGTGCTTTCCATACTCCGCAACCCAGCGGGTAGCAGGTTGCATAAGGCGCGTCGTCGCGAAAGGAACGCGCGTCACCATCCAGCCGTAGAGCGGCATGAACTCATCGAGCGTGCCACCGGGCATCGTGCACTCTTCCACGTTGTGCCCCATCGATTCGAGCACGCGCGCAGCGTGGCGCGTCACCTCTTCGTTTGCTGGGGCCGTTGGCGCGATCGGACTCTTTGTGACAAGGCGAATCGTGAGACGTCTTTTTCCAAGTCGCAAACGACGACTCTCGCGATTGCGGCGCACTTCGTCGCGCGACGAGAAGCCACGCATGACATCGTAGAGCGCTGCCGCGTCATCGACATTGTGAGCGAGCGACCCCGACGTACCGAGTCCCAACTTGCGAACATTTGCGTCCGGATACGGCAAGCGGCCTCGCGACGGCTTGAACCCAAAGAGCCCGCACACGGAGGCGGGAATGCGCACCGAGCCGCCACCGTCCGAGCCATGGGCAAACGGAAGGAGTCTCGCGCTTACGGCGGCGCCGGCTCCACCACTGGAACCACCGGCCGTGTGGCGATGATTCCAAGGATTGCGGGTCGGCGGATGCGTATCGGGCTCGGTCACGGGCAGCACGCCGACCTCGGACGTCGCTGTCTTGCCAATGATGACGACGCCGCTCTTCTTCAGACTCTTAACGTCCACATCATCGAATGGCGCGATCAAATACTGAAATGCGCGAGACCCCATCCGCGTGCGCGTGCCACGTACGAAATTGAGATCCTTGACGCCAATCGGGACGCCGTGAAAGGCGTCTTGCGAGCCCTGTCGATCCTTGCGACTGGCCGCGAAGCGTGCACGGCGATCGAAGAAGTCCACGAACGCGTTAACCTCAGGGTTGTACTTTTGGGCGCGTGAGAGAAAGAACCCCACGGCCTCTTCCGACGAGATCTGGCGGCTGTGGATAAGGTCGGCGAGCTTCAGGGCGGAAACGGAAAGGAGATTCATTGGGGTGTCGGCACCATAGTGTCCCCGGCGTCAGATTTCGCTCCCAATTGGCGGCAAATGACGGGAAACGCAGACCAATCAAGGGAAACAGCGACAAAAACGCGTTGCTCAGCGCGCGATTCCTAGACTCCTTTGTGCGCCTTATCATCTCCACCCATGCGAAAATGGATCAGCGCAAGTATCATTTCACTCAGCTTCGGATGCTACGGAAGCTTCTCCCCCTTGAAGAAAGGCCACAGCAAGTCCGCCAACACGAGCGGATAATTGCTCCCGTTCGGGTACGCATGCGCCAAATCTTCAATGGCCATAAAGTGAAACTTGTTCGAAGCGCCCACCGCGCTATCGGCATAAGTAAATGTGCTTAACTTTTTTCCACCGACGGTTTGCTCAACGTACGTGTGCGTGTTCTTGAGGCTGAGGAGCTTAAGATTGGGCTGAATCGTCCCCTGGTCGAGTTTGGGAACAACCGTCAACAAATTTGACGATAGTGGGAGCGATTGCACGCCGAGCTGCGGCACCCAAATCGGATCATCGGCACCGAGCGTGTAAAAAAACGAAAGTGGACGCGGCATCACGGCCGGCGCAAACGAGATCCTGCCTGCCGAAGCGGCGATTGCCGCGAAGATGTCAGAGGCGTCGGCAGCCAGGCGCGAAGTCATTTCCCCACCGTTCGAGAAACCGGTCGCATAGATGCGCTTTTCGTCGATGGCGGACGTTTCGTTCATGAACTTAATCATCGCGCGAAAGAACCCCACGTCGTCCTTCAGCGGATGGTCCGCCTTGGTTCGCTCCGCGAAAGGGAGCTTCGCGAGAACTTCGTTGGAACACATCGGCCGTTTCTCCGGTACGCCAAGTTTGCCAGCAGCCCACTTCGTTCCGACGACGCGCTCGCTTGGTTCTTCGAAGACGCCGTCATCATCAGTGTCGTCGTAGTAACAATAGGCAAGGGCAGTCGGAAATACGACGATGAAGCCTTCAGCCGCCGCCTTCTCCTTCCACTGCGAGTTTGCGTAGAACTTATCGCCGGTGCCACCCGTACCGTGCACAACGAACACAACCGGGACTGCCACAGTGCCGCTTGCCTTAGCGGGTATGTACACGATGAACTCGCGCGCGATACCCTCAATAACCTGCACGTAGTCGTGCCTCCCGGGAATGTTCGTGCGGACTTGCGCATCGACTGGACCTGCGTCGCCCAGCGGGGCGTCAGTTGGTCCGGCGTCGGCGACGGGTGCGTCGACACGCGCATCGTGACCTGCATCGAGTGCGTTGTTGGGTTCCGTCAAATTGGTTGAGCTGCAACCAGTTGCAAAGATCGCAACTGCGGTGACAAATAGACGTTCTTTAGACATGGGGTCAACCACCTTCCGGGGAGAAAGCGCGAGCTTCGAACAGCGATTGAAAGCCCATACGTGGCGACCGAGGCGAACCTTCCGCCGCGCGCTAGCGATCGCTCTCGACGGCTATCTTCGACATTTCGAAGAGGTCCCAGACGGGAGGGAAACGGCCCTCGCGGAGCTCGAACGCTTCAACTGCCAAGGTCAGCCGCATCTTCGCGATCGTGAAGCGGACCATCAGATCCGAAACGCGCAACGCAACCGTCGCGCTCATACCCTCTGGGACCGGACCGATCTTACCGAACCGATTTAATAGCCAGCTGTATGCCTTTGCGACACCCGCGAATGGCCACTTCCACCAAGGAGCGGCAAGCATGAGGCCACGATCGGCGCGCCACAGAAGACCATCGATCACGGCGTTATCGATATGGTCCTGCCGAAGCGAATGTTGCGTGCGCCACTCGGCACAGGGGACAAGTTGCAGGTCGTATTCCAGGTCGGCGGGCGCAAGGGTCTCGAAGCTGTCGACGCCTAACGAACCTAGCCAGGACATGACGCCAGCGTCCGACATCGTTGAGCGCACGTGCCAGAGGTCGACGCCCCGATCGTTGTAAGGCGCCCACACGACCTCGGAGCAGAACTTCTTTTCAGGGTCCGCGAACTTCATCCCGAAGTCGTAAGCCACGTGTCGCTCCTTTGCCTCTTTGAGCGCCGCGGTTGCAACTTCGTGGGGCAGCATCCGGTTTTTCGCGAGCGCGGGGTGATCTTCGCGCAAGCGCAGTGCGAGAATGCGGAGCTTACCGTCACCCAAGTATTCCGGAGCCGCCGAGACAGCAATGCCACGTTCGATGTGCGCTTCGACGACGGAGACCGCATGCGACTGCGCGTCCACGTGCACGAGCGCGACATGAGAAAAGTTCCCGGGAAAATCGCTGCCCCGCGCGATCAACGCCGACGTGGGTGCGCCTCCTCGGGAGAGCAACATGTCGCCGCTCCGAATGTAAACTCCATTGACTATTGCCGACGGCACGCCAGAATTTGATGACTCTGGCGGGGCGGTGTGTGTCCAAACTTCGAACGCCTTGCTGGCCTCCTCGGGCATCGCGATAAGCACCTCCTCGACTGCAACGCGTAAGCCGTAGAGCGTCGTATAGAGCGCTCGCTTGTCCTCCGCGTTTGCAACGATGCGCGCCGCGACTCGGACCTCCTCGGCGAGTGCGAGATACGAAGGCGCATCGTCGGGAAAGGCCACCACGGCGGGGCCAAGGTCAAAGACCTTCTCGCGGAGATCGGCGAGGCGAAGATGATCGATCCGTCGCTGGTGTTGCAGCTCGAGCATCTCTTCGAGAGAGGCACGGGCAGCCTCTAATTCTTGGGCAACGAGTAGGCGTGTTTCGGAACGGCCCGCGGCCTTGGCCTGTGCGAAGTCGGCTTGGAGTTTCGCGAAGAAAGCAGCGCGGTCCCAGCGAAAGGACCCCGTTGGCGCGTTCGGCTGTTCCATAGATGCGAGGACGAGGGTATCGCATGCGCCGAGGCTCGTTCTGGATTCGCAACCCCGTCCCGTTGCGCGACCGGTTCGCAATGCTACAGCAGCAGAGCTTTGCGCCTGCAACTTCCGATAGCGGTTCTCCTTTCGTGCGCGCCAGCACTGGCTCACGCCCGCGAGGGCATTTGGGTGACATGGGCCGCGCCGCCCGAGTGCCCGTCAAGCGCGGAACTCGCGCGACGAACCGAGTGGCGGATGCCGCACAATGCAACATTGCGCGCGACCGGAACGGTCTCACAGTCGAACGGGAAGTATCGGCTCGTACTTGAAGTTCACTCAGCATCGCTTCGCGGGGAGCGCACGCTTCAGGCGAGCTCCTGCGACGAGCTCGCGACCTCAGCAGCCGTGATCATCGCGATGAGCGCGACGCTGACCGACAAAGGTCCACCAATATACCGCGGCTCATCCGTAAGCCCTCCCGTCGCTCCTCCGATTCCTCAACCTACCCCGCTCGCGGCTGCCGCTCCCCTTGCCGCTCCTGCCCCTGCCGCTCCTCAACCAACCACGACCACGCCCACCGTCACCCCGCTCGCAGATCGTGCGCCCACATCCCCGCCGAGCACGAAGAAGGCTCGCGTCGGCGGACCGACCTTCCGTCCCGAGTTCACGGTTGATGGCGGCACACTTCCCGCGATCGGCTTCGGCGGCGGTGGCGCGATTGGCTTCGATTTTCGAACCCGATTTCACCTCGAAGCCCACCTAGGAGCTTTCGCATCGCGGGACGGAACCCTTCCGAATGACCCGTCACGCGGCGGCGCTTTCTTGCTCATCGCCGGTGGCGTACGCGGGTGCTTCGCGATCACGCGGATCTTCGAGATCGCATCGTGCCTTGGCATCGGCGTGTCACAACTTTCGGCGTCCGGATTCGGGACCTCAAAAACCACAACGGAAGCGAGCACGATGTTCGTCCCGGAAGGGGGCGTGCGCCTTTTCGCGCCGATTAACCGGCGTTTTGGTCTTTCTGCGGGTGCCTTTGTGACGGTACCCGTTGGCCGACAACCCTTTGTCATCGAGGCAAGAGGCGCAGTCCATGAGCCGGCACCAATCGGGTTTCGTAGCTATTTTGGGCCAGAGGTCCGCTTTTGAGCACGGGAGATGTTGGCGCCGGCCAATCTTCTTCCGTGACCTCATCCGTGGCGAGCTTGCCCATCCTTCCTTCATCGCCTTCGCTCGAAGACGAGTTCGTCCGGAGTTCGCCCAGCACGACACCAAGTTTTGAGGCGATTTACGAAGAGAACTTCGACTTTGTTTGGCGAACGGCTCGTCGGCTCGGCGTGCCCGACGCATCCGCGGAGGATGTCGTGCAGGACGCTTTCCTCGTGCTGCATCGACGACTCTCCGACTACGACGGAGCGACCCCCATCAAGCGGTGGCTCGCAGGCATTGTTGTTCGGGTTGTGAGCGATCACCGACGCCGGTGGAGGCGCAAGGATGCCCCATGCGTACCTCACGCCGCCGACTCGAATGGCGACGTCCTCCTCGCCTCCGAGCGGCCGACGCCAAGCGCCGAGATTGAGCGAGCGCAACGATTGGACGTTCTCGAGCAGCTACTCGACGAGCTCGACGAGCCCAAACGCGAGGTGTTGGTCCTTGCGGAGCTCGAAGAAATGACCGCTCCCGAGATCGCCGACTTTCTCGGCGTCAACGTGAACACGATTTACGCACGCCTTCGCACTGCGCGGAGCGATTTCGAAGCGGCGCACGTTCGCTATCGCGCACGGCTCGCAAGGAGGACGCCATGAGCGCTATGGGCCCGAAGTCGCGCGATCTCTTTCGACAAGCGCGCGCTGACCTTTCACCGCCGAGTGCAAGCCGCGATCGCGTGCGTGCGCGCCTCGCCAGCAAGTTGGGAGCAGCAGCAATCGGCGTGGCCGTGAGTACAACGACGGCGAAGGCGTCAGGGGCTGCGGGTAGCGCAAGCACACTGGGTACTGTCGCGGCGAAGGGCGGAGCACTTGCGATCGCCGCAAAGATCGCCACCCCGCTCATCGTGATCCCTCTCATCGTCATGGGTGCAGTGAAGGTGGGCCAAGTTGCCCCGTCGCGCTCGCAAGGACCTACGACCCTATCTTCAACGTCAGCAGCCCCGATCGCTGCGACCGCTTTACCTGTGACAAGCTCAGCAACGCCGGTGATTGTCGATATCCCGATCGAAACAGTCAACGAAGTGAACGATACTTCCGCGGCAAAGACGGACCCAACGTCGACTGCAATCGCAGCCCCCACACGACCCGTGCAGAGTGCGATCGCGCAGCCAACGCCTCCAGTCGTTCAAGTCGACCGCGGCCTCTCAGAAGAGGTGGCGCTTGTGGATCAAATCGAACGATCGCTTCGCGACGGTGATTCGCAGAGCGCTGCTCGTTTGACGAAGGAGCATGAGAAGCGCTTCCCTCAAGGCGCACTCGTCGAGGAGCGCGAGGGAGCGGGCGTACTCGCACGTTGCCTGTCGGGTGCGGGGGCGACGTCGGGCGCAAATGCATTTCTCGCAGCACACCCAAAGTCTCCAATGCGCACACGCATTTCTGCCGCGTGTTTCAAACCGACGAAAAAAGAGGAGTAAGCAAAATGCGCTCACGTGGCACTTTCCGACTTGCGCGTTGGGTCCCTGTCCTATCCATCAGCGCGATCGTTGCGGCTTGTCAGTCCGGTGACCTTATCATTGGCGACGACACGCTTGACGGATCGACGATGGACGGCGCCGTCGTCGATGCCTCTCTCGACGCTTCGATCGCGGACACCTCGGTGGTCGACAGCTCGATTCCCGATTCG
>JAHFDY010000190.1 GCA_023248735.1 Myxococcales bacterium
TTGATGAAGATAGGTACCAACAAGTGTACTCTTTGTGCCTCGCCCTTTCGCCGCTAACCGATCTTGCCTTTGCGTACCGAACGGCTCCAGCGTTTGCGTGGACAGAAGGATCGCTCGCGTTTGCCTCGACGAGCGCGGGTCGCAAGCTGGTCCTCCGCGCCGTTCGTCATTGGCCCGAATCGAAGGCGAACGCTCGCACACTATTTCAAAGCGCTGCAGAGAGTTTGCCCACAACCGCACGCGCAATCGTCGAACAGTTGGTCAAGGACCTTGACAACTGACGGCGCACCAAGTCGAAGAGGGGCCCCCCTCCCGTCGGTCGCTCCGACGCTCAGCCACAATGCTCGTAGAACCTCGCAAATCCACGCGACCCGCGCCTCCCGAGATCCTCACAACGCGGATCAACCGAAAAGCGATGAATGGGTGGTAACGTCCGGCAAATCCGCGCGACCCGCGCTCCCCGTCGCAACTCGATCTTCACCGCGGATCAACCGAAAAGCGATGAATGGGTGGTGACGTCCGGCAAATCCACGCGACCCGCGCTCCCCGTCACAAACTAAATCTTCTTCGCGAATGCAGCCGCTTCGGGCGCTGGCTCAAGGACTTCGGCGCTCTTGTACAGAATCACGCCGTTGACGGGGTCGCCGATCGCGCCGCTGCTTGTCGTGGCCGAGAAGTTGTAGGTGCCGGTGATCTTTACTTTGGCTCCGACTGCCGGGAGCGGAAAGGGGATGTCGGCGTTGGTGGAGTTGTCCTTCATGAGCTCCTTGGGCTTCTCGCCAGGCTTCACTTTGGAGTACTCCTTCATCGCGTCGTAGATGACGGCGAAGTTGCGGGCCCAGCCGACGACCTTGATCATCGAACCCTTTGTGTCGCCCTTTACGTCGGCGATCGCAAATGTGGGCAACGGAATGTCGACGCAGGTGTCGGGGTCTTTTTTCTTCTGCGCGTGCACGGCGCACTCGGGAGCTTTAGCAATGTTCGACTCAACGACGTAGCCCACGATCGACACTTCCTTCGCCGTTATCTCCTTGCGATGCACGATGCTGCGAAGGTGGTGCGAAGCTCCGTAGACGGTAAACGCGTCGCCCGATTTGATCGGCGTTGTGGGGAGTGAAGGGGCCGCGGGCAGATTCGCCTTCTGGCCTGAATAGGCAGGTGTTGCCACGTAGGGGTCATTTGCGTTGTTGCTGCACCCTGAAACGAACGCTCCGGTTGCAAACGCTGATACCAGGCCGAAAACCGTGAAAATAGGGCTCTTCATCGCTCGCCCGGGACTACCACGGGAGTTGCCCCGTGCCCAGCGCCAAAAAGGGTCGCACGCCGGGATTCGAGGGAAGTGTGCACCCTAAAACTTGTATTCTACACCCATGCCGAAGATGTTCGCGTAGGCGGAGTAGTGGCCCCCGTTGATCTTCTCCGCGGATGTGGTGGGGTAGCCCGCGACAGGACTCACGCGCCCGATAGCCGCTTCTTCAGGGGCGACATCAACGGGCATAGCAATAACGCGTGCGTACGATGCGTCGAGTCGCCAGTGCTTGCCAAGGTAGATGCCGCCACCACATCCGATGATCACTTTGTCGGAGTCGAAGGTGAGCGGTGACAAGTAGGGACGAGGGATCGCGCTGCTCTCGTACTGAAGGCCGAGTCGGAGCGGAATTCTGTAGCCGCCCACTTTGGTCGTGTACTCGCCGCCAAGCCTGACCGAATTTGAGTCTTCGAAGTTTCGCGGCAGCGTGATCGTGCTGATCGCGTAAGGACTCGGAAAGCCGGTGATGTCGTAGAGCTTTACGTCTTTTGGCGTGACGGTGATGTTGTCGTGCATCGACCAAAACTCGTGCGTGTAGGCGAGTTCAACGCGAAGCTCTGGCATCGGACGCACCTCCACACCAAAGCGAATGATCGGTGGAAGGCGGAATGTAACGTTGGCGGCCTGACCTTCTTGGTGGGCCTTATCAAGCAGGGCGGCAGATGGTAAACGAACTTGAACAGTTGCCGGCGCGTCGATCCAAAACGGAAGCTGTGCCGACGCTCCGAATCGGATCCATGGCTTCGGTACTACCGTGACCCCTATGTTGCCGCTCGGCGAGAAAATGGGACCGACGTTGAGCTGGCTCATCGCGTCGTAAGCAGGATCTTCGGGCGCTGAGAGCAGGCGATCGGATGGGTTCGCGTTCATGTAGAGCGACGACCGAAAGGTTCCGGTCAGCATTTGAATGCCGGCGCCGAACCGAAGTTCCTCGATGGGCTTGTACGCAAAGGCCCCATGCAAAATGACGAGCAACGAGCCATCGAGGGAGACGAGCGAGTAGCGCGAAGCCGCAGGCTCTCCGTTGACGTGATCCGGGAAGCTCGTGATTGCCGTATAAGGCGCGTACATGCCTCCAGCGATGGTAAATTCTTTTGCCTTTCCAAACTTGAGGACCCCTCCCGAGGTTGGAATTGGCAAAATCGGTGTGCTTCCTTGGACCATCGGCGAATCGAAGTAGCGAACGGTGCCTTGATTGTCGACCACGCGGGTCTTGCGCGTGAATTCCGAACCGTAGTTCAACCACGCGAGGTCCAGTAAGAGTCCCGGGTCAGCGTCGGCGAGGCCGGCGGGGTTGTACCAAATGGAGTGTAGGTCGTCTGCTCCGGCCACGAACGCTCCGCCTCGCGCGATTGGACGAACCCCACGCTCAGCGAAGAAGAGCCCAGCCGAAAGCGCATCAGTTGCAGTGAGGGCTGCGAAAAGGAAACCGAGCGCTTTTACCTTGTGATTTCGCACCATCATTCGTGCACCACCCGCGGGCTGAGTCCGCACAAACTAGGGCCGTTCGCGCTTCGTATGGTCAATCGTCTTAACTTTGTTCGATGCGCGCGACCTCGCGGTCGCTGCGGCCGGGTGCTCAGTTTCATTTCGCGGACGTTCCCTTGCGGACGATCTCGTAGAATTGTTCGAGCCCACGCTCTTTGTTCGAGAGAAAGGTGTTCACTTCTTTGGACACGAAGGCGTAGTCCCCTTCGTCGAGCCGCGGTGTTGCCGCTGACGATGGAGCCACGCGGTTGATGTCCGAAATTGCGTCGAGCAAGACTTCAATTGGCGTTTCGGTGGGGTTGCTTCCCGACATCGGCGTGACCGCGTTCCTCATAAGCACGAGCAGAACGTTATTGGGGTCGAGCTCCTTGCTGCAAACACGTGTTCCGTTTTCGTCCGTTGCGTTGCCAGCGAATCGCGACAAGAGTGCGAGTTGCGCGTCCATTGTGCCGCGGGTCGTCGCCTTACCGGAAGCGTCGTAGACACTCGGTTTGAAAGCCGTTGACATGGCTCTTAGGAAAGGGTCGAGGTTCTTGCTATCGCCGAACACTTGAAGTGAATCAGCGAGGGCCGTAACGACGTTTGTTCGGGCATCGTTGGGTGATCCGGCCTCGAGCAGATAGCTCAGCAGCTTTCCGACCTCTCGCCGGGATGTGTCTTCACGTCGCAGTGAATCGACCAGCTCAACGCCAGTGGACATCATCGGGCCCTTGATCGAGTCCTCGAGCTTCTTGGCCATGTCGGTGTTGGCCCACTTGCACGCTGCATACGGCGACGTGAACGAGGTCGGGCACTGAGCTGCAAGCTGTGACCGCAGGAGCTCGATCAGCTTGGGCGCAACGAGCGGCAGCGTGTCGTTCTTGAACTTCGCCTTGCTCGAATTTTTGTCGGTAACGTCAAGAAACTGATCGACCAGCAGCGAGCGAGCGCGCTTCCAGTCCGTCTGGCGTGCCGCATCCGTTGGGTGCGCCTTCGCGAAATCGTCAAATGCCTTGTCCATTCCCGCCAGGGCGTCGAGGGCGAGATACAGGGGTGTCGTTTGCGCGATCGCGGTTCCGTCTGCCCGCTTGCTTCCCGTACGTCCGAAGCGATCTTTCAGCCCGTTGGTCTTTGCATAGTCAGGGTTGACCATCGCGCGAACGGCTTGCGCGAGCACGTCGTATGCTGACAACTTGGTCGTCGACGTGCACTCACCCGTACGGCTGTCGGCCTTCGTGCATTGGTTGATGGTGACCGTGCTGAGGCTCGAGTTGAGCTTGCTAATCGCCGGGAAAAGGTCACTCAAAAAGACCTCTGCGAGGAGCGGCTCGTACGAGACGAGGCCTTCCTTGGTGCATGTGCGGCCGCCGCTCATCCTGCACTCGTTGGTTGTCACGTCGGTGTTGGGCATGTGCTTGTAGAGGATCTCGAGCATTTCGAGAAAGATGTCCTCTTGATCGTACTTCGCGAGCACGCGCACCATCGGTCGGATCGTGTTGTAGAAGGCGAGCTTCTCCCAGACGAAGATGGTGTCGGGGCTGCGTTGTTGCAGCCAGTCGCCATTCGCACAGTCGGGGATCTTGATTTTCTTGTCGCTCGCAGTTTCCCAATCGTCTTGAGGATCGGTGATCGTGCGCGTAGGACAAATCGAAGCACCGATGTACTTCCCCTGAAGGTCGCGGATAAAATCGGCTGTTTTCGTGTAGGTTCCGGGCTTGTCGGTATCGAAAAAGACCAGGCGATTGAGCCACTCCGGCTTGCTGCGTAGGTCGCGGCTATTCGATGTGGTGTAGAATCCTGTGATGCCGCTCGAGTCTTCGATGAGCGAAACGGTGGCAGCGCCGATGCCTCCGATGACACCATTGGCCATCACCGAATCGCGGATGTAGAAAGTGCCCTTGTTGACGGCGGGGTTCTTCTTGTACGGAATCGGCGGTTCACCGATGACCGAGTCCAAGTAGAAGACCGACATGTCGTCAATTTTGTAGACTTCACATTCGTTGAAGTAACAAGAGCCCGTCAGGCATCGGCTCGCGTGAGTCAGAAGGCTGGGCACGTCGAGCGCAATGCCAGCGAGCTGCGCATGCACGACCGCTTTGGGCTTGTTGCACGACGTGACGCCGCGCGTGTCGTGAATCATCATCGCAAAACGCATGAACGCGCTGCGATTGGTAGCGGTGATCTTCGCGTTGCGATCAACGACGGTTACCATTTCGCCGCCCGAGACGCCCGTCGTCAGGTTCTTGGCTGGTCCGTTCACATTGTTCGGATCGTAGCTGATGCGATCTTTGAACTTGAGGAAGTTCCCGAAGATCGAGCCGAAGGCCTCGCTATCAGGGTGCGCCATCGCGGGCAGAATCTCTTCGAGGAGACCGGGTACCTTCACGATCTTGATGAGGACATCGATGATCTCGTCCCAGAGCGTGCTGTCGGACTTGAGTTTGAGCGTTGTGTACGTGTCTGCGCGCTCCTTACCCCACAGCGCCGCTCCGATGACGCGCGCGAACTGATCACGCTGCGTTGTGAGTAGCTTCCCGGTGAGTTGGAGCGTGTTGTCGCTCGTGCGATCCCCCACCACTTGTCCGCTTGCGTAGATGAGATCAACGAGTGGTGAGCTCGCCGGGTCGAAGCTCGAATAGGCGACACCTTTGCCATCGGCGTAGTTTTTCACACTCGCGGTGCCGGACTTGCCGAGTAGGGCGTAGGCACCAGCGAGCGCCTTCAGAATCGCTTCGTTGTCGGTCGAAACGAGTGGCGCAAGATCGCTGACGACGCGCGTCGCGAACGTCTTGTCAAGGTCGACATATTGGTAAAGAGACTTGCCTGCTTTGTCCAATGCGAAGCCGTCCTTGTCGCGGCTAACGTTGCCCTCACCGGGCACGGCGAACGGTGCAGGAGGCGTGCTGCCGTCGGATGTGACGTAGGCGCCCGACGAATCGATGTCAGCGAGGCCATCGCTATCTTTGTCAACGAACGGCGAGGCGAGCTTGGTGCCGTCGAGGGCAGGCATGGCGTACCCGCGCGCGTCTCGCTTGACGAGGTAGAATGAGGCTCCACCGCCGAGGCCATCGGCCGAACTCAGCAAGAGCTCCTTGGCGCCTTCGCTGAAATCGCGTGGGCGTGACAGGATGTAACGACCGACGGCGTCGAGTTTGGGCGTTCCGAGGAGCGCGATCGCGTCGGTCTTGGTGTTTGCGAGCTCGGCTTCGTTGACCTCGAGGAACTTGCTGAGCTGACCGTAATAGGGCCCTGCGACCGGAACGCGCGCACCCCTGACGTCGAGCGGTGGATTGACCGCGTACGGATCGGAGTCGACCGAAACAAGCTTGATCGCGCTCGTCGCGAACGATCGCAGGCCGGAGTAGGCGGCGACCGCGCGTCCAACACCGACCGCATTCGTTGCGGGGCGGTAACCCACCCGCGGGTTCATTCGTCGCAAGGCGCCTTGAGCGTTCGTGTCTTTGGCGAGCGCCTCAAAAATCGGGACGAGTGACTGCGTCGTACCGGGAAGCGTGCCGTCGTGGTAAAGCGGTCCCATGCGCGCCAAGAGCTCCGTGAGCTCGGACTGAAAGCTCCGTTCGCCGCTCGCGGCTGGCGCGTTGCACGATGCCGTTGGGTCGGGGTTGGTGCGATCGACGACAGGGATCTGTGTGTCTTTCAACATTGAGTCGAGCGCCTTGATGAGGCTGTCCCGGTGCTTGACGAGTACTTCGACGCGCGCGATCGCGCGATCGCGATTGAGCGTCTGCGTTTCTGCGGAGACGACGTTGCCTGCAACGTCTTGCGCGTTTTCGCGCAGCGAGGGCAGCTTGGCAAAGTCAACGCGATCGGCGAAGGCTCCTTCGTCGCTGCGATGACACACGTTGTGGAACGATCCTCCCGTGAGGTCCTCACGCAAGGCGTCGGCTGCGATGCGATCGCAAAACGCGCCAAACACCTCTTCTCCGACGGTGCCGCGCTTGGTCGCGACCCGCGTCGCGTCGAATTCCGGCGCGCACCCGGGCGTGATCGCCCCGGAGGCTAGGAGCCCAAGGCCCCAAACCACGTACGAAGTCGCATGATTTTGGCGAGTGAGAAATTTCTTACGCATCTGGGCGCTCCCTCGGGCGCGAGTGTACCGCACAGATACGTTGCGCGCCCGGCCCGCGATAAGCGAAGCCGGCGTCTCTTTCCGCGGACTGTACAAATGTGGCCAATCGTGGCGTGTTTTGCTGCGTTGCGTCGTTTGCCATGACGCGTTTCAAGGTCGTTCACTTTCGCGATAGCATCGCTCCGACATGACGCACGACTCGCTCGCACGCACGACCGCACTGATTCTCGCCGCCGGATTCGGCACACGCATGAAGAGCCAGAGGTCCAAGGTCCTCCACCTCATTTGCGGAAAGCCGCTCGTCTACTACCCGATCAAGGCAGCGCTCGATGCCGGGTGTTCGGATGTCGTGGTCGTTGTTGGGCACGGACGCGCCGAAGTCGAAAGTTACCTCGCAAAGGCCTTCGGAGCGAAGGTGCGGACGGCCCTTCAAGAGCACCAACGCGGCACCGGAGACGCGGCGCGCGCTGGACTGTCTGCGGTGAAGGAGGCCGAACGCCTCCTCGTCTTCTACGGTGACGTGCCGCTGCTTCTCGCGGATGACGTCGCACGCGTCGCGTTGGCGCTCGACGCGAACCCGAAGGCGGCACTCGCGGTGGCGACGTGCTCGCTTGACGATCCCTCTGGATACGGGCGCATCGTTCGCAATGGTGCAGGCAGCATCGTCGAAATCCGCGAGCAGAAGGACCTGCGTAACGATGCTGAACGCAGCATCCGTGAGATCAATCCCGGAATCTATGCGGCGTCAGTTCCATTTTTCAGGGAGTCACTCGCGTCGCTCGAGCCGAACAACGCACAGGGCGAATTTTATCTGACCGACATCATCTCGTACGCCGCCAAAAAGTCGTGTCAGGTCGTGGGCGTCGACTCGCGTGCAGAAGTTCTCGTCGGCGTGAACGATCGAAGGCAGCTCGTTTCCGCCGAAGAGACCATGTTCCTGCGCATCGCTGAGGCATGGCGACTCGCGGGCGTTACGGTTCGCGCCGGGGCGCGTATCGAAACGGGCGTAACGCTTGGGCAAGATGCTGTCATTGAAGCGGGCGTGCACTTGCGCGGCGAAACCGACGTCGGCAAGGATGCAATCGTGGACGTCGGGTGTGTCCTGTCGAACGTTCGCGTCGGCGCACAAACGGTGATCAAACCGTACAGTGTCTTGACGGATTCGACGGTGGGCCAAAGCGCACAAATTGGGCCGTTTTCGCACGTTCGGCCTGACTGCGCGATCGGCGATGAGGCCCATATTGGCAACTTCGTCGAAACGAAAAAGACCACCATCGGTCGCGGCTCGAAGGCCAACCATCTTGCGTATCTGGGTGACGGCGTGATTGGTGCCGGCGCGAACATCGGCGCAGGGACGATATTT
>JAHFDY010000191.1 GCA_023248735.1 Myxococcales bacterium
GGCCCTCAGCGACGAGACCCTGCTGGATGTAAAAGTGTATCGCCTGGCGCGGAAGGCCGGTGCGATCGCAGAGGTCCTTCATTCGATAGGGGTAGTCGCTTCGCCGGATCGCCTGCTGCATCAACCCACCTCAACTTCGAGGTCGCTCAAGACGCACGCGACGCACGCGAGCACGGCACCCTCTCTTCGCTCGGTCTCGGTAAGGCAGTTCGGCTCGGCCATCGCCACGCTTCCGGCAAGTCTCTTTACCTTGCACGCACCGCAGCCGCCCATCGTGCATGAGAATGGCAGTGCTTCTCCCGCGGCGAGCGCCGCCTCGAGCAAGGTCTGCCCTGGCATCGCGACGAGATCGAGCGATCGGCCCTTGTGCCTCAACGTAACGGTATGGGGCTCGTCCGCACGCGCGTCGAAGGAAGGCGCACGCGGCGCTAGAAACCGCTCGAACGTGATGTTCCCAACTGGCATGCCGCGCGCGACAAGTGAGTCGCGCACACCGTCCATCATCGGCTCGGGTCCGCATACGTAACAACGATCGATCGATTCAAGGCCAATGCGCTCGCGATCCAGAACCGCCGAAAGCCCCTCTCGGTCGAGCACGCCAGCGTGGGGCGTCACGCGTTCATTCGCCTCGCCAAGAACGTGCACGACGCGAAACCGGTCCGGATAGGCGCAAGCGAGGGCGCTGAGTTCGCGACCGAAGATGATGTCGGTCGATGATCGACTGCCATAAACGAGGATCAACTTTGTGCGATCGCCCGACGCTAGCTCCGTCCGAATGATCGAAGCAATCGGGGTGATTCCGCTCCCGCCGGCGATCATGACGAGTGTGCGCGATGCTTCCGATTCGAGCGGCGGCACAACAAAGTCACCAGAGGGGCCGAGTACTGCGAACTCAGTACCCACGACGACTCGCTCATGGATGAAGTTCGAAACGAGACCGCCGTGAACGCGCTTGACCGAAATCGTGACTTTGTCCGTTACGTTTGCGGCACTGCTCGCCGAGTACGCTCGTCGGTAGGCAACGCCGTCGATGTGCACGATGACGGTGAAAAATTGACCCGCGGAAAATGCGAAAGGCGCCCCGCAAACGTCTTCGATGACGAGCGATACGCAATCGGCGGTCTCTCGCGTGACGGCTGAAACGCGCACGACGCGAGGCGAGGCGGCGGCCTGAAGCGTGAGTTCGGTGGCCGTCGCGTGCCGTTCTCGGAATGGGGGCGGGTGCTTGCCCAAGAGCGAACCCTTGAGCATGCGCAGATCGCGGGAGAACACATCCACGCGTGCGCGCAAGCGTCGCCGAACCGGCGCGATGGGCTCAGCGACAAAACGGCGGATCGAACCCAGCATTCCATAAGGCTCCCACAAGGTCTGGCAAGTGTCAAGTGACACTCTACACTTTATGATACGATACGTAAATTTGACGGGATTTTGAGGTCGACGCACGCCTATCGCCTCGTGAGCACCCCCACGAATTGATCAATTCCCTTGACCACGCGGTCGACGGGTTCGCCCGTAAAGCAGATGCGAACGCACGATCCAAAATCCGCACCAAAAGCCTCGCCGGGAGCGAGCATGACGCCCGCGTCGACCGCTCGCACAAGGGCCGCCTTAAGGTCGGCGGGCGAATGTGTTCGCGAGAGGTCGGCGAACACGTAAGTGCCTCCGTGCGGCGCAGCGTGGGCGATACCGGCGCGGGCCAACGAAGCGCACGCCGCGTCTCGAGCCTCGCGATAGTGAAGACGCGCGGTCGCTTGCCACTCGTCGATTCGTTGGAGTGCTCCCAATACGACGCGCTGCTCGTGTTCCGGAACGTTAAACACGGTATGCGTCGATACCCTTTGCGCGATGGCTATGACTTCCCTGGGCGCCGCAACGAGGCCAACCCGCGCACCCGCGAGCGCCAGGCTCTTCGAAAACGAGTACGCCGAAACCGTGCGCTCAAACATGTCTTTGATCGTTACAAATGGGGTATGCCCGCTCTCGCTGTACACGAAGTCCGCATAGACTTCGTCCGCGAAGACCCACAGATCATGACGTGCAACGAAGCGTGCGACGCGCTCGAGTTGCTCGCGCGACCACACAAACCCGTCCGGATTGTTCGGAGAAATCAGGTAGACGGCGCGGGTCTTGGGCGTCGCCGCTTTCTCAAGCAACGCCTCCACGTCAAGGTCAGAATTGTCGTAGAGCGCCTGCGTGATTGACACTTCAACAGGCACGGCGGAGACGGCCGCAATGATCCCTGTGGTGAGCGGCCAGTACGGTGCGCACACCAAGACCTCATCGCCTTGATCGAGAATTGCGCGCGCCGCACAGAAGAGGGCGTGAGTACCGCCCGCACCGATGAGGAGTTCGGTTTCGCAATCAAAGGAGTCCGGGACGCGGCGCTTGCGCACGAGCCAGTCGCCAGCAGCACGGCGCAAAGTGCGAAGACCAAGCACGTCACCGTATCGTAACGACGATCGATCGATTTCAGCGCTGGATGCGAGAGGCGGCGCCAAACAGCTGTCGCCAATCTGCAACTCGATGAGGTCGAGTCCTTGGGCGCGTCGAGCCGCAACCCCTGGCGTCAACTCTGCAAACACGCTTTTGCCGATGCGGTGAGCATCCCGAGACAGTCGCGGCATCATCACAGCCTACACGCCGTCAGGCGATCTGTTCGCGCCGAGCGACCGCCGTCGAATTTACGACTGACGTGCAACCGACCTAGTCAACCGTCCGTACAGTTAAGCGTATTTACCAAGGCGATCAAACGCTCAGACCCGGTGCTGGGAACGTCGCGCACAGCGACTTGACTTCCTGCGCCGTCTTGGCGATCAACGCTTCGTCGTTCGGCGCGGAAACAACGCTATCGATCCACGCGGCGATGCGCGCCATCTCGGGCTCCTTCATCCCGCGAGACGTCACCGAAGGCGTTCCAATGCGCAGCCCTGATGGATCAAAAGGTTTGCGGGGATCGAACGGCACCGCATTGTAGTTCGCGACGAGTCCCGCGCGGTCAAGCGCTTGCGCCGCGGGCTTGCCGGCGACACCCTTGCTCGTCAAATCGATCAATAGAAGGTGGTTATCCGTTCCACCCGTAATGACGCCGAACCCGCGTGCCAGCAGCGCCTCGCCGAGGACGCGAGCATTCGTCACTATCTGTGTTGCATACTGCTTGAATGCGGGAGCCTGGGCCTCCTTCGCAGCAACAGCGATGCCGGCGGTCGTATGGTTGTGCGGGCCCCCTTGAAGACCAGGAAATACGGCCTTATCGATGGCCGCGGCGTGTTCCTTCTTGCAGAAAATCATGCCGCCTCGAGGTCCTCGAAACGTCTTGTGTGTCGTCGACGTTACGACGTCAGCAATACCCATCGGCGAAGGATGAACGTCAGAGCACACCAGGCCCGCGATATGCGCGATGTCTGCGGCGAAGATCGCGCCGACTTCGTCCGCAATGCTGCGAAACGATTGAAAATCAAGGGTACGGGGGTAAGCGGTCGTCCCTGCCCAAAGCAACTTCGGACGATGCTCCTTTGCGAGCGCGCGCACTTCGTCCATATCAATGCGGCAGTCACTTCGACGAACGCCGTAGGGAACGCTTTTGAAGTACTTGCCCGTAATCGAAACCGCGTGACCGTGCGTGAGGTGCCCGCCCGACGCTAGACCGAGCCCCATAATGGTATCTCCCGCATTGCAAAACGCGAGGTACACGGCGAGGTTCGCGGGACTCCCAGAATATGGCTGCACGTTGACGTGCTCCGCGCCGAAGAGCTCGCGCAAGCGACTGCAGGCGAGTTCCTCGACTTGATCGATGACCTGCTGACCTTCGTAGTAACGCTTCCGCGCGTATCCTTCGGAGTACTTGTTGGTGAGGCACGAGCCCGTCGCTTGCATCACCGCGTGTGAGGCGTAGTTCTCGCTTGCGATGAGCCGAATCGTCTCGAACTCGCGCCGGTTTTCATCGGCGATCAGACGGGAGATTTCGGGGTCCACGACATTGAGATTCCGCTCGCTCATCCGCGGGAGCGTATCGCTGAACGCCGCCCTCTGGAAGCGACGCCTCTTGCTTCTCGCAACCTATCGGTCGTAGACATTGGGGCGTGCACCGACGCTTCTACTCTGCTCGTGCGTTCGCGCTTTCTGCATCGGTGGGATCGGCACAACTCGCGCACGCAGAGGGACCCACATTCGAAGCCCAAGGGCTCTACGCGCCCGCACCGCAATCGCACCGGAGCGGACCCCTTCTCGGGCTTTCGCTTGGCGCCGGCACCGCGCGATTCGAAGGGTATCCGAACGAAGCGTCTAAACTAGACGATGCGCGTTACTTTTCGTCGGTCGGCCTGAAGCCAGGAGGCGTGGCAAGCGTCCTGATCCTTGCAGCCCTCACGGATTATTTGAACGTCGGCCTCTGGTTTGGATTCGGGGCCTTTGGAGCAGGCGGCGATTCGGGGAAGACCAGCGGTGGCGGCCTTCGCGTCGAGGGATACCCGCTTTCGTGGGTCAGCCCAAGGTACCGTAACTGGGGTGTCTTCGGGCAATTCGGCGTTGGAACGGGTTCGCTCAAACGAAGCGACGCGATCGTCGCCGAGGGAACGCAGTCGTTCTTCGCGCTCGGTAGCTACTACGAATTCGAAGTCATGCGGCAACCCGGGGGCCTCGCGATGCTTGGACCCGAATTGTCGGCGCAGCTCATCGATTCCGTGAGTTTCAAATCGCAAGCGGTGTTGCTCTCGTTGCGATTTGCGTTTTATGGGCACCAGGCGCCTTTGCCTACTGCAAGGGCGTCACGCTAAAATCGTCGACGCGTTTCGCTATCGCGCCTTGCTCGCAAGCTTGGGGCTGAGCCTCGCCGCATAGAGCGCCGCCTTGCGAATCCGCGGCTTTGCGGAACACCACTCATCGTGAATGTTGTCGGGCATTCGCTCGACAGCGTCGTCATCACGAAAGCAGTAGAATTTTCGCCCCACACCTTCCAGGTTTGCGCCGATGAAACTGACGCCAACCGGCTTTCCTTTGTACATGACCCAGTGGTCAAAAATCCCGGTGTGCAAGCGTCCCGAGTCGAATCGAAATACGAGGAAATCACCGGCGATCGTATGCGGTCGCCCATCCGCAAGACGGCCCACCGCGTGACCAAGTGACAGCGCGGTAAGGCCTAATTCCGACTGCCTTCGCGCCACGTCCAATCTGCCAAACAGCCGCCCGCGAATGGTGAAGTCCTGGTCCCACCCAAACCAAGTTGCGCGCAGAGCACGGAGCTCGCTCTTGTCCATCTCACGAAAGAGGTCTTCTCGCTTCATGACCGAGAGGAGCACCTGCAGTGAGTAGCCCGCGCAAAAGAGACCGAAGCGCGTTGTCGGATCGAATGGCATTGCCAGCGTTGAGTCGGCCGGACCTTCATCTCTGAGCCGAACGCGCACCTCCTCAACGGCCCCGCTGCGATCGATCTTGAGTAACGCGTCGATGTCCTTTGCCTCCGCTGAGTCGCAACCTTCGACGTGTTTTCGGTTTGCGATCCAGCAAAACGGCCGACCCCAATATTGGGCACGGTGAGCCTCCTTGATAATCGCCGCCCCGAGCCGTTGCTCTTCAGCGGTTGGGGCGAGCGCATCCACCGCTCGCGATGCGCGATCACTTCGTAGAGGATCACGCGAAGCGTCGGCCGATACGTGGGTCTTCGCCTTGTGCTTTGCACTTCGGGCCGCTCCCAACGCGACATCTGCAACCAACAGAGTCACCGCCGTTGCGGCCCACCCAAGATGCATTGGGCAAGGGTATCAGTGCACCCACCGCCCCTCCAACTACGGCCCGGAAACTTCGAGGGTCGCCAAAACAGGGCGTTTTTTCACGCCCGATGATATCGTCTGGGGCGTGACCTCGGGCGATCCGTTTGGACTGGTTGGCCAAGTGATCGACGGGCAGTTCCGCATCGACCGATTCGTCGGCGAAGGGGGCTTCAGCGTCGTCTATCGCGGCTTTCACCTCGGACTCGAAGAGCCAGTCGCAATCAAGTGCCTCAAACTTCCAAGCACGCTCGGATCAGCCATCGTTGAGAACTTCGTGCGGCGCTTCCGTGATGAGAGCCGCCTTCATTATCGATTGTCACAGGGCCACCTACAAATCGTGCGCAGTATCGCAAGCGGCACCACCATGGCCCCCGCTATGCTCGCGCTCGTACCCTACATGGTGCTCGAGTGGCTGGACGGGAAGTCGCTCGCAGAGGACTTCAACGAACGGCGCGCGGCTGGCAAGCGCGGGCGCACGTTCAGCGAAACGATCGCTCTGCTCGATCCCGCCATCGACGCCGTCGCCTACGCGCACGCGCAGGGCGTCGTGCATCGCGACATGAACCCCGGCAACCTCTACCTCGCACAAACGCGGCACGGCCAAACGCTCAAGGTTCTTGACTTTGGCGTCGCGAAAATCTTCAACGACCATGCCCTGTCGATGGGACCGCGCGCGCAAACGGTTGGCCAGATCCGCATCTTTTCTCCGGCCTACGGCGCGCCTGAGCAATTCGACGATCGCCTCGGACAAGTCGGACCATGGAGTGATGTCTACGCTATCGCGCTCGTGTTCCTTGAGGCGCTTCGCGATCAGTGCGTGATGGAAGGCGACCACCTCGGAGATTTCGCGCTGAAGGCGATCGATCAGGCGAGACGACCAACGCCACGAACACTGGGGCTTCAGGTAAGCGACCGCGTCGAAGACGTATTTCAGCATGCGGTCTGCGTTCATCCCCAGCAACGTTTTCAAGACGCAGGGCAGTTTTGGGGTGCGATCAAAGCCGCGGCGCTCGAACACGACGAGCTCACGCGAAGGCGGCAGATTCAGCCCAACGTGCCAACGGCAACCGGTCCCGGACTACCACTTGTCGAATACGGGCAAGCGGCAAACACGACGCCGACCCCACGCCAGCGAACGCTCATGACGTCGACCCCAGCGCCGCCGCCTCCGGCATCAGAGACGCCGCCTGGGTCGATTGACGAACCGACCGTGATGGCACCAAGGACGCACATTTTTCAGAACCCATCCGCGGCTTCCGGCCACGCTGGACCCACGCACCCAGCCCCTCCGCCCGAAATGGAATCGGCGCCGAAGCCACCTTCCGCCCTCGCCTTACTTTCACAGTTGCGCAACGCCGATCCGGCATCCGTCAAGAAAATTGCCGATGCCGACGCGGCCGATCAAGACGAGATGACCTCGATCATGCTGCGCGACCACGACATCAGCATCGAAAGCACGCGATCATCTTCGGCAAAGGTGCCAGCGGCGCGAGACAAGAGCCGCGGCCCTTCCCTCGCGAGCGCTCCTCCGGCGGATTTCCCACCGCCTCCTGTTCAATCGTACGGACCATCCTCGCCACAGGTCGGTGGACCGCTGGGTGGAGGCAACGTAGCGCAAGCGCTTCAGCAGGCTGCACATCGTGCGACTTCATCGCATGACTTGCTCGGGCCACCACGACCGGCGGGACCACCACCAGCGCGCGCTTCGCAACCCCAGCTGACACCCTTCGCCCCGCCGATGACGTCACCATCCATCGTCGCGGCAGCACCCGTGGCCAATCCGAACGCAACCGCAGCGATGCCTGCAAGTGCGCCAACGAAGGGCCCTTCGCGCACCCTCATCATGCAACCCGTCCCGCCGGAAGTTCAGGCGATGACGCACAGTCCCTTTGCGCAATCGATCCCGATGGCGCCCGATGGATTCGTTCCCCCACCGCAACAGGCGCCACCCCAGCAGCTGCAGCAACAACCGCAACACCTGAGTGCACCTGCGCCAGCGTTTCCCAACTACTCAGCGTCTTCGCCGTTCGCCCCGCCGATGCAGACGCCGGTTCAAGACCCCCCCGAGGTGCCACGCGCGCGCGGGCCGCTTTGGGTTCTCTTGGGAATTATCGGATTGCTGTTGGCCGTTGCCGCTGGGTTCTTCTTGACGTGGGCAATTCGTAACCGGCCTGGTGCTCGTTCCGAGTCCCAACCAAGCGCGCCGTCTTCGGCGAGCGCGCCGACGAGCGCGTCGACCTCCTCGTCCGCAACACTCGATGCTGCGGCAACCGCAGCGCCGGTGCCCGTTCCGACGGCCGTGGCGCCACCCCCACCCGAAACGACCACAGCACCGACCACGGCGCCATCACAGCCGCCTCCAACCGATACGGCAACCGCACCGGTGAAAACCGCCGACACCGCGCCAACAGCGACCA
>JAHFDY010000030.1 GCA_023248735.1 Myxococcales bacterium
GCCGTGTGATGGGCTGGCGATAAGCGAGGATGGCGAGTGTCTCGAGCTGCGCGCGCGACATCTTCACGGGCTTCTGCTTGGTTAGATCGCGAACGAATGGCGAGAAGGCGGCGTTCGTGCGGAAAACCCACCCCCCTGCAACTTCGTCAAGCAGCACGCCGCGATGGGCAAACTCCGCCTTTAGCTCGACCAGGAGCTCCTGTACTTCCTTGATCGGGGCTGACGCGGCTTTGGCCAAGTCACCCGCCTTAATCGGTTTGTCGCTGACGAAGACGAGAGACTCAAGCAGTCCTTTCAGGTGCTGTCGTGACACACCACCTTCGTTCTCCAAGGGCTTGAGATCCGCGGCGGCGAGCTCGCTCTCCGGCTCGGATGCAAACAGTTCCGATTCTTGACTCAATTGGGCAAGGGCGTCTTCGTCGATGAGTTCGTCCGCGCGCGACGCCTGCGTCCATTCGTCATGCTCAAACTCGGCGCCGGGACCCTCAAACAAACTCGCGGCGAGCTCGCTCGGAACGATCGGCTCCTCGACCTCGCCCGACGGCTCCTTCGTAATTGTCTCAGGGAGCAACTCGTCGTCTATTTCTTCCGAAGCCACGCTTCCCAGGAGGGATGCGCTCACTTCTTCTTCTTCTTCTTGGGTCGACATGAACTCGTTGCCGGCGGTCATGCGTCACCCCCTTCGATCGAAAGGGATACTGGGGCCGGCAATTCAAGTGGTTCGGCCGCCGTCGCTTCGGCGAGCTCGACATAGAGCGGCCCGAGAGGATCGGTTTGGTAGAGTCGGGTCATTTTGAGTCGGGTCATTTCGAGGCAGGCGAGGAACGTGATCACGAGATCGAACTTCGTTGTGAGACCGGAGAAAAGTTCTTCGAAGAGGACGCGAGGTTTGCGCGTGAGGGCGTCTGCGAGTTCGTGAATTCGGTCCGTGATGCTAATGCGGTCGGCGATCACGTCGTGCGTGAGCTTGACCTTTGTTCTCGCAAGGACGTGTTGGAACGCCTCAACGAGCGAGAACACTTGCACGTCGGCGAGCGGCGCCATCCCTGTGTGAACAGCTTCTTCGATTTGCGTGCCGCGAAAAAAGATATCGAGTCCCGCGATGCCGCGCGAAGCGAGCTGCTGCGCTGCGTGCTTGTACTTTTGATACTCGAGCAGGCGCCGAATGAGCGCCTCACGCGGGTCCTCTTCCTCGAGAAGCGCATCGTCCTCTTGGCCAGGTGGTGGTGCGGGCAAGAGCATCTTGGACTTGATGTGCGCGAGGGTTGCCGCCATCAGCAGGTATTCGCTTGCGATGTCGAGATCCATCAGCTGCATGATGGCCAGATACTCAAGGTACTTGCCGGTCACGAAGCTGATCGGAATGTCGAGAATGTTGAGTTCGTGCTTCTGGCAAAGGTGAAGCAAGAGGTCGAGTGGCCCCTCGAACATCGGCAGTTGCAGCGAATACGCGCCCTCGATGGGGACGTGCTCGATCGGAACCTCCGGCTGTTCCGCCTTCGCGCGTGCGGCCTTTTGCTTCTGTGCCTTGGCTTGTGAACCCACGGGCGCAAAGTAGACGGTTGCTTTCCTCGAAGGCAACCCGCGTTTTTCTTGCGGACGTTGTTCTCCCGCGGAAGGCGAGTTTGCCGTTCAGACGCGTTCACCACAGTGACGCACCGGTGGCGCAAGGTATGGGACCTCTGCAACATGCGAAACCCATGCAACCAAGCCTCGAATCGGAAGCAGAACTCTCATTTCGAGGCCGATCCTTCCTTTCTTCGCGTCGGTCGTGCACGCCGAGATAATCTTGGCTTCAATCCGGCGCGGCGTTTGCAGAACTTGCGAACGGATTCGTCCGTCATACGTCCAAAGCGTAGGGAATCACGATAGAACGATGGAAGGCGTGGCAAAAGCGTCGCAGCGAACCGGAAAACGCTGCCCCAAATGCGGGCAGACGTATCCGCTTGATGCTGCCTTTTGTTCGAACGACGGCAGCGCGCTCAGCGAGACATTGATCGAGTCCGATCCGTATCTGGGTCGCAAGATCCTTGATCAAATCGAAATTGTAGAGCTCATCGGTTCAGGTGCGATGGGTCGTGTTTATCGCGCCATTCAACACGGGATGGACCGTGATGTTGCCGTGAAGATTTTGCGTCGGGAGCTCAGCGCGAACCCCCAACTCGTGGCACGATTTTCACGCGAGGCGAAGGTTGCGTCGCGTCTCCAGCACCCAAACGTCGTGCACGCGTACCTCAGCGCGCAGCTGCCGGACGGCGCGCTTTGCATCGTGATGGAGTGCCTCCACGGAATCTCTCTTCATCAAGCACTGGTGGAGCAGAAGCAGATGCCGATCATGCGTGCCTTGCATATCGTGCTCCAGGCAGCCGACGCCATCGGCGAAGCGCACGCCAACGGCATCGTGCATCGAGACATCAAGCCTGAGAACATCATGTTGATTCGGCGAGCGGCGAATTCCGATTTTGTCAAGATTCTTGACTTCGGTGTCGCGCGATTGAGCTGGGGCGAGCAGTCGATGGCGTCGCAGGCGGGGCTCATTTTTGGCACGGCGCGCTACGTATCACCCGAGGGCGCCCAAGGGCAGCCGGTAGGGCCTCCGGGCGACGTATATTCGCTCGCGACGCTGACCTATCAGTTGCTTAGCGGACGAACGCCATTCGATGCCGATCAGGCCGTAGGGCTTCTTATCTGTCAGATTCACGACACGCCACCCGAGTTACTTTCGCTGCCCGATACGTCCCATATTCCGCCAGCCGTCGCGAGCGTGGTCATGCAGAACCTCAACAAGCGTCCAAGCGATCGCGCGCCTGATGCTCGTTCGTTCGGAGAGGCGCTGGCAACTGCAGCACTCGCTTCGGGTATCGATGCGACCAAACTGGCTGGCGGTGCGTTCGGCCACGATCACGCGAGCGGAAGCGGCTCGCGAGCTTTTGCACGCACGAGCGTGCCTCATCCAATCGACTTGTCTCCGTTGTCTGAGGCGTTGGACGCCACTCTTGACGAAGGCGCCGCGCTCAACGCCGCGGCGAGCCGCTCGCCTCTGTCTGCGATGGGCGTACCCGCAGGGGGTACTGTGCGCGCGAATGTCGTTGCGCCCCCGCTCGAGGCCCCTCCTCCGATTCAAACTCTTCGCAGTCGACCAAGGAACTCGTCCGCCAGGCGAGCTACCGCCCTTTTTTTTGGTGCCTGTTTTGTTCTCGGAGCCGGTGGAGCACTTGCGCTCGCGTCCAAATTTGGGGTCGTCACATCGGCGTCGGCGAGCGATCTCGATCGTGAGATCAAGCGGGCCGAGGACGCGCTTGTGCACGAGCGGTACGACACGCCGCCAGGCAACTGCGTTCGGGACATTACCCGCGAAGGATTGGCGAAGTGGCCGAACAACCCAGCGTTGCTTCGTGTTCGGCACCTTGCGGCAGACGATTCAGTTCAGGAGGCGCGCGATCGGCGCTTCGAAGGCGATCTCGATGAGGCGCGTCGTCTTGTGCAACTTGCGCGCGAACTGCATCCCGAAGAGCGCGACGCCGCGGATCTCGAGCGCGAAATTGAAACCGATCGCGCGTTCATACTCTCGGGCGAAACCAAGATGCATAAGGGGACGGTCCGGGTGGGCATTCGCTTTCGCTCTAGTCAGGGTTCGAGCGACAGAGGCACATTTCGCGTGCTCGCGTTCAAGACGAAGGCGCTCAAAGGTCTCGAGCTGACGGTGAGCGGGGGAGGCCTTTCGAAACCGAGCACACTGCCGATGCGCTTCGAGGGCGGCTACTGGACGACGGACTATGCGTTTCCGAAGGAAGGGATATACGAAATATCCGTCAACGGAACTGACGGTACGGGCGCGAAGCTGCAGGCGTCTCGCGCGCTCACCATTAATCGATAAGTGATCGAAAGTTGAGAGGTCACTTATGCGGCGTCGGGGTCTTTGTGTCGTCCTTTTCGTCTGTTGATTTTGGAGCTTCGTTGTCGTCGCTCGGCGGGGCACCGACGATCTTGAACTCAACGCGCCGGTTGGCCGCTCGGCCAACGTCCGTCTTGTTGTCGCCGATCGGTTTGGTGAGGCCGAAGCCTTCTGAGGTCAGTCGAGAACTCTCCACGCCGTGATCGGTGAGCCACTTCCTCACGGAGGCAGCGCGCTTGCGTGAGAGATCAAGGTTGAATGCGGCACCTGCAACGTTATCGGTGTGGCCTTCGACCGCGATTGTCTTGATGCTCGGTGTGACCTTAAGGAGGTCGACGACCTCTTGGAGCATCGCGAAGCTTCCAGGGAGAATTGTAGCTGATCCAGTTGCGAATTTGACCTGTTGCAGAACACGGACCTGCGATTTTTCGAGCACGATCAGTGTCGGACAGCCGTTCTTCTTTGGGTCGCTGTTTGGCTTGCCTGGGACGCGCGGGCACGCATCTTTTTCGTCCTCGATGCCATCACCGTCGACGTCTTTTTCGGGACAGCCGTCTTCATCGTCGATGCCGTCTTTGTCTTCAGGCTCGTCGGGACACTTGTCGTTGATGTCCAAAATCCCGTCGCCGTCCCGATCGGGCGGTGCGGGGCAGCCGTCCGTTGGATCAGGTTCTTTACCATCTTCCTTTTCGAGCGGGCATGGATCGACGCTGTCGGGCACGCCGTCGCCGTCGGTATCGCGCTGCCCTTCACCGAGAATGCCCTTCTTGAAGGCTTCGCGAGGCGCCAATTCGGGCCTGCTGTCCTTGATGGGAAACGACGTTCCGATTGTCGCGAGCACGCGAAGATCAGGCGCTCCGTAACCGCCAACGATGCGTGTGCCCGCGCCCGCGCCAGTCCACCAGCGTCCGTGCGGACCGAACTTCATGCGGAACTCGCCGTTCCATTCGATGGGCGTGGTCTGGTAGTTGAAGGCCGTCGTTCCCACGATCGCATCGTCGAACATCAGGCCGGTTTGGCCCATGATCGAGCCCCCGATCCGGTACTTCCCGCCCTTGAGTGGAACGAACGCACCGATCGCCCAACGCCACTCGGTGCCTACGCCGAGGCCGTCGCCGGTTGTGGGTTGGTTGATCGCGGTGCGCGGCCTGAAGTGGACCCCCATGTTGCCGACCAGGATGAGGTTCTTCATCGGCGCGTACTCGCCGGTGACCATTGGCAGTGCGGACGGTGAGCCGTTTCCGCCGAACGCGCCCGTCGAACCTGTGGGGAGGAAGACGCTCGCCTGAAGACCGATCGCGCCTCGGCGATCTTTCGTGCGCCACACGACAGCGCGCGCATCGAGGCGCAGGTCGCTTGCCGTGGGACCGTCCGTCGACACGGTTGTAGTCCCGGATGGAAGAAGGCCGCCGCCGAGCACGTAGTTGGGGTTCTGGCCGATCTGAAACGGCGTTACTTCCATCGTTGCCGAGAGCGTGAGGCGATCGAGAAGTTGAATGCCCGCGGTGGCATAGACGCTCAGTTGATGATCGATGACTGCGTAGTCCGAACGCGTACGCACGTTTCGATTGAGGGGGGAGATATTCGATGTGCGTAGAGGGTTGAGCGAGTAACCGACCGCGAACTGCCCGAACACAAGCGCCTGCTCTTGCGTGACAGGGCGGTAGAGGACGAGGCCATCTTCAGGGGCACCCGGCATCTCGAGGCGATCGAGATGGAACGTTGAGACCTGGGCCCGCGCCGCCGACGATAGCGTGGCGGTGGCTCCAAGAAGGGCGGCCAGAAGCAGGCGAGATCGTACGAGCGTTGCCATGGTGCGCTTTATCCTCGAAATCGTCGCCCCGACAAAGGGCGGCGTTGCCATCGTCGCATCTGCTGAACACGAGGTCGAAAAAGACGCGGTGTTCAGTGATCCGCGGAAACCCCGGCTGGCCCCGAAACGCTTGACGATTCTCGGGGAGCCTGCTTTATTGCGCCTCCCCCATCCCCTTGGGCCCCGAGGAATACCATGAAGCGTACCTACCAACCGCACAACGTTCGCCGCGCTCGTACCCATGGTTTCCGCGCACGCATGGCCACCGCTGGCGGCCGCAAGGTCCTGTCGAACCGCCGCGCAAAGGGGCGGCATCGCCTCACCGTCGCTCTGTACAAGAAGTGACACGAGCAGTGACGCTGCGCCGGGCCCCATCCTGAAGAGCGGCCCCATCCGCGGTCTGAAGGGCGGTCGCTTTGGCTTCTCGAAGGCGCGGCGCGTACGGCTGCGGCGAGAGTATCAGCGTGCGCAAAAAACGGGGTTGCGGGTGCACGCGCCGCATTTTGTGTTCGTGCTGATGGGCAACGAAACGGGCGTGTTTCGCCTCGGGCTCGTGGTGAGTCGAAAGGTGGGGTGTGCGGTGGAGCGCAATCGCGCCAAACGGGTCTTGCGCCAGTGCTTCCGCACTTGGGAGCGACCGCTCGAAGGTGGCGTTGATTTGGTGATTATCGCGAAACCAGGCGCAGCCGACCTTGATCTCACGGCCACGCAGGAGCAGTGGTTGCACGTGTGGAAGCTTGTGGAGCGCAAGGCAGCGACATTGGTTGCATCCGCGGTGACGCCGGGTGACTTGGGCGTCGACCCGCGCTAGCGAAGAGAGCGCGATGATCGTCAGGCTCTTGCTTTCGCTGATTCGATTTTATCAGCGCGCGATTTCGCCCATGCTGACGCCCTCGTGCCGGTTTCAACCCTCGTGCTCACGCTACACGGCGGCCTGCCTCGAGCAGCACGGCGCCCTGCGGGGTTCCTTGCTTTCCGCGGTTCGGCTGTGTAAGTGCCATCCGTTTCATCCGGGCGGTTATGACCCGCCACCTTTGCCACGGGGACGGCTCGAGCCATCTTCGCCCAGGCCGAGCCCTCCGTTCTCGCGACTGTGATCCATGGACCGAAATTCTGTCTCTCGTTTGCTGCTCATCGCGGCTGGTTTGCTCGCCCTGTATTTCTTCATGGGCCGCAAGTCGTCCGATGCGCCAGTGGTCCCGTCCGCTGAGACCTATATAAACGCACCCGATTTCGCTCCCGACCTCGTCGACGACAAAGCGGCTCCGCAGCCGCCTGAAGGCGAACTGTGCTCGATTAAGACCAGCAAATATGAGGCCGACTTGTCGGGTCGTGGCGCGGCCATTGTTCACTTCAGACTTCTCGAGCAACGATTTGCGCAGAGTCTTGCAGCCGACATTTCTTCGACCCCTGACCACGAACGCTGGCGCTCGCTGCGCGCCCTTTTTCGGACGCCAGGTGCGGACGACCAATTTCGATACGATCGCTTTCCATGGAAGGCGAAACAACTCGACGCAAAAACGTGCGAGTTCAGTTACGAAGATGCCGGTCTCGTAGCTGTCAAGAAAGTTTATCGTTCAGGATCGGGGTCTTACGAACTTGACGTCGAGACGACGGTCTCGAACTTGGCCGACGTGCCGAAGAAGCACCGATTCAGCACCGGCGTTTTTGCGTGGCGTTTCAACAAGGAGTTGAGCGGCAGCCTAGGACGAGTGTCCCCGTTCGTGTCGGATGTCGCGTGCGCTGGCGGGACGCAGATTACCCGAAAGAACCCTGACGACTTCAAGAATGGTTGGCACTTCGAAACCGGCGTTGACCGATTTGTGACGGTTTCGAACTACTACTTTGCGCAAGCGATCTTTCCGGAGCCGGACCAGAAGGTCGATTGCGCGCTCATCACGGAGGGTTGGCCGACCGCCGTCGGCCAGTCGGCGAGCGACGACAATGCGGCAAAGAGTTACCGCGCGTGGATGAACTACCCCGTCCGCGAGCTCGCGCCAAAGGGTTCGGCAACGTACAGGCAGACGGCGTTTTTTGGTCCCAAAGAGCGTTCTGTCCTTGCGCATGTTGCAGGCGGCAACCGTGGCGCAGATGGCCTTATCGACCTCGGCTTTTTCACGGTGGTCGCGAAAGTACTCGTCAACTTCCTGAACATTTTGCACGACAAGGTGACGTTCGGAAATTGGGGTCTCGCGATCATCTTGATGACGGTGTGCGTCCGTCTCGTCTTGTTTCCGCTTACGTGGAAATCGATTCAGTCGACCGTTGCGATGCGGCGGATCAAGCCTGAGCTCGACGCATTGAAAGAGAAGTTCAAAGACGACCAGCAGGCCTTCGGCCTCGCGCAAATGGAGCTCTGGCGGAAGCACAAGATTAACCCACTCGGTGGTTGCTTGCCCCAGCTCGTGCAGATGCCGGTTTGGTTTGCGATGTACCGCACATTGCAAACCGCGGCGGAAATGTATCACGTGAAGTTTCTTTGGTTCGCCGACCTTTCGGCACCTGATCGTTTCTACATTTTGCCGCTCTTGCTCGGCGGGTTCATGATCTTGCAGCAGCGCATCGTTCCAATGCAGGGGGTTGACCCGGTTCAAGCGAAGATGATGACGTGGATGATGCCGATCGTCTTTACTGTGATGATGCTCTTTTTGCCGGCGGCTCTCGGTGTGTACATGCTCACCAACAGCATTCTTGGTATCGTGCAGCAGCTAGCGATCGAGAAGTTCGCGCCACCGCCGCCGCCGGCCGGCACCATCCAAGTCAGAGAAATTACCGCGGCGAGATAGCGCGCCTGAACTGCAATTGGGCGCGTTGCAACCTCGTACGCATTTGGGAAAGGAAGTTTACCAAGTGTCTGAGACAGAAGAAATCAAGGCCGATCCACAAGCCGACAAGGCGCTCTCGTTTCTTCGCTTGCTGCTCGGCAAGATGCAGATGGACGTTGAGGTCAACGTTGCTCCCGACGATGGCGAAGCCGAGAGCGACGAACTACGGCTCGAAATCGAAGGTCCTGATGCAGGGCGCATCATTGGGAAGAAGGGCCTGACGCTAGAAGCCGTGCAATATCTCACGACTCGCGTGATCGCTCGTCTCGGTGGTGAGAAGCGACATATCTTGGTCGACGCGGAAGGGTATCGCGCTCGTCACGAGGACCAGCTCGCGACGATGGCGAAGAAGCTCGCGCAGCGGGTGGCGCGGGAAGGCAAGATCATTACGTTCGATCCCATGAGTCCGCGCGATCGCCGCGTTGTACATATGGCCGTCAAGGATGCCGAAGGTGTGCGCACCGAGAGCGTTGGCCATGAGCCCGACCGCCGTGTGCAGCTCATTCCCGAGAAGCGCGCCGCAGCGGCGTCGTCGCCCAAGGTCGCCGAGCAGAGCTAACGCTTCTTGAGTCGCAGAAGAGCGACGAGAGTCGCGGTGAAAAGGGCGACGAGCGAAGCGCCTCCCTGCTCAGTCTGCGTCATGTTGCATGCGCAGCCTGTGCGGCCGGGTGCCTCGCTTCCAGGGTTGGAAGCGTCAGTTGAAGGCGGCTCGCCCGCAGCGACGGATCCGGAGCGGATCCGATCTCGGAGGGCCGGCCACTCTGCGGCGCACTGCGCACCTGCTTCGGTCGCGCACGTGAGTGGACCTTCGATATCCGTAAAATGTAACAGTGGTTTGAACGTTTTGCCCTCATCGCCAGAGAGGCCAAGCAGGAACCCGTTCGCCTCATTGGAGCAGGCGTAGAGCCCTGTTGCGTGCGCCGTGAGACACTCGATTTCGATCTTCGTCGTTTGCGCAAATTGCCAGTCGCCGGTTGATGCGACCTTGATGCCATCTTGGGGGCCGCCAACGAAGACGCGCTTGCCGTCGGGCGAAAGTGCGAAGCCGAGCATTTGGCCCGTAAGGCGGATGCGCTCAACCCATGTCTTTGCGCCGTCATCGCTCACGAGCAAGCGGGTTGGACCTTCGCCGCCCGTGCGTGCATAAACGCGGTCTGGGTTTGTTGGGTCGACGGCCGCGATGTAGAGCGCCTTCTCGGTGTTGGTTTTGACATCGGTCATGTCGGAAAGAAGGTTGACGTCTGCGGATAACCAGGTCTCGCCGGTGTCGTCGGTCGTGTAGACAACGCCGTGCAACGGGGCTTCGATTAGCTCGGCTGATACGTAAATGCGGGCCGGACTGGAGGGGGCGACCTCGAGTGTTTCGACGAACGCGTTGCGGGGCAACGCTGTGCCTAGTGTCTTCCAGCTTGCGCCGTTGTCGGATGTTCCGTGAAGCTGAACTTTGTATTGGGGGTTTGTCCCGCCGCCGCCGTCGTACGTGCAAGTAAGCGCGAAGGCCGACGCGGGATCGTCCTTTCGTACGGTGACATCGCTGACGACCTGCTTGACCAGGGCGCCCGGAACAAAGCTCCAAGAACAGCGATCGACGGTCGAGTGACTGAGGCCGGTAAATAGACCCGCAATGATCGACGTGTCGGCCATGATGCCGATTGCAGGATCTTGGGTGCCACTGTAGCCGATTGCACTTTCGCAGACCCAATGCCATTTCCCAGCGTCGTCGGCCAAAAGCACGCCGAACGTTGTGCGCAGGACGAGTTCGTTGTTCGATCCGATGACGAGCTGATTCGCACCGGCGGCGCGTCCATTGGCGCCTGCTTCCGTTGAAAATGTAACTGTGATGAGAGAAATTGCAGCGGCCACAATGGCGAGTCTCATGCCCAGAAGGATAGCCGCTGGGAGAGGCTCACCGGCCAGATTCGTCAGGTTCGCGCGGTGAGGCAATGACGCAAAGTTCGTACGTTGAGGCGGCGAGGCTCAGCCAAAACAAGGGTTCGAATGCTCTGGACCACGCGGATTCGGGCCATGATACGGCAAGGAGCTTGATGCCACTTCGCGTGTCGGTGCACTCCGCTGTGCGGTCATCGAGGGGAGTGATGACGATCGGGTGCCCCTCATGGAAAGAGGCCGCCATCGCCTCCGCCGTGGGCACTTCGAGGTAGATCATTCCGTCGGGCTTAACGACGCGAGCGCATTCGCGCGCAAGCGCGTCGAGGTGGCGTTCATCGGCATCGGGGGGGTGGGCGAGCGTGCCGTGCAAGGACATCACGACGTCGTACGACCGGTCAGCAACGGCCCACGGCGCCCAAATGTCTCCGAGGACCAGCGACTTTGCGCGTCCGCGCGCTCTGGCCTGTTCGAGCATGCGTTCGGAGGAATCGATGCCAGTCACGATGCAACTGAGCTCGTCGAGCACGACGAGCTCACGACCTGTGCCAATGCCGAGGTCAAGTACGTGAGAACCACGTGGGATCACGCCGTCGAGGCGGGAGCGCACTTCCTCGAGAGATCGACCCAGATCGCGGTCATAGTTCCCGGCGACAGCGTCAAAGAAAGCGGACGTTTTCAACGCCCTGAACGTAAGCTCAATCGTGCACATCAGCCATATTCTTGCGGCGACTCCTGCGCTAACAAGCCGGCCTGGGTGCCCTTCGTGACCGATGCAGAAGAGAAAACGCGAATTACCGCGGTCGTCGATAAGCCGCTTAAGGGCGATACGGCGCGAGGTAACGATTGCTTGGTCGTCATCTACACGAAGGAGCCGACGCTTCTGGGGAAGCGATTTGTCCTCGATGCGAGCCCGGTCCGCATTGGGCGAGGGTTTGAGAATCAAATCGCGCTCGAGGGCGACTCGGTGTCGCGAAGGCACGCCCACCTCGAACAGCGGGGCCACAACTGGTGGTGCGTCGATGATGGTTCAACCAACGGAAGTTACGTAAACGACGCTCAAGTCCTGCGTGAACAGCGACTCGACAATGGGGACCGCCTAAAGGTTGGCCCCACCATTTTTAAGTACCTCGCGGGCGAGGACGTCGAGGCGCTCTACCACGAAGAAATTTATCGCATGACCATCATCGACGGTCTGACGCAAGCGCACGTCAAGCGCTTCTTTCTCGAGGCGCTCGAGAAAGAGCTCATGCGCGCGAAGCGGCACGTACGCCCCCTGTCGCTCCTCATGTTCGACATCGATCACTTCAAACTTGTTAACGACACGCACGGTCATCTTGCGGGCGATTTCGTGCTCAAGGAGGTGGCTCGCACCGTGCAGAGTCGAATTCGCCGAGACGAAGTCCTCGCGCGATATGGCGGCGAGGAGTTCGCGATTCTGTTGCCGGAAACGGGTCTTGAAGGTGCGCGCGCACTTGCGGAGATCTTGCGCGAGCGCACCGAGCACGCGCGCTTTACGTTTCAAGGTGAGACGATTCGGGTCACCATCTCGATCGGCGTTGCGACTCTCGATGACGCCGAAAAAACAGGTCATGATTTGTTACAAATAGCGGACGGCTTTCTCTATGAAGCGAAGCGAGGCGGCCGTAACCAGGTTGTTGGATGAGGGCGATCGACCGCGTCGACGAACTCGGACAGCAAATGCCCGAGATTATGGTCACGCCGCCAGGGCCAAAATCACGAGCACTCTCGCTTCGCATGGCGCGAGTTGAGTGTCCTTCTTTTGAAGCAAGACGCGAGGCACGCGTTGCCACTAGTGGGCACGATCACGCGCCCATCGTCTACGCCCGCGGTCGCGGTTCAAATGTAACGGACGTTGACGGCAATCGATATGTGGATCTCACCGCAGGTTTTGGTGCGCTCGCATTTGGTTACAACGATCCTGAAGTCGCGTCGGAAGTCTTCGCCCAGGACTACGCGCTCTCGATGGCGCTGGGAGACGTCTACGCGGCCGATTGCAAGGCACCACTGCTTGAGGCGCTCGCAGCGCTCTATCCTGAAGAGGGCGCGCGGGTCTTGCTCGGCGGAAGTGGTGCGGATGCTGTTACAGCCGCGCTGAAGACTGCGATGCTCGCGACCGGCAAGCCGGGGATTGTTGCGTTCAAGGGTTCCTACCACGGTCTCTCCCACGGCCCTCTTGCAGCTTGCGGGCTCTCTTCCAAGTTCCGCGATCCCTTCTTTGGGCAGCTCAACCAAAACGTACAGTTTCTTGATTATCCAGCGAGTGAACTGTCGCTTTCGCTCGAGCAACTGCGTTCTGCTCTTCGATCTGGCAACGTGGGCGCGGTGCTCGTTGAGCCGGTGCTTGGAAGGGGTGGGTGTATTGCGGTTTCGGAGGGCTTTTGGGCGGCCGCTCGCAGCGCTTGCGACGAAGGCGGCGCACTTCTGATTGCCGACGAGGTGTGGACTGGTATCGGTCGATCCGGGTCGATGCTCGCGTCAGTTGCGAGTGCGGGACGACCTGACGTCGTGTGTCTAGGAAAGGCGCTCGGGGGGGGATGGCCAATCTCCGCCATGATTGGCCGCGAAGGCGTCATGAACGCGTGGGCGAAACATGGCGGCGCCGCGATTCACACGTCGACGCACGCAGCGCATCCTTCGGGGGTCGTTGCTGCTCTGACCGTCTTGCGCAAGGTCCTTCGAGAAGATTGGGTCACGAGGAATCGTCAACTTGGTGATCGATTCGTCGAGGCTTTGCGACGTGAAGTGGGCCGCGATGTTGCGAGCATTTCGGCGCGTGGGCTCATGGTGGGTGTTCGCGTGCCGGGCGCACCTCGCGCGCTTGCCGTGTCGCGAAAATTGCTCATGGACGGCTACATTGTGCTCACGGGTGGTGAGGCCGGGGACGTGCTGACGTTCACGCCCGCGTTCAACACTAACGCTACGTTGCTCGACGCAGCAGCCGCAGCGCTCGGCCGCGCGCTCGCGTGAGCAAGAGGTGCATCGCGATGTCGGGAAGTGAGCGAGCTTTTCCAACAAGGGGTGGTCCCGATGGATCATTGAGCTGAGTTTGGCCGTACAGTGACGCCATGCAATTTCTTCGGTCGTTAGTCGTGCGTCTTGTATCGGGTGGCATTTTCCTCGCTGCGGTGAACGCGCAGGCAGACGATGACGACGAGACCGCGAAGCACGATGTTCGCGTACTCGCACACGGTCAGGCGGATCCCTGGGGCGTGGCTACAGATGGCGCCTACGTGTATTGGACGAATTTTTCGGCTACCGGAGGCGTGGTGCGCGTGCCGCGTCATGGCGGAAAGCCTCAAGTAATCGCCGCAAGTGCGAAACCGGCGCGGCTCGCCGTTGACGCGAAGTACGTCTATTGGACGGCGACCGAAGATGGCAACGTGATGCGCGCGCCGGTAACTGGCGGGGCCACCAAGGTGCTCGCGCGCGGACAGAAACGTCCCGCGCGCATCGCGATCGATGCCACGTCGGTATACTGGACGACCGAAAACGGAGGCACGGTGATGAAGGCGCCGCTCGAAGGTGGTCACGCTACGGAACTGGTGAACGACCAGCTCATGCCGGGTGGCATCACCGTGTCGGGTGGGTACGTCTATTGGGGAACGATACTCGGTGGCCGGATTAAGAAGATAAGCGTGAAAGGAGGGGAGATCACGACGCTCGCGGCGGACCAAGCGTTGCCCCAAGACATCGCGGTGGATGCGACGCACGTGTACTGGGCAAACATGATCGGAGGCGTGAAGAAAGTGCCGATTGATGGCGGCCACGTGGTCACGCTCGCGGCTTGGCAAGGAACGCCGCGGGGCCTCGCGATCGACGATACCCACGTGTTTTGGGCGAATCAGTCGGGCGGAAAGGTGATGAAGGTCGCCAAGAGTGGCGGCCGGATTCGGACGATTGCGCACGGCCAGAAGAAGCCATTCGGCGTCGCGGTCGATGGGTCGCGGGTGTTCTGGGCGGCGAACGGCGACGGCAATGTCATGAGCGCGAGTAAGTAGCCGCGGGACACGCGACGGGTGGGGCTCACGCCAGGGCGCCGTGGTCGAGCCGCGGACGCAACTCCGCGTTGACTCGATTCCCGGGGGCTGCGCAGAATCTTCCGCTCCCGGGGTCCCCGGGGAGAAGAAAACGACAGTTGCGGATAGAGCCACTTTTTTGTCGAATCTGTTTAGCGACGACCCCGTTACTTTGGTGTTGGCATCACCACACCCCGTCGGTTGTCCCGCCCGTCCATTCGTCCCATTCGGTTGTTGCAAGAAACTGCGCGCGCAGCCTTCGTATCGCAAGGCCCATGCCGGCGAGCGCCGCTGGGAAAACGCACCTTGAGGGCCCTGTCTCTGTCGTCACGGCCAAGGAGGCGCCCGGCGCGTGACACTTCGAATCGGCGCGATTGCTGTTACTTTGGACCACGACGGTTATGAAGGGCCCGTCTTGCTGGTCGTTCTCCCTGCTCGCAGGACCAACTGGGTACGTCGATGGCCGCCCCTTGCGGCAACCGAGCTCAGACGATGGCGAATCACGGCGAGATTGTCGTTGATTTGCTTTGAGGTGCCCCAGCCCGCCGGCTACACGGGTGCGTGATGAACACGGTCCGGGAGAGTGACGCGCTGCACGTCCGTGTGCAAGCGTTCATTCGTGCCGCTTCCGACGGCACGGAACGCTGCGGCGATAGTTACGAATCGCTCGCGCTTGCGGTCGCACGCTTTCAGGCAGCGCACGTCGACGGCTATGGGCGACTGTGCAAAGCGCATGGCAGCGGTGAGGTTGCGGCCACGTTTCCGGCGGTCCCCACAGACGCGTTCAAGCGCGCGCGCGTGAGCGCCTTCGCGCAGGTGGACACCCCGGTCGCCTTCCGCACGAGCGGCACGACGATCGGGAGCCGAGGCACGCATTGGTTTCGCCACACACATAGTTACAATTTCGGAGCGCTCGAGTGCGGAGCTCGTCACTTGAGGCTCTCATCCGAGCGGTTTCCCATTCTGATCGTCGGTCCGCCGCCGGCCGAGCTTCCCGACTCGTCGCTTACGCACATGCTCTCGCTGTTTGTGCAAACGTGGGGATCGGTCCTGCATGACGATGCGTTCTTCTTGCGCGGTGGAGTGCTCGAAATCGGTCGCCTCGCAGACCTCGCCCAAAGTGCCTCGACGCCGGTTCTCGTCTGCGGAACCTCGCTCGCATTTGTTCACCTACTTGACGAATTGGGGCTGCTCCAAATTGCGCTCCCGACGGGCAGCCGGGTCATGCAGACAGGCGGCTTCAAAGGGCGATCTCGATCGGTCGACGCTGCGAATCTCAAAGACCTTCTCGCGCAGGCGTTTGGGATCAACATGACCGACGTAATGAGCGAGTACGGCATGACCGAGCTCTCGACTCAGTTCTACGAAGTCGCAACGAGTGACGATGGCTTTCCCGTTTATGCGGAGCCCCGGTGGGCGCGGGTGGTGCCGGTGGACCCCACGACGCTCAATCCCGTGCCCGCGGGCGAGGAGGGCATTGCTCGTATCGAAGACCTCGCCAATATTGATAGCGCTTGGGCCATCGTCGTTCCGGATCGCGTGCGGCGCGTGAGTCACGGGTTCGAGCTGATGGGTCGTGTGCCCAGTGCATCGCCACGAGGCTGCTCCATCGCCATCGACGAGATTCTCGGAGGCGACTTGTGAGTCGCACGCGAAAGGAGCGCGAAGCGAGCGTTTGGCGTTGGATCGAAGCGGCGAGGAAGGTTAGCCGGCTGCGCGATCGATTCCGATGTGACTTAACGCAAATCACGAAATTGTCACCGGATGGGGTCGATTTGGCGCTCGACTGCGCGCTCGAAACTGATCCGTCACAGGCGGAGGTTGAGGCGCTCGTTGGGGGGGCGACAGAAGCGATGTCGGTGACGGTCGTCCTTTCGCCGAACGTTTTTACGGCCTCGCTTCGGGCCATTGCGTTAGCGAAAGCGGCCGCTGACACCGTTTTTGTGAAGGCCTCGCGTCGCGAGCCATTCTTTGCACGTTTGCTCGGAGAGCACGCGCGTGACGCACACGTTTCATTTGTTAACGAAGTTGACTATCGCGCGATCGCTTCGGGTGAGGTTCATGCGTACGGAAGTGATTCAACGCTGCGCACAATTGCCCATCAACTGGACAAGAGTGTCGTATTTCGCGCTCACGGAACTGGGTTTGGGGTTGCCTACCTAGACGCATCCGCTCCCATCGAAGCGTGCGCCAATGCCTTGAGCCGTGACGTTGTGCTGTTTGATCAAAGTGGTTGTTTGAGTCCACGCATTGCATTCGTGGTGGGCGACGCTGATCGCGCAGAAGCCTTCGCGAGCACGCTCTTCGTTGCACTTGCGTCGTGGGCCGAGCGGGTTCCTCGAGGCGAATTGGATGATCGCACGCGCGCTGATTTGCGACGCTATCTCGATTCGATGCACATGACGGGTCGTGTGCACGAAGCTGTCGATTGCGCCGTTACACTAAGTGGCATGGCTACCCTTCCGCCAGCGGCGCGCGTGATGCATGTCGTCCATGTCGCTTCGTTCGAAGAGGTAGTGCCCGCGCTCGGTGCGCTTGCTCCGTTTGTAACCACTGTGGGCTGTCATGGCGCCCCCCCTGAGATGTCCTCTCTGGCGCGGGGGCACCGAATGGCTGCTCTTGGCATGATGCAATCGCCTCCCTTTGATGGTCCCGTTGATCCCCGTCGTTGGCCTCCGTCGACTTTGACCTGACGGACGCCGGCGAAGACTCCGCGGGGTAGCGGAAACGCGGCGCGCGTGTTCGAGAATACGAGCGCGTGATGGTCCACGCGGAAGAAGCCCGATGGGTTAATTTCAATGCGCTCTTCGAGTGCAAGCACAGCGCTTACTTGAGGTGTGAGCGCGTGCTGCATCGCAGTCACGAGGGTCTGCCTCTCTTCTTCCAGCGAGCGAGGTAGCCGCAATGCAAGGCAAACGACGGCGACGCCGGAGAGCTGCGGAATCGCATCGTCGATGCGCTGGACGATGCGATCTCTCACGTGAGAAGCCGAGGCGTGCGGCGGCACGACAAGTGACTTGACCTCGACAAAGATGGGCTCGTTTTCAAAATACGCGACGAAGTCGGGATCTGGCCGTCTGCCGGGAGCGAGCGCAACGACTCGGAGCTTGAGCTTCTCGATCAGGAACCAAGCTGCCATGCACTCCGCGAGCGCACCGCGAAACTGTGACGCGTCTTTTGTCGCAAACATCATTCGTGCAGGGTGGTGGCCTGCCGCCGGGAGCGCGCCGAGGTATTCGTCCCACTGAAGTCGCATGGTGTGCAGAAGGGGGTCGCTGGGTTGCGCGTTCAGGATGCGCGCGCGTTCTTCGATCGGATCGCAAACGGCTTGTGTATGCATGACGACGACAAGAGCACTCCGCATGCCACGTGAGAAACGAGCAACTTCGCTCGGAAATCAATTACTCGCCGCTGACAGAAACGGTTCGCACCTGTCCCGTGACGCCGTTATTCGAGCAAGCGACTCTCACCGACGTCGAAGACCCAAAGTCGCTCCGCGGCAAGCCCTTGGGACGTGAACCACGCACGCAAACGATCGGGAGGCTCACCGAGAGGTTCGTCGGTGAGCTTGAACGTCCCCCAATGCATCGCGAGAAAGTGCCTCGCGCGAAGTTGCAGAAAGGCGCGCCCAGCCTCCTCGGGGCCCATGTGTTGCCCACTCAAGAACCACTCGGGCTCATACGCCCCAATCGGGATCATGGCCCAATCGATCCGAGGGAAGCGTGCGGCGATGGCTTCGAACATCGACTCGCTATAGGCAGTATCGCCTGCGTGGTAGGCGACGCCGTCTGGGCTCTCGTAGACATAACCACCCCAGAGACGCTTGTTGTGGTCAAGCAGAGTCCGCATCGACCAATGCTGCGCAGGCACGAGGGTGATGCGCACATCTCCATGTTGATGTGACTGCCACCATTCCAACTCGATCACGTTGTCGATGCCGGCCCGACGGACCACCTCGCCGCAGTCCTTTGGTACGATGAAGAGTGTTCTCCCGTTGAGCGACCTTAGCGACGGCACATCCATATGGTCATAGTGCGCGTGACTTACGGTCACGATGTCCATGTTGGGCAAGTCGCTGATGGCGATGCCTGGTTTTGCTCTCCGTCTGTGGTGTCCAACGCGCTCGGCGAAGATTGGATCGGTCGCGATCGTCTGCCCGCCAAATTTCATCGCAAATGACGCGTGTCCGATCCAGGAAATGTTCGATTTGTCGCTCGCCAGCGCCTTGCCATCATTGTGTCGGACTGGAGTTACAAATGAGTCTGGTCGCGGCTTCTTACCCTTGAGAGGGTCGAGTGCCTTCCACTTGAGGAGATCGAGCACGCCTTTGCCGGGCGTCGTACCGTCAAGATTCTTGTACTTCGGCACGCTGGTTCTCGCCCTCGGAAAACTTGGGAGGAATCAGTCGCGCATTTGCTTGCGAATCTTGCCGAGCGCCTGCTCCTGAAGTTGGCGAATGCGCTCGCGGGACAAATTGTACTTGTCGCCGATCTCTTTGAGCGTGAGCTCCTCTTCGTCATCGAGCCCAAAGCGCCAACGAATGATGCGCGATTCGATCGGCGTGAGCGTTGTAAGCAAACGACGCACTTCAGACGTCCACTTTTGATTTGCGAGCGTCTCGTAGGGTGAGAGCTGCTGCTCGTCTTCGAGGAAGTCGATGAACTTGCGACCGTCTTCATCACCGACGGCGCGATCAAGAGAGAATGGAGTGTCGGTCCACGCGCTCTTGACCTTGTCGAGCTTGTCCTGCGGAATGCCCGTTTCGCGTTCGAGCTCCTGGAGCGACGGTTCCTCACCGGTTCTTGCGACCACGGCTTGTGTCGCGCGCTGAATACGGTTGTGCGTGTCGAGCATGTGCACCGGGATGCGTACGGCACGGCCTTTGTCGGCGATCGCCCGGCTGATGGCGTGACGTATCCACCACGACGCATAGGTTGAGAACCGATAGCCACGCGTATGGTCGTAGCGTTCGACCGCTTTCATGAGGCCGATGTTGCCTTCTTGAATCAAGTCGATGAGCGGTAGGCGGCCACGATTGTAACGACGCGCGATCGACACAACGAGGCGCAGGTTCGCTTTGACGAAACTGTTCTTTGCCTTTTTGGATGCGGCATTGGATTCGATCACGCGACCGATCCATTTTTGATATGCCGCGCTTGGCTCGAACGAGACGAGCGACTTCGGTGCCGGTTCTTCCTCGTCCGACAAGATGTCGCGTTCGTCGTTGTCTGTCCCGTAAGCCAGCCGATGTGCGCTCGATTCGACGGCGGCGACCCAAAGACGATCACTGTCTTGCAGTCGCACGCTCTTAGCCATTGATTCGCAAAGAGCGCGGTACTCACGCTCTTCGGTCGAGCTGATTTTGTAACCGGCCTTGCGGAATGTGCGCAGGAGCTTCCGCAACTTTGGAAGCTGCGCGATCGTGATCTTCTCAGCGCCCTCTTTTTCTACGTCTTCGGGCAGCACGCGTTCAAGCGCTTCGAGTCCAAATTCGGCTGCAGGCAAGTGGCTAAGCAATGTGACCCAGTGGTCAATTTCCGCCTGCTCCACCGCTACGGCGCTTCGGTGTTCCTCTTCTTGCGTCATGACCGCGTGGGTGGCCATCTCCCTGAAATAGAGCGACAGCATTGTGTCGCCGCCGCCCTCTTCGCGCTTCTTTTGGGTGCCCTCCCCTCCCGGAGGCGGGGGAATCGACTCGGGCGCATCCTCGGCGTCGGCTTCGAACTCTTCTTCCTCTTCCTCGGCGACAACGTCGAAGCCGTCCTCGCGAACCCCTGGGGCGAGGCTTTCGGGCGCCATGCTCTCGGGCGCGAGGCTTTCGGGGCCGCGACTCGTTGGGCTCGCTTCCTCGTCGTCTTCGCGATTGGGACCACGAGGGTCGGCCGCACTCGCCGGGCTTGCTTCATATGCGATAGCAGCGGCGTTCTTCCGTTTGGTCATCGTTTCCTCGTCAGTCGAATGCTTCTTTTTGCCTGCGTGCGCTTCGGTGCTTTTTCCTGGGCCTGCACCTTTTGTTCCGCCAGCCTTCTTCGCTTGAGAAGCGGGATTTGGTGGCGGCTTTGTCGGCGCCTTTGTCCCACCAGAGCCGGATTTCGTCATCGCTTACTCCGTCGTCTCCCCAACGACCCACATGGTTTCCGGAATGCGCCGTGTCGATCGTTCTCCTACTAAGTTACGGGTCGGCGCCAAGATTCTGAACTTCTTTCGTTGCGCGAGACACAAGTTGTGCAACAGGGGGCTCGATAGGTGTGCGAAAGGGGGTCTGGCTCAGTGAAACGCGTTCATCCCCCTGACATTCCAGTCGCGGTTACCGTACTTTTGGTTGGCAGCTTTTTTGTGGGTTGTGGTGTGTCCGCCCAATCTCGCTTCCCTGAGGCGTCGGTCGCAGCGTTGCCGATGCCTGACCCGGAGATGCGTCTGGCGGCGCCCGCACGTCCCCCGCCTCCGCTTCCGGGGCCAGTTCCGACGGCGAGTCGCGAGAAGGCGGCATGTCCTGCCGATTCCATTCGCATTGGCGCGTTCTGCATCGATAAGTTCGAGGCGCCGAATCGCAAGGGTGCCCTTCCGCTTGCGTATCAAGACGCCGCCGATGCACAGCTTTGGTGCGAAGCGCGAAGCAAGCGCCTGTGCAATGAGCGGGAGTGGGTGCGCGCGTGTAAGGGTAAGAAGAAGAAGCGATTTTCGTACGCCGCGCGTTACGCAAGCGAGGTCTGCAACGACACGGCGACTTGGCGTTCGCCAAAATGGCCACTGCTCGGGGCGTTTCCAAAACTACGTGCCCTTGGTGAAGCGGCGCGTCTCTATCAAGCCGTGCCTTCGGGTTCGATGTCCGGGTGCAAGAGCGACGAGGGCGTCTTCGACATGCTCGGCAACGTAGCCGAGTGGACCGCGCGTGAACGCGCGCACAAGCCGGGCTACGGACACGTGGTGAGAGGATGCTACTGGGCGGGGTGCTTCAAGGACCCGGAGCCCAATTGCGACTTCCGCAATGGTGTCCACCCAAGTAGCTTTCGTAGTTACGAATTCGGCTTTCGTTGTTGCGTAGGCGCCATCGACCGCTGATCAGTTGCCTCGCGCAGCAAGATGTTCTCATGTAGCTCGTGTCCACCCATGAAGCCGCGCGCGCTATTCTTCGGCACTCCCGAATTTGCGGTCCCCTCGCTTGATGCGCTCACGCGCGTGGCTGACGTTGTCGGTTGCGTGTGTCAGCCCGATCGCACTTCAGGTCGCGGTATGGCGCTTGCGCCGCCCCCGGTGAAAGTGCGGGCGCTCGAACTTGGGATTCCAATCGTTTCACCCACGCGACTTCGCACCGGCGAGTTCGGCGCTTGGGCACGAGAACAGGCCGTCGACGTCGCGTTGGTCGTGGCATACGGACGTATTCTGCCTCGCGACGTGCTCGACGCGCCCCGCCTCGGTTGCGTCAATGTGCACGCATCGCTCTTGCCAAAATACCGTGGCGCGGCGCCGATCACTTGGGCTTTGGTGAACGGCGAAGTCGAAACCGGCATCACGCTGATGCTGCTCGATGAAGGTATGGATACTGGCAAGATACTTGACAAATTAGTCATAAAAATTGACGAAAATGAAACCGCAGGTGCGCTGTCCACGAAGCTTGCCGCGGTGGGTGCGGAGGCACTTGGGGCAGGCCTCCCCAGGTACATTTCAGGTGGATATGTTCCTCTGGCGCAAGACGATGCGGAAGCCTCGCTCGCTCCAATGCTCAAGAAGGAAGATGGTCGCATCGACTGGTCGAAGAGCGCCAGCGCGGTTCACAATCACGTTCGCGGCATGAACCCGTGGCCCGGAGCGTTCACACGAGCGCATGGCAAAGTGGTCAAAATTCATCAGACACTGGTGGTGCGCGGAATTGAGGCGCAGGCGAAATCGGGCGAGGTCCTCTTTGCAGACAAATCGCGATTGATCGTGGCGACCGGTGCCGGCGCCGTCGAGGTGCTTTCGATTCAGCTCGAAGGGAAGAAAGCGATACGCGGCATCGACTGGGTCATGGGACGTGGCATCGCCATTGGCGACGTCCTCGGCCTATGATTCCGCGCGTGAGCCTCTCGCGCGCCGCGCTAGTGCTATTTTCACTGTGTGCGGCCTGTGCGCCGTCGCCTCTCGTTCGGTCAGCGCAAATGGGAGACTGGCGAGCTCTTGCGTCGCTTCTCGAGGCTCGTCTCAAGGCCGGTGACGTCAGCGCGAGTGAGGTGCGGAACGTTTCGCGTGCGACGATCGATTTCGAACTCTCGGCCGGCAGCGATGCCGACGTGCTCGCCAGGTTAGGCGAGCTGTCGAACTGCGCTGGCTTGATAGTCCCGTTCCTTGACGAACGGAAGAATAAGCACGACGGCATCGGTGCACACGCGGCGACGATGTTGTTCGAACTCGGGAAATTGGCTCCAGACGACGTGCGTGGGTGGGCGGACGATGATGACGCACAATGGCGCGCTCTCGGGGTGCGCGGCCTCGTGAGAAATGGCGATGGCGAAAAGAGAGCGAAAGCTCTCGTTGACCCTGACGGGCGCGTGCGGCTCTCTGCGGTCTTTGCGGTGCGAGACGCGGGTGAGGTTGCGGAAGCGCCCCTCCTCATCGAGGTTGCGCGTCTTGATTCGGAGTCGCTCAATCGGCTCCACGCGATTCGCGCAATCGCTGCGTCTCCCTCCGCCGGTGCGAAAGAGGTGTGCGCACTGCGCGATATTTGGGAAGGCGCTGACGATGCGCTTCGACGTGAAATCGCGCTTGCTTGGGTGACGTCCACTTCGCTCTTCTTGGGTGGCGGTCGAGAGCGACTGATCGCCATTCTTGCGGCCGGCGGTCTTTCTGGACCAACCATCGCGGCTGCGGCTGCGGTGACGCGCCTGCGCCGAAACGACAAAGAAATTGACCAATTGGCGGTCACGGTCCTTGAGCGAGCGCTCACTCACGGAAGCCTTCTTGATAAGATCCACGTGCTCTCGGCGGCGGTCATCGATCACTCGAGCGTCTTGCAAGATGCCGTCAAGAAACTTGCCGACGAAACCGAAGTGGAGGTGCGGGTAGCAGCCCACATCAAGCTTGCGGGTCTTGCACACACCCGAAAGGCCTCCGTAGCCGCGCTCTTCGTAATCGCGAACGACGCTGGGCATGCGTTGACGCATCAAGCGCGCCTGGCACTCGCCCGGCTCGAAGAGCGTGACGTCATTGCGCTGCTCGAACGCGACCTTGGAGACGCGAGCACGGCGGTGAAGATCTCGGCGGCGGACGCGCTCGCCACACTCGGAGAGCACCCGCGCGCGGCTAGAGTGATCGCTGATGGGAACGTTTCGGTGCGCGTCAGAGCCGCTTGCTCCCTTGGGAGGTAGGCGCTTTTCTACGCGTTGACTTTCGCACCCACACTCGTACAACCGGGGGCCATGCGAAAATCTGCTCTCGCTCTTGTCGCGGTCTTGTCGCTCAGTTCCACCGGATGCATCAAGACGATGCTTCTCAACGGACAGATCGAGGCGACCCGCAAAGCCTCTCCAGCGCTCGACACGATCGCCGACTACGAGTTGGCGCGCGCCGCCGCCTCCGGTGGCCTCGCACAGCTCGAGGGAATGCACAGGCTTGCGCCGAAGAACAAGGACGCACTCTTTATGCTCACCAAAGGGTGGGGCGGATACGGATTCGCGTTCGTCGAAGAGGACTACGAGGCTGCCCAGGCAGACGGCAAAGATGCGCTCGCCGAGTATCACAAGAAGCGCGCGAAGAATGCCTACGATCGCGCCATTTTCTATGGTTTGGAGCTGATGGCGCAAGAGGCCGACGGCTTTGACGACGCGAAAGAAGACGAAAAGAAACTCAAAGAATGGCTCAGGAAGAACTTTACCGAGAAGGAGGACGCCGGCATCCTCTTTTGGACCGGTTACGCTTGGCTCGCCAAGACGGGCCTCTATCGTGAGGACAACGAGCTAATGTCGTTCATCCACGTCGCAATCGCGCTGCTTGAGCAAAGCCGCGAGCTCGATAAGGAGTACAATCACTACACCGCAACGATTGCCCTCGCTTCGTATCATGCGCGATCGCCGATGGCGGGTGAAATGGATCAGGCGAAGTTACTTTTTGAGGAGGCCATCAAGGCGACTGGCGGCAAGACGCTCGCCGCGAAGTTCGGCTACGCGACGCGTTATTACTGTTCACTCGTTCAAGAAGGACCTTACGACGCGCTCTTGAAAGACGTGCTCGAGGCCGACGATCCTGATCCTGAACAACGCCTCACCAACACGGTCACCAAGCGGCGTGCAGTGAGGTGGAACAACGCTCGCTGGAAGGCTGACAATTGCAGCATCCGCGGCAAAGACGGCAAGTAAGTCACCGGCAATGAATCGTATCGGCGCAGTCTCGTCAAACATGTGCGTGTTGCGCCTACCCAACTTTGGGCCACAACTCACGAGCGTTTCTCTGCGAAGGAGCAGCTATCCATGCGTAAGTTAGTTTTTGCAGCCACTTTGGCGATTTCGGCAGGACTCACATCATCTGCTTGGGCTGCGCCTGAGGAAGAAGACTCAGACGACATCGCAAAGTGCGAGGGCATCACCGCCACCAACTTCGTCAAGATGCGAACGATGGCTCCGAAGGGCTCTCGTTGGGCGACCCAATTCGTCAAATTCGCGAAGCAAGTGCGGCGGAAGTCCGACTGCAAGGTCGACATTGAGTGGACCTGGAACGGCGGCGGTCGCGACGAAAAAGCGATGGTCAGCGACATGAAGAGTGGCACGCTCGACGGCGCCGCGATGACATCGGTTGGCTTGAGCGACATCGTCAAAGACATGCTCATCTTCAACCTCCCGGGACTGTTCTCCAACTGGGCAGAACTCGACACTGTGCGCAACAACGAGCGCGTATACTTCGAAGGTAAGTTCGATGGCGCGGGCTTCGTCCTTGCGGGCGTGGGCGACGTTGGCGCCGCCAAAATCATGGGCACGAGCGATCGTTGGGACGACGAACTCTGGCGTCCGGCGAACCTGAAAGACAAGGGTCTTTCCTACATTACCGGCGACCTCATCGGACCCAAGTTCCTCGAAGCCGCAGGCGCGTCGGGCACGCCAGTCACCATCAACGAGATTGGCAGCAAGCTCGGCAAGTCGATCACCGTGCTCACGACGCCGCCTTACGCCGCGCTTCAGCTCGGTTGGTCAAGCAAGGTCCGCTACGTACTCAAAGGCATTACGCCGTACTTCTCAATCGGCGGCATTGTGTTTTCGAAGAGCAAGCTCGACGCGCTGCCTGGCGAATACAAGACGATGATTCTCGAGTTGGCCCGCAAGCGTGGTGAGAAGCTCACGGGCACGATTCGCAACGAGGACGCAGGCGCGTTCAAAGTGATCGCGAAGCGTTGCGAAGAGAAGGTCAAGAACGACGAGAGCAAAGGGACCTCAGGCGGCGCTACGACGGGCACGCACGATGCGAGCGATGATGAGAAGAGCCAATGGAACTCTCTCTTTCAGCAGACACGCGCCGGCCTAAAGGATCAGTTTTCGGCTGATCTCTACCAGCGCGTTGTCACTGACCGGGGCAAGTAAGTAGAGTCGGTGCGTTCGGTTCGCGTGGGTGTGTCGGATGTCCGGACCTTCGGTCCCTCCTGCGCTGGGTCATAATGTTCGCAGCGCTCACATTCTGATCCGCTCGGAGCCTACCCATTCATCGCTTTTTGAGGCATCGCTTTGGCTGATGCCCACGGGCCGAGCGCCTACGTCGAGCGCGTTGACCGCTGTGGTTTATGTAACTACAGCGGTTTCGATTTGTTCGTTCGATAAGTGCGGCAACGTTGCTGCGTTGCGCGGGCGCCTTGTACCCTTCCAAAATGCAATCTGCGGACGCACCCAAGGCGCCGGCCCGTTGGGGACAGCCATTCGAGAAGTTTGACGCCTGGTGGACGCGGATGGAGCAGCGGTTGCTGGTTGCCATCATCGTGACGGAGATGCTCGCCATCTTCGTGTGGGTCCTCCTGAAGGGTCTCAGCGCCGTTGGCACGCTCGAGCACGGAGCGGTGACACGCGCCGCCCTGTCGTGCATCGGGCTCGGAACGGTCGCGCACCTCGCGCTGCGCGGGCGCGTGTCGAAGCCCGTACACGGCACGGTCGTCGTCGCCGTTTCGCTCATCGGGTGGATCGTCGTCGGTCGGATGTGGAACACGCAAGGCGTTGTCTACAGCTCGAACGTGATGGGCTGGCTCCAGAACGCGTCCGTATTGATGCTTCTAGGGGGCCTCCGAGGATGGGTAACGCGCTTGACGTTATGGTTAGCGCTGGTCGGGGCCTCGCTTGCCGCGGCGTCGGGTCGTCACATCAGTATCGACGTCCTTAGTCGCTCGATTCCGAAGAGGGCGCAGCCTGCGGTGGCCTGCATGGGCTGGGCGGCAGCGACGCTCGTGTGTTTCGTCGGTACTTACGCCTTCGTGGACAATATCGCGGTCACTAAGTTTGACGCGAAAGCGTTTGAGCCGTGCGGATCGAAAACGTGCGACACGACATTCGCTTCCCGTATTGAGGTCGTAAAGAGCGGCGTGCGTGAGGACATGTTCGCGTTAGGTAAGCAAGTTTCCCTTGATCTCAAGATGGCGCCTCGCGTGATCACGGGCAAACCCTACGACAAGAGCTTCACGAACACCGAGTGGAACAGTTGGATCACAAGCGGATCCTTCGCCGAGCGCTACCCGGGTAAGAGCGCTTCACTTCTTGCAAAAGACGCGGTTGGAATGCACTCGCCGGCGGTCGTGATTCCTGGGCGCAACGTGCGCGGCATGCTCATTCGCGATTTCGACTTCCTGTTTCCGATGGGCCTCGTCATGATTGGTCTGCGCTTCTTGCTGCGCATCATTCAGGTCATCAGTGGTCACATCAAGGTCGACCCTGATGCCGCTCACGGTGACGCAAAACCTGAACCGTCAGCGGTCGCAGAGGTGTCCTCATGAGCGCCGGTGAGTCGCCGAAAATCGGTGGAGCTCAAAAGGCAGGCTATGGCGCGGCAGGTCTGACCGTTGCGGCGATTGGAGTGTTCGGCAAGGTGATCGCCGCGGTCGTCGCCGCATTTGCACTGCTAGGTGCTCCGCTCTTCGCCATTATGGGCGGGTCGGCTGAACTCTCGTGGCTGCTCCATAGCGATCCCGCGCGCAGACACGTTCGGGAAATCGCGGCGCCTGTTCTTGACAGCCATTTTTCCGACTCTCCGATTCTAGTGACGATCCCGCTATTTACCTTCGTCGGTTACCTTTTAGCCGAAGCCAAAACGCCCGATCGCTTAGTACGCGCTGCGCGAGCGCTTGTGGGTTGGCTGCCCGGTGGGCTCGCGATGGTGTGCATTTTTGCGAGTGCCGTCTTCACCCTGCTTACCGGTGGCAGCGGCGTCACGATTATTGCTGTCGGCGGCATCTTGTATCCCGCACTTCGCAAGCAAAATTACAGCGACAATTTCTCGCTCGGTCTGGTCACAGCAGGTGGTTCAGTTGGTTTACTACTTCCATTCTCACTGCCGCTCATGGTGTTTTGTCTTGTTGCGAGCGTCGATTACACCCTCGCCTTCAAAGCGGTTCTGGTCCCTGGCATTCTCGTTATCGCGCTTCTGATGGTCTTCGCCTTCATTGTCGGCCTTCGCGAGAAGATCCCGCTCGATAAATTCGATCTCAAAGAGATGGGTGCCTCGCTTTGGGATCTCAAGTGGGAACTCTTGATCCCCGTCGTTCTCGTCAAGGCACTGATGACCGGTCTTGCCAATATTGACGAGGTGGCGGGTCTCGTTGCCGTGTACGTCTTCATTGCCGAGTTCTTTCTCTACAAGGATCTATCGATCAAGAAAGACCTCGGAAGAATCGCAAAGAGCTCCATGACGATGGCTGGCGCGATCATCATGATCCTCGGCATGGCCAACGCCCTCATGCACTACGTCGAGCTCGAAGAGATTCCGAAGAAGATTCTCGAGGTGCTGCTCAAGCTGGGGATCGACCATCGATGGCAGTTTCTCATCGTGATGAACATCTTCCTGCTCATCCTGGGCATGCTGATGGAAGGGTTTAGCGCCATTCTTGTTGCCGTACCGCTCATGCTTCCGTTCGTTGCCGACCTTGGTGCGCGTCATCCCGAAGAGGCGATGTCGCCGTTTCACTTGGCAATGATTTTCATCTTGAACCTCGAACTCGCGTTCTGCTTGCCTCCACTCGGCCTGAATTTGTTCATCGGTAGTTTCAGGTTTAACAAGCCGGTCACGCAAATGTATCGTGCAGTGTTACCTTTTCTCGCGGTGCTTGCGGTCGCACTTGGCATCGTGAGCTACGTCCCATGGTTCAGCACCGTGGCCGTCAGGAAGGACATCGCCGAGCTTCGCGCAAAATCGGCCGAGCTGGGCGAGGCGCCGAAGACGGCCTGGATGCTGGAATGCGTTCAGCTCGACCCGACGGACCCGAAGCCGTGTTCCGTCGCGGACCGCAAGAAATGGGCGAACCCGCAAGCGCCGGATACGCCGAAGGATCCGACGGATCCGAAGAAGGTCGCCGATCCCGATGTGCCTGTTGCACCGAGCGGCGACTGCGATCCGGATTTTGGGGACTGCTCGGGTGCGGCAAAGCCAGCGACCTCAGCTAAGCCCTTGCCTTCAGCGGTGCCCACCAAGAAAGAGTGCGATCCCGACTTCGGACCGTGCGACGGTGGGTAAGCGAATTTACAAGCTGGCAGTCATCGTACTGGCAACTGCTACTTGTCGCCCGTCAAGCGAGAGCGCGCCCGCGCCCGTCGACACGAGTCTTCCCATGATCGTGCCAACAGCGTCGGCCATGCCGGTGCCGGCAGACACGCGCCTTCTTCGTAACCAATTGGGTTACCTGCCGGGCTACCCATTTTCTTTCGTGCTTTCGTCGTCCGAGAGTCTTGCAGGTCGCACGCTCACCATTCGCAACGAGAAGAAGGAGGAGGTGCACGCTTCGATCACGCTCGACGCGGGCTCATTTGTCACCACGGGGAAGGGAACGCTTCGATTCTCAACGCTGCGCGTTCAGCCGCTTGCAGTGGGCAAGTACACGGTGCGTTTGGGACAGCGTGACTTTGCATTCGAGGTGAGCAACAAGACGTACGCCCGTGTTTTCCCAGCGATCGTTCAATTTCTAAAAACGCAACGCTGTGGAAACACGACCCTCGCACAATCGCAACATGCCGCGTGCCACTTGTGGCAGTCCGTCACCGACGTCGATCCCAAGACTGGCTCTGGCGATGGTGTGGTCGTTGACGAAACGTTCAAAGATAAGCTCACGGGCAAAGAGCCCAAGGTGAACGTCGAAGGTGGTTGGCACGACGCGGGCGACTACGTGAAGTTCGTCGGCACAACGTCGTTCACGCTTGTGCTCGGCCTGCTCGCTGCACGAGATGGCAAAGTTCTTGAGCAAGATGCATCCGGCAACATCCGCGCCGCGCTGCTGGAAGAACTTCGTTGGGGCCTTGCGTGGCTTGAGCGAATGGTGGGTGCTAGGGAGAAATTTCATCAGGTTTCGGGAATGCCGGATCACGACGTGCCCGATCGAGCGCCTGAGGACGACACGCTTCGTCCCATCGCCGAATATCCGCAGCGTCCCGTATTACGCTTCGGCAACGGCAAGGGGCGAAACCTGATTGCGCGATCGTCGGCGGCGTTTGCGCTCGCAGCGCAGGTGTATCAAGGCGACGCGGAGTTTGCGGCGCGATCGAAACGGATTGCGGTTGATCTCTTTCGAGTCGCGAGCGACGACCGCATCAAGGCCCCGCAGCAGTCCGTCCCTGCGGATTGGTATGCGGATCCGCGAAGCGACGACGACCTCGCCCTTGCGGCTGCCTTGGTGAGTCAAATTGATGCAACCGCGGTTACCAAAGAGAAGGCTATCGAACTCGCAAGGGCGCTCCCGCTCAATGAAGGGGAGCCGATGTCCTGGGCCAATCTTGACGTGCTTGCGGTCCAAGAGTCGCGGCGCCTCTTTGTCGCTGGAACCGGTGAGCACCGAGAGTTGGGCAAAAAACTTCGCGCACTGGTCGAACCGTTTCTGTCGGTGGTGCGCGAGCCACGTGGGGAGGCTGCGGCATTTCGCCCTGCTGTCGCAAGGTTTGGCAACGGCAGTACGCAGCAACTGCTCGGCGCCGCGAGCATGTGTGCAATCGTTGTGAACGATGAGGGCAGCGAACCTACGGAGGCTGGTCGCACGTGTCTCGCGAGCATGAGCGATCAACTCGATTTCGTTTTTGGTAAGAATCCGTTTGCGACGAGCTTCGTAGTCGGCTTCGGCGAAACGTTTCCGCACGCGCTGCACCATGGCCTGCATGCCGTGCGTAAGGTTGATCTGACCGGCGCGCTTATGGGCGGGCCGACAGCGCTGAGTACACTGAAGGAGAACAAGGAACTTTACGATGCGGCCAAGAAGGCCAATGCGCCGCTTGCTGCGTGGTCGTCTAGTGGGGTCTTTTACGAAGACCGATTTGAGAACTACGTAACGAACGAAACCGCGATCGATTTTGCCGCAACGCTCTTCTATGCACTTACGTTGATGGTCAAGTAGCGTACTTATCAGCGCGAAGCTGGCCGACCCGAGAACATCACGTTGCCGCTTCGTTCGAGCTTGCCCCATCCGACGGCGCTGCCACGAATTGCAGTCATGATTGCCTTGCCGAGCGCAAGAAACAGAATCCACCGGTAGAAGATGCGATAGGCGATCCAGTCGATGAGAAGTGTGCCGCGTGCCCTATCGAGGAGCACGCCTAAGGCAGAAAAGAGAAACTCAATCGCCGTAACGGAGAGCGCGTAGGGAAGTACCGTCTTTCCGTGGCCTCCAGCAATCGCGATGATTGCGGCGATGTCGCCGAGCGGCGCAAGGAGCGGCGTGACGATGTGGAAGAGCAACACAGACGGCATTAATATGAGGGCTTGGCGCGGGTTCTTTCGTACCTGCATCCACGCACGGCGATGTTTCCACGCCGCTTGCAAGACACCAAAGCACCAGCGAAATCGCTGCTTAAGGAGTGCCGATATCTCCTCAGGCGCTTCGGTGAGCGCGACGGCATCCGAGGCGTACTCGATACGCCACCCTGCGGCTTGGATCGCGATCGTGAGATCGGTGTCTTCCGCGAGCGTGTGACGAGAGAATCCTCCGGCCCGGAGCACGGCTTGCCTCCGCCACGCGCCTACAGCACCGGGCACCACGTTGACGACTCCGAGAAGACTCCAGGCGCGCTTTTCGAAAGCCTGGCCGACGACGTACTCGAGCGCTTGCCAGCGACCGAGCCAGTTCTTCACATTGCCAACGCGCGCGCGACCGGCCACGGCGCCGACGCGCGGGTTTGAAAATGGAGCGACCAACCTGGCAATGGTGTCGGGATAGAAGAGCGTGTCGGCGTCGAGTGCGACGATGAGGTCGTGGCTTGCGTGCATAAAGCCGCGGTTCAACGCTGCCGATTTGCCACCGTTACGGAGGCGGAAGAGCTTGACGCGCGGCTCGTTCTGAAACTCTCGCTCAACGACGTCAGCCGTACCGTCGGTCGAGCCGTCGTCCATGACAAGCACTTCGACATCGACGCCTTCGCTGCCGAGGAGGCTGCGCACGGTGCGGAGAATGACCGAGGCTTCGTTGTACGCCGGTACGATGACCGACACTTGCAAACGTTCCGCAGTGCTCGATGTAGTCAATTTTATTGATCGTTCGCGGTAGGCCTGCACGAGTCCGCCGAGCAGCAACGCAAGGTAACGAACCATGCCGAGCAAAAGCGACGCGATCGCAAAAACGCCAAGGCCTCGAATCACAATCGAAGCGCTCCACCACGTCGCGTGTTGCACGGCAGAGGAATCTACGCTCGGGTTTACCTGGTCGATCGAGAGGCCCATCACGTCGTGCACTTGAGCGAAGCGAAACCTAGCCGCGCGCAGCTGCACGATGAGGGGCCTCAGTGCTTTGACGGTTTCCGTTCGGTCGCCGCCCGCGTCGTGGAGGAGCACAACGCCACCGTTCTGTTGCTCAGCGGCGGTCACCAATGTCGTGACCATTTGGGTGGCGGTGGGCCTCGCCCAATCATGCGCGTCGAGTGTCGAGGCGATGGTGATGTGTCCGTGTCCTTGTGCGCGAGCAAGCGCGACGAGATCGAGTGGCCCCTCGGCCGCTTCGTTTGAACGGTAGGGTGCACGAAAGAGCCATGGCTTCTTGCCCGTCAGTGTTTCGATCGCACGATCGGTCGCTGCGACCTCGAAGTCCGCCGCCGGCTTCAGGACGGTTGCAAGATCCGCGTGCGAGAATGAGTGGTTACCGAGCTCGTGGCCCTCATTGGCAATGCGCTTGACCAATGCTGGTTCGCGTTCGGCCTGTGTCCCGACGATGAAGAACGTCGCCTTGACTTGCTCGCTCTTGAGCATATCGAGAATGAGGGGTGTGAAGACAGGGTCGGGACCGTCGTCGAAGGTGAGTACGATCATGCGGTCCGTCACCGGCGCGCGCCGATGCATTGACGTTCGCTGCGGAAGCGCTTCGATCGTCTCGCGCAGAGCGCCGTTTGCCCGTTCGACTCTTGCTCGACCGTCGCGAGTTTCTGTGCGTACCTCGAGGGCGATGCCGTTGCCAACGACGCTCCAGCCCTCGTCAGGTTTGATGGTCTCGAGCTCGCGCGTGGGATCTTCACCTTTGAGTTCGCGCGTGAGCGCGGTAAGAAGTCGAGGGTCATGTTCGCCGAGCGTGCCGAGCGACACACCAAACGCGCCTAGTCGGTCGGCCGTAGCCACTTCGTTGAGAGCGCTCACTGAGTCCGCTATCCAGGCCATTGACTCACTAGTCAATTCGGTTGACGAGCAGTGCGGCGCGCAAACCGACGGCAGCATGAGGATCGCTCGCTGTCCGTCGTCATCCCAACGCGAAATGTTGGCCGCTCCGCGATCGCCGATTGCGGCGAATGTGA
>JAHFDY010000192.1 GCA_023248735.1 Myxococcales bacterium
ACGTGATAAAAGCCGTCGAGCGAGCTTTCGTGCACGCCGATCACCAGCGCCTTCGCGAGCGCCATCGCTTCCTGAGCGCCCACTTTTACTTTGCGTGAACGCAATTCGTAAAGGAACGGAACAAAGACGGCGCTCACTCGACGCTCCCTCTGCCGCAGAGTGTGTTGCCGGGCGTGCGTGTTGCAATCGCATACGCTCCAAGGCCAAGACCGCGTGGCATGGTCACGATGCCTGCGTAGTGTCCGGATCCGTCAGTGACAAGGGTGCCGAGCGTGGCCGAAGTGCCGTCGCGGCCCTGCAGCGAAACTTCCACCGGGACATTCGCACATGCCTTCCCGCCGCTGCGGACGTCGCCCTTGATGGCGATGGGGGCTCCTCGTCGCGTGACCCGATCTTGAAGTGAAAGCGAAAGGGTGGCGGGTGGCCGATCGTCGGGGTCTTCTCTCCCGGCGCCCGGAGGGTCAAGTTCCGGAACCTTCCCCTCTTCACCACCATCGGAAGACCCAGAAACGGTCCCCGATCCTGAGCCCGCAGAAGTCCCTCCGCCGGCCGCTGCCGATTTTCGCTTTTCTTCCGCACGGGCTCGCGCCTCTGCAATGGGTGCATCACCGCGCGTAGCGCCAGCGGGCCATGCGAAAGTGTCGGGCGGTGGTTGATGGGCCGTGCGGCTTGCGAGGGCGTCGCCGGTGCGTTGGTTCATGTTGCCGGCGCCACCAAGATCGATACGCCGCCAGCTTCGTGTGTCGAACACCTCCACCCACGCGTGCGATTCGTTGAGCACCATGCGCGTTGGCACGCCGATCGCCTGAGCAGTCACCAGGAAGGCGAACGCGCGATGGCGGCACACTCCGCGCTTCGACAAAGCAAGATCGAGGTAGATGTTCGCTTGGCCTCGCGGTGGCTCATCCGCGTCGGCGAATTCGCGAAAGTAAGTGACCATCTTGCGCACCGCTTCTCGGGGGCGGTCGTCCCGGCTCGTTCCGATCGCGGCGAGCACTTTCTTTGCGCTCGTGCGCACGTCTACCGCCATCGGCGCAATCTTTGGAAACGCGTTCCAACTGACATCCGCAAAGTCCGCGGTAAATGAAGCGCGTGGAGCCACAATCTCGAGCACCAGGCGCAGTTTGCCTCGCTGCGCGGCAGTCTCGACAAACCAATTTTCCGCGCCATCAACTTTGATCTCGTGAGACGTTTCCGCTGGACCCTCCGCCAGTCGCGAACGCACGACCTTTGCGCCGGGCGCGACACTCGGAATGCGCACACGAACGGATGTGGAAAAATCGACCACGAGATCTGCGAAGAACGCATCTTCGTCGGCGCCTCCTTCTCGAATGGATCGCTTAGCCGCAGTCGTGAGAGGTTGATTCACGACCAATTCGTAACTCGGTGTGACCGCGTCGTAGACGTAGAGACGCTTGTATGGCGCGGTACCTGGCACGAATGGATCATCGTAACCGTCGACGTTGGGTTTGCGTGTGTCGCGATCCGGGGAAAAAGCGTTGTCCGGAAGCGGCGCGTCGCGGTAGGCGCGCTCAGAAGGAGCGACGGGCCGACGCGGATCGGGCGCCTCTACGATGCTGCCGTTCGACCGCAACGCCGCCGGAATCTGGCCATCGAGCATCACCCCGTAGGCGAGATCCTCGGCAGGGTTTGGTTCAATGCGCTCGTGCAACACCGGGTCGGCGCTAGGCGATCCCGGCGCGAGGACGACTGCGACCAAGAGCACGCCGAGAGGGATGCCGCGAGAGACCGAAGCGGTGCGCAAAGTCCGATAAGTGTAGCATCCTTTTCATCATGGCCGCCGTAGCGCTCGAACGCACCATTCTCGCAAAGATCGCCGAACTTCCTGGTTCCGCGCAGAGGTACCTCGAAGAGACGCATTTCGACGCAAGTACGTGGGCGCGTTTGGGTGCAAGCTTGCAAGAGCCGATCGACGCGGTTGCGAGGCGCACCGCACGCAACGTCGTCTCCGGGGACTACGCATGGCCTGGTGAATTTCCGAACGTGGCCAGCTGGGCAGACGGCGACGCGCAGGCATGGAAGCGAAAAGGCGCGGACCTCCTTGCGCGAGGCAAGGTTGCAACGATCGTCATGGCTGGGGGCATGGCGACACGCATGGCGGGCGTGGTCAAGGCGCTTATGCCTCTCGAAAGTAACGTCAACTTTCTTGACGCGCGTCTCGCGGTCGAACGGGGCCGTCTCGGCGGAGCGAATCTGCGCACACCGCTTTGGCTCATGACAAGTCTTGCGACTCACGAAGCGCTCGAGCAATTCGTCAATAACACTGACCATCAAGATACCATACGATTATTCCGCCAAGACATGGGTGTGCGGTTTACGCCCGACGGTAACGTTTGGCTGGACGGATCCGGTGGCGCAAGTATCTGCGCAGCCGGTCACGGTTGTTTGCTCGATGCGGTTCGCAGATCTGGAATCGGAGCCGACTTTCTTGCACAGGGAGGCGAGTACGTCTTTATCGTGAACATCGACAACATCGCCGCGACGCTCGACGAGACGATCGTCGGATGGCTCGCCTCGCAGCCAAGCGCACCGGGGCTCGTTGAGGTATGCGACCGGCTTCCGACTGATCGCGGTGGCGTCGTGCTCCACAACAAGTCCACCGGTTTCGATGAGATTGTCGAAGAATTCCGCCTTCCGAGTGGCTTCGTCGGAAGTGACGCTTCAATTTTCAACACAAACACGTTTCTGGTGCGCGCCGACATCCTACAAAACGCGAAAGTTACCGAGACGTGGCTCGAAGTCGAAAAGAAGGTCGACGGCCGCGCCGCGATCCAATTCGAGAGGCTTATTCAGGAGCTCACCCAAGCCGTGGCGATGCGCTATTTGCGGGTTCCGCGCAGCGGCCCCCAAACGCGATTTTTGCCTATTAAGGACACGAGCGACCTTGCGACAAAGGCGACAGAAATTCGTTCCTTGCTTCACCCAGGCGCTTAGTCCCCAGGGCCGCGACCTCTTCGCCTCAAAACGCGTTAGGCTCGTCGGCCATGCGCCGTTTCTGCATTTCGATATCGTGCCTACCTTTGATCTTTTTCGCCGCACGCGCTGCCGCTGAGCCGGTGCCCGTGCGTGCAGAGCGTCTACCTGCGCCGGGCCGCAGTGCGGCGAGCGAAGACAGTGGCTACGCCCTCGTCCTAAATCCCGCGAATCTGTCGTTCATGCCCTCGTGGGAGGGACGCGCGCAAATGGTCAGGTGTCCTGACGATGCGATGAAGGCGGGTTGCGGGTGGGCGCTGGACTTTTCCACGCCACTCTTTTGGCACATTGCGACCGGCTTTCGCTTCGACTGGCTGCAACCCTCTTGGAACGGAACGAGCGGAGTTCCCAATCTCTTTCGCAACGACTACGGCTGGCTGACGTGGGGGCTCAGTATTGGCCTGAGCGAAAGCATGGCGTTCGGGATGAGTCTTCAGCGTTCCTTCTCGGATGGTCCCGCGCTCAACAAATTGTTGGGAATCAGCGCGGGGCTTTCGTATCGACCGTCGTCACATTTTGCGTTCGCTCTTGTGGCTGCGGACTTCAATGGTCCAAGCTATCAACGTTTCGGCACACAGAACTGGCCCGTGCTCGACCGTAGCTACACAGGCTCGGTTGCGTTTCGACCGACCGGAAGACGCGCGGTCGAGTTCGGTGTTGACGTTCGCTACCTCGATGGGTCGAACGCGTGGTTGCCAAGAGGCATCTTGCAGGTCGATATTCCTGGGCTCGGCCGCGCGCGCGCGGACGTTGAAGTGAGCAACCCGGGAGATTCACGCAGGGCCATTACGGGTAGCGCAGGCGTCGAGATCAACCTCGGAAACACGTCCGTCAGCGGCGGCATCATCGCAGGTTCGGGTCTCGGGAGCTCGGACACGATGGCAGGCTACGGACAGTTTAGCGTTTCGGGCGCCCTGCACCCGGGCGTCCGCCGTGGCAAGCACGCGGTCGTCATCCGCTTGGAGAAGACCCCCGGCACCCGATCACACGTGGCGCTTCTGCGGCGCTTGTGGAGGCTCGCAGAGGACCCAGAGATTGCGGGCGTTTCGTTCGTCTTGCGCACAGAGCCAGCGAGCTCGCTCGCCCACGCGGAGGAACTCGCCGATGCGATTCGCGTTCTGAGAGCGTTTGGAAAGAAGACGCTTTGCAGCCTCGAAGACAACGGCGCGGTATCACTCTACGTCTGCGCCAATGCCGATCGCATCGTTGTGAACCCCGCCGGCGGCGTCCGGTACGCCGGACTCAAGTCGCAGCATTTGTACTTCGCGGGGCTCCTGAAAAAAATCGGCGTCAAAGCAGAATTCGTGCGCGTGAGCGAGCACAAGTCGGCCCCCGAGCAGTTCATGAACGAACAGTCCAGCGAAGTCGCAAAGGCAGACCATGTCGACTTGCTTCGCAATCGCGAGACCGTGTTCGACAAGAATCTTGCCGCCGGTCGCAAGCTCTCGGTTCTGCAAGTACGTGAAGCCACGCGCAAAGGTCCCTTCATCGCCGAAGAGGCCCGTGCAGCCGGATTCGTTGACGGATTCGCATTCGACGACGAGATCGAGCGCATCACGAAAGAGCTCGTCGGGTCAAACGTTCCCGTCGTGAAGCTCGAACCCACCCCGCGTGCTCCCGATACGTTTGGTGTTCGCGGCAAGGTGGCCGTCTTGTACATCGACGGTGACATTATCGACGGGCGATCACGCAAAATTCCGCTTCTCGGGACGAAGCTCGTTGGCTCATACACAATCACCGATGTCGTTCGTCAGCTTCAGTCGGACAGCACCATTAAGTCGGTTGTTGTGCGCATCGAGAGCCCCGGGGGATCGTCGATGGCGTCAGACGTGATGTGGCGTGAGCTCATGAAGCTCAACGAGAAGAAGCCGGTTATCGTCTCGATGGGATCAGTGGCCGCGAGCGGCGGCTATTATGTAGCCGCACCTGCTACAAAGATTTTTGCGCTGCCGCTCACCATTACGGGCTCGATCGGCGTCTTCTACGGAAAGGCCGACCTTAGCGAGCTGCTCAAACGCATTGGTGTGAACGTCGAAACCCACCGAACGGCCCCTCACGCAGACTCCGAGTCCCTCTTTCGCGGGTTTACAGATGAGGAGCGTGTTTTTCTCGAACGCAAGGTGGGGCAGTTCTACAACACCTTCCTCGATCGCGTTGCGCGAGGTCGCAAGCGCACGAAGGAACAAATTGACGCTGTGGGTCAAGGTCGCGTGTGGACCGGTCAGCAGGCAAAAACGATCGGTTTGGTCGACGAATTGGGCGGCATGCGCGAGGCACTCGCGGAAGCCCGCAAACTCAGTCACTTACCGAGCGATGCGCCCATCGAGGAGTATCCGGAAGAGAGCGCCTCGCTCATCGAAAAAGTACTCAAGTTTGCGGGCATTGATATCAGCGCGCAGATGATCAGTCTCGACGCGCTACCCCCTCAGCTCCGCGAAACTGTGCGCGCCATCGCTCCAATGGCAATCTACAGCGCCGACACACCGCTCGCTCGTGCGGAGTGGATCGACCTCAGCGAAACGCCCGGCGACGACAGCTCGCCTTGACGGGAGGGCCCTATGGGGTCTCTCCTGAAGAATCATGGCGTACGACGTCACCGTATTTGGCGAGCTTCGCTTTCCGCCCGGCAAGGCCGCGGCGTGGAAGCGCATGCTCGTCAACCCGATTGACATCCCCATCGTGATGCAGATTTTTCCGCGTTCGCCACTCACCCCTCCTTCGTACGTTGGCGACCTCCTAAACGAGCTGCCTCGCGCTGGCGGACGAGGTCTTTTCCAACTGAAGGAGCGCGCAGACTTGATCGAGGTGCTCGGGCGACTCTCATCGCAAGCGTTTGAAAGTCGCAAGCACCAGTTGTGCGCGATGTTCCTGCTCGCGATTGAACAGGGCTGTGAGGGCGAAGTGCGCTTCGTCGGCGAAGGCGTCTGGCTTGGCTATCGAGTGAAGCTCAAGAAGGGGAAAGCGAAGCTCGAACGCCTCACGCAAGAAGAAGTATCCGAAGCGACCCAGCACCCCGCGCTCGATACGATCAGTGAGTATTTTCGCATCGACACCAACCTGCCGACGTCTCCGTCTTTTGCGGACTTACGCGGAGGGGTCCGCCCGATGCTCTCGATGCGCCCGCGCGACGAAAACGAAGACGTAGACCGTCTTTACTACGACGCAATTTGGGGCGAGGACGGAGGCGAGCAGCAGACCGCGATGCAGCGTATTTGCCATATTCGACCTCAAGAGCTCGGTCCGCGAGCGCTGCAAGCACTCGTGCTCGATCCGCTTTCGTGGACCCTCGATGTTGAGCCCGAACACGCCGAGCTTCACGCGGTGACCCTGCTTCGCCTCGTGCAGGTTCTTCTCGCGCTTCGTTTCGAGCCCGCGATGGATCGCATTGTAGAACTATGGCAGGCCCACCCTTGGGAGTGCGTGCGTGAGGGCGTGGCTCAGGCCGTCCGTGAGAGTGATCCATCTGTCCTCATGCTCCTCGCGGGGTCAAGCGAGGGCTGAGGCTCACGCCGCGGTGACGAGTCGAATCAGGACGACGGCGGGCGCAACACCGAGCCGCATCGGTGGTCCCGTCGTTCCGAGGCCCGGGTGAACATAGAGCGCCGCTGTGCCCTCTTGGTACAGTCCCAGATGGTACCGGTGTACGAGGTGAGAGAGAGAGAGTGAGCGCGCGAAAAATGGTACAGCAAGTTGACCGCCATGCGTGTGGCCGCTCAGCGTGAGCTCGACTCCGCGTTCCCGCGCGAGAGGAAACACGGCTGGGTCGTGAGCCAGGAGCACGGTGGAAAGGCCGATAGGTCGCGCTTCAAGCGCGGCATCGAGATCTGCCCGTCGAGTCCAGGTGTCGTCGATGCCAGCAAGGTAAACGCGCTCACCTCCTCGCTCGAGCACGTGGCCCTGATTGCGAAGCACCACGACCCCCGATTCTCGAATGAGCGTTATCAGCGGCTCTCCTTCCCCGAAGTAGTCGTGGTTGCCCATCGAGACGAACACGCCACTTTTGGCGCGCAAGCCGGCGACGACGTCGGCGATGTCTCTGTGAAAGTGCGTGCCGCTGGTGACAAGATCACCCGTGATGACTGCGATGTCGGGCTTTAGTGCGTTCGCCATCCGTACCCAGCGCTCGCCCCAGGAACGCGGAGTGAGCGAGCCAATATGGAGGTCTGACAGGTGGGCGATCGTAAATCCGTGGAACGATTCCGGAAGTCTTGCGACTGGGATGTCAACGTACTTAACGATCACCCAACGACGGCGCACGAGGATGCCCCAGGCTGCGGCGACAAATCCGAAGATGTACATGCCCAAAAAGAAGGTCCACGGCATCTCGAACCCACGACCACGCCCAAGCGACACGAGCGGCCATATGACCGCGGCGATCACCGACGGGAGAAACGACCAAGCTGCGGCGCACCAGTGGATAAAATAAGGCACGTCAAATACGCGAACGTGCCACGCGGCGCGCGGATGGTCGGACATCGTGGCGCGTGCTCGACCAAGAAAGAGCGCGCCCGCAATGAACGCGAGCAGTCCCGCTACCAGTGCGGGATGCCGCAAGTCCAAACGCCGGCCGGCTTCGAAATACGCCCCGAAGACGGGTAGGTGCATGGTCGCCGTGCTCAGAAGGAGGACTACGAGCAATCGTGACGGTGACCGACGCGTCATCCGCGCTGTCCGAGCAGCAGTGAGCCGTCGCGGAGCACTGCGCGCACCGACCCAGGACCCACCGCCAGCCCGACCACGTTTTCAGACGTAGGAAGGCGCCCGGTCATGCGGACCCAGCCTTCGTCACCGCGTCGAAGAATTCGCGCACCCGCAGCTCCCGCCCAGGCGACGCCGCCGACGACTGTAAGCGCGTCGATGTCTTGGGTCGTCTGCACGACTTCAAGCTTCGATTCATAATTGTGACCAATGCCAACGGCGTGACCGCCTTGCCCGACCGTCACCCACTCGTGTCCGAGCGGCGAAACGGCGCGCAGATCGCCGCCGCAGATCGACGCATGATGTACTGGTTTCGATGCGTTGGCATCGAGCGAAACTAGGGTTCCGCGATCGCCCACCATGACGATCGCGCCGTTCGAACCGCGACTCATGGCCCGCACGGGCAATGCATCGGCAATCACCGTCGGCGCGTGCGAGGCAACGTCGGCCGCGATCGCGA
>JAHFDY010000193.1 GCA_023248735.1 Myxococcales bacterium
CAGTGCGACGGCCTTGCCGGGGAACGCACGCCAAGTATCGAGCGCACGATCGTTGTCAAACTGAACGTCTGGATGCGCGCCGCTTCCGGCGCTCGGGATGACGGGCGCGTTGCAGGCCTCGCAGCGTCCGTAGCGAGCAACCAGACGCCGCGGAGAAGCGTTGAGATCATCATTCGCGATCGACTTCGGTGCGATCCCACATGCCGCTGTGCACACGAGGCGTTCAAGGGCACCCGACACCTCGACGTAGAGGCTTGTTGAGGCACCGGCGCGCATCGGCTCCCTTCCCGTGAGATTCGTGAGCACCAGCGGCGCATCCGCAAACCACCCGAGCACCGTCGGTAACCACTGGCGATCAGTATCACCGCGTAGCGAAGCGACCAGCGTCGCCCAATGCTCCCAGCTTTCGCCGTCACCTCTCTGCATTGCGAGCACATCGATCTCGGCCGGTGCGCTGAGCATGCGTGCGGCGTCGATTGCCAGAAGCGATCGGCCCTTGTCCCTGAAAAGCCGGGCAATGGTGAGAGCTTCGTCATCGAACATGGCCGGTTCCTATAGGTTCGATACTATCTTCTGGGAACCCCAATGTACGTCGCAGACCGTCTTAGCTGGCTTCGCGTTGTGTTCAAACTCCGCGGGAGCGCGCTTTCATCGATTTGGCCGCGCATCGCATTCGTCACGTTGCTGTCGATCTTGTTCACGTGGCTATGTCGAAACACGAAGGTGTTTCACATCTCGCTCAGCACGACGCCATTTACGCTCATCGGGGTTCCGCTCGGCATCTTCCTCGGCTTCCGAAATAGTGCGGCGTACGATCGCTTTTGGGAAGGCCGCAAACTCTGGGGCCAGCTCATGAACACGAGCCGGGCCTTCGCGCGGCAGGTCCTGACGCTGATCGGAACCCAGGCACCCGAGGCCGAGCAAAGGGAGGTCTCAATTTTTCAAAAAATGTTGGCGCGACGCCACGCGGCATACATTCATTCCTTGCGCCTGTCGCTACGCGCAGAGAACTACAGCGAGCTCACTCGTTTTCTACCCGAAGATGAGGTTGCCACTCTCAACCGAGAGCCGAGCGCTCCAAACGCAATCTTGCATAACACCGGTATGCTCGTGACCGAAGCTTGGAAGCGCGGTTGGATCGAAACGCTTCACGTGCCGCTCTTCGATCACACCTTCAACGTACTCGCCGATGCGCAGGGCGGTTGTGAGCGCATTAAGTCAACTCCGTTGCCTTTTTCGTACCAGGTGCTGATCCACAGAAGCGTCGCCATTTATTGTTTCCTCTTGCCGTTCGGTCTTGCCGACACGCTCGGGTGGGCCACACCGTTCGTCGTCATGTTCATTTCGAACGCGTTTTTCGGCCTCGATTCGATCGGTGATGAAATCGAAAACCCATTCGGCAACGACATCAACGATCTGCCGCTCGAGCAAATTTCGACACTGATCGAAGCAAACGTCTTCGCGCGGACAGACGACGAGCTGCCGATGACGGTGCGGCCGAAGAATCACATTCTTTCGTAAGAACTCACTTCACGACTTCGCAGTCGAGGTCCTCTGTGAGGAGTTCCTCACCGCCACCGTCCAAGTGGCGGGTGTAGACCGCAACAAGGCCACCGTCGCGCAACGCGACTAGCCTTGCCTCACGAGCACGCTCGGTTCCCTCAGTCACGGCGTAGGCCTTGCCCGCAACAACGAGCTTCGAGTTCACCGGAACGATCATCAACGTCCCCTTGCCTCGCTCGCCGTCGATGAAGGAGTACCAACGTTGGCCGTTCGCCCCGCGAACAAACTCGGCGTCTGACTCCGACTCCTCTGGATCGTCGTCCAGAACCAGCTCGCGCATCGCACTCGGTAGCTCGGGGTGGTCGTGCTCGATACGCATCTCACGGAGCAGAGTCGCGCCCTTACCTTTGGGTACGGACGTTGTGAGAATCAAGTCAGGACCGTCGGTACCGATGTCAACCAGCGATGGGTAGCCATCGTAACCTTTGAAGGCACCTTTTACCTTCTTGTGCATGTCAAGGAGACCGACCAAGAGGCGCCCTCCTTCGCGAACTGCGAGCAAGTATTGCGATTCGAGGTGCTCAGCAACCGGCACCTCGTATCCGACGACAGCGACGTCACCCTTCGCGGATGCCTTAAGGTCGATGGCGTGAATCGTGTGCTCGTTTTTGCCTTCCGCGTCGCTCACCACAAGTTCGCTCTTGTACGTCGTCACGCCATCGGCGGCCTGCGTCGCTACGAGCATTGAACCCACAAGCCAAGAGTCGACCGCCTTGTGCTCGTCGACGATTGTGCGACAGTCGCGTAGCTCGCGGTACTTTCCTTCCTTGAAAATCGCAGCGTCTGCCTTGACCGGGGCTTTGTGGTCCTTGCCAACGATGGTCTTGCCGTCGAAACTGATCCACTCGTGGTCCGTGCCACCGCAGCCAACGTGACGTCGACCATCTTTGTAGACATCGCGGTAGTCGACGTAGGCTTCCACGACTTGGCCGTTCACCGCACGAGGCGTCACACGCATGATCTCGCGCGATCCCTCAGCTGGTTTCGGCGGCGTTGCCATGGGTGTGCCCGGCTTCAGCGTGACCGGATACAGCGTGCTCTTTCCCATTCGGTCAACGACGAGGACCTTGGGCGTATTACCAAACGCGAAGCCAATCGCCGATTTCCCGTCAGGCAGCTCGTGAACGGTGAGGCCTGTGAGGGCATTGACACCTTTGCCCCATACCTTCTGCTCCATCAACTTGCACGCAGGAGGGGTTGTAACCTCTGGCGCATGCGTCGATGAGGGCACTGAGGTGGCTGTTCCAGCGCTCGAACTCGCACTGACCGAAGGTGCGGCGGTCGGGGCTGACGACAGCGGATCGGCGGTCGCTGTCGGCTCCTTCTTCTTCGAATCACACGCCGTCAAAGCAAGGAGCAATGCAAGGGGCACACTTGAACGCTTAGGCATGCGCGCCATCGTAGCGGCGTTTTCTTTTCGCGCTCGCGGAAAAGCCCTCGGACCTCGCTGCCCTCAAGGTCTAAGCTCGCGCGCCATGGCCGCACCCTTGGCTGAGCGCCTCTTCACGCTCGCGCCCGACCCACGCAACGTGAGCGGCGACGACGTGCTCACCGCCTTTCTTGACTATGTCAAAGGCCTGAATCTTGAGCTCTACCCTGCACAAGAAGAGGCGCTGCTCGAGATCATTGCGAACAAGCACGTCATCCTGAACACGCCGACCGGATCAGGAAAATCCCTCGTCGCCTCTGCTCTCATCTTTCACGCACGCGCTCTCGATCAACGTGCATTTTACACATGTCCTATCAAGGCACTCGTCAGCGAGAAGTTCTTCAATCTGTGCAAAGAGTTCGGACCTGAGAACGTGGGGATGATGACGGGCGACGCCTCGGTCAATCGCGACGCTCCTATCATTTGCTGCACCGCGGAGATCTTGGCAAACATTGCACTGCGCGAGGGCGACTCAGCGGACATTGGCGCCGTCGTCATGGACGAGTTTCACTACTACGCCGATAGAGAGCGTGGCGTTGCCTGGCAGACGCCACTTCTCACGTTGCCTCAGACACGCTTTCTCCTGATGAGCGCGACGCTCGGCGATACGAAGTTCTTTCAAGACGACCTCGAGAAGCGCACGGGTCGCGGGGTAGCGATCGTGCGAGGCGCAATTCGGCCGGTCCCGCTGACCTACACCTACCAAGACACCCCCCTCCACGAGACCATCACGGGTCTCATCAAAAATGGACGGGCGCCGGTCTACATCGTGAGTTTCACGCAACGAGGTGCCGCAGAAGAAGCGCAGAACCTGATGAGTGTCGACTTTTGTACGAAGGACGAGAAGCGACGCATCGCCGAAGAGATCTCGGGCATTCGGTTCTTGACGCCTTTCGGTCGAGATTTCCAGCGTTTCATCCGACATGGGGTTGGCCTGCACCACGCGGGACTCTTGCCAAAGTACCGACTCATCGTCGAAAAACTCGCTCAACTGAGTTTACTTAAGATCATTTCGGGGACCGACACGCTCGGCGTCGGCGTGAACGTCCCGATCCGCAGCGTGCTTTTCACCAAGCTATGCAAGTACGACGGCGAGAAGACAAGCCTGCTCTCGGTTCGCGATTTTCAGCAGATCGCGGGCCGCGCAGGACGCAAGGGGTTCGACGACGAGGGCGACATCGTGGCACAGGCGCCAGAGCACGTGATCGAGAACCTTCGACTCGAAGCGAAGGCCGGAAGCGACCCTGTGAAAAAGAAGCGCATCGTTCGCAAGAAACCGCCCGAGAAAGGCTACGTCCCTTGGGACAAGACGGTCTTCGATCGCCTCATCACCTCACAGCCAGAACCACTCGTTTCGCGCTTCGACGTCACCCACAGCACGCTCTTGAACGTGCTGCAACGACAAGGCGGCGGATGTATGGCAATGGTTCGGTTAGTTGACCAATGCCACGAGCGACCTGCGAAAAAGAAGATCATCGGCAAGCAGGCGTTTGCGCTCTATCAGTCGCTACTCGACGCCAACATCATTGAAAGGGACGAGTACGGCCTCTCGCTTCACGTGGATCTGCAAGATGATTTTTCGCTGCACCATGCGCACTCCCTTTACTTGCTCGACACGCTCGAGAAGCTGGATCGCGAGAGTGGCACATACGCGCTCGACCTCCTTTCATTGGTGGAAGCCATTCTAGAGAACCCGGACTTCATCCTCATGCGGCAGGTCGACAAGCTAAAGACCGAGAGGATGGCGCAGCTCAAGGCGGCGGGTGTTGAGTACGACGAGCGCATCGCGGAGTTAGAAAAGGTCGAGTATTCGAAGCCGCACGCCGAGTTCATTTACTCGACGTTCAACGAATTTTCGCGCATTCATCCGTGGGTCTCCCGCGAGAGCATTCGGCCGAAAGCCGTCGCGCGCGACATGTTCGAGCAGTACTTGTCGTTCACTGAGTATGTCCGTGAGTACGGACTCGAGCGGGGTGAGGGCCTCCTTCTTCGTTACCTGTCTGAGGTCTACCGCGCGCTCGTCCAAACGGTCCCAACGCACATCAAGACGGACGAGGTGTTCGAGCTCGAGCTCTACTTCGGAACCATGATTCGCGCAGTCGACTCGAGCTTGATCGACGAGTGGGAGCGACTCAAACAGGGCGATGTTAGACCCACGCGCGTGGAGCTCGCCGAAGAGCTCGACAAGAACGACATCACCAAAGACGAACGCGCGTTCACGGTGCTGGTACGCAACGCAACCTTTGCGCTCGTTCGATACTTGTCGTTTCGGAACCACGAGGGCGTCCTCACCGGGCTTGAACCGTCAACCGAATGGACCGTCCGTAAACTTGACGAAACCATGACTCCCTACTGGGCGGAACACAACGAGCTTCTAACGACCCCAAAAGCGCGCGCTACCGAGCACTTCACGATCGAGAAGGGCGCGCACGGATGGCGCGTGAGACAAGTCATGTTGGACGATCACGAACACAATGATTGGTACATCGACGCGGAGGTCAACCTCGACGTCGCGCGAGCTACCGGACAACCGATTCTCAAGTTGCTTTACCTTGGACAGTCGGGTTAGCTCGAGGCGTGTGGTCGTTGCCGATGCCAGTCGTGCGCTTCTTGAGCACGCGCCTGTGCATGTTCATGGCAAGCCAGGCGATGTCGACGGCAATTGCGTGGCACGTCTATCGAATCACGCATCGCCCCCTTGCGATCGGTTTTGCAGGCCTCGCCGAGTTTGTGCCGATGTTCCTGCTCTCACCGTTCGCTGGCCGGCTGGGTGACACGCGCGATCGCAGAGGCATCGTTCTGATTGGCGCCGTTTGCGCGCTCATCAGTGCTCTGATCTTGCTTTCGATCACGCTGTTGCAGGTGAAGAGCGTCATCGCGATCTACGCCGTGCTCGTCATGAGCGGCTCGATTCGCGCGTTCGTTGGCCCGGCGCACCAAGCCCTTTTGCCAAGCTTGGTGAGGCCAGACGAGTTACCGAGGGCGGTCACCATCGCAACGCTGTGTGCACAGTTTGGGCTACTCGGCGGACCGGCGCTTGGCGGCCTCCTTTGCATCGACTCGATCGGCCCACACTTCGCGTACCTGCTCAGCGTCGGCCTCTATGCCATCGCCGTCTTTGCAATGCTCGGCGTGCCAAAGCAACCGGTCGCGAACGCATCGCTCGGGTCGGTGTGGGAGACCTTGCAACAAGGGCTGCGATTCGTTTTCGACAATAAGATCATTCTCGGTTCCATTTCACTCGATCTTGCCGCCGTCTTACTTGGCGGCGTCGTTGCACTGCTTCCCGTGTACGCACGCGACATTCTCATCACGAGTGGAGCGGGATACGGATTTTTGCGAGCGTCACCGGCGATAGGCGCGGCGCTCATGGGATTCTACTTGGCGCGGTTTCCCATTCGTCACCACATGGGTCCGTTGTTCTTTGGATCGGTGTTCGGCTTTGGCGTTGCGACGCTCGTATTTGCTTTGTCAAAGAACCTGGCACTCTCGATCGCAGCCCTCGCCTTCGCCGGCGCGGCAGACATGATCAGCATGGTGGTGCGCGGTCTCGTCGTGCAGGCGCTCACGCCGACGGCGATGCGTGGACGTGTAAGCGCCGTCAATACGGTGTTCATCAGCGCATCGAATCAACTCGGCGAGTTCGAATCCGGCGTCACCGCACATTGGTTGGGAACCCGACAGGCGGCGGTCTTCGGTGCCTGCGGAACGTTGCTCTGCACGGCAGTCTTTTCGACGCTATTTCCAGCGTTGCGCAAAATCGACAAAGTGGAACACGTCGACCCATAGACAATCGTGGCACATGCCCACAATTGCCCACAAAACGCTGGCGCTTGTCGACCCACCTCACCAAACTGTAATCCCCGAAGACGAGGAACGTTACCTCCACGTGAAACCGGTTATGCTTCAGCCGCGTCTAACTCGTAGAGTCCGGTTCCCGCTCAAATAACGTTCGAGGAGTTATCAATGCACGGTCAACGTTCTGTAGTCGCGTCACAACAACTTGGTGGTCGCACCCTCAGCGGAGTTGCGTTGATCGCGCTCGCGCTCGGTTTCGCAGCCGTCGCTTGCAAAAACGATCCGCCGCCAGAAACCGCGCAGAACACCACTTACCCAGGCGGAACGGCATACCCTGGAGCGACGCCCTACCCTGGCCAACCAGGCTACCCAGCGCAGCAGCCCTATCCTGGCGCGCCGCAGCCCGGCGCACAGCAACCTGGCTACCCGGGCGCTCAACCCGGCTACCCAACGACGCCCCAACCGCAGCCCTATCCGACGCAACCAACGCCCGGTGCGCCCGCAACCCCGGCGGCCCCTGGAATGCCGGGCCTTCCCTTCCCCATGCCAAGCGGAATGCCGTTTCCATTCCCTGGGATGCCGCAAGCACCTGGCGCACCTGGCGCACCACCCGCTCCGGGCGCACCACCCGCAGGCGGTGGCGGAAGCGCGACGGCGATCGACCCAAACTTCGCCGCCGTAGCCACTGGCCCCCTCTTTGTTTATTCGCAAACCGAAGCCCCGGGGATGCAGAAAGAAGGGCCCATTGTTGCGGGTCAATTCCAGCAGGGCCAGACGCTCGAGTCGCAATTCCAAGTGCAGCCGGGCAAGTGCTACACAGTCCTCGCGGTTGGCGCGGGCGTACAGGAAGTCGACATTGTGATGATCGCGATGACGCCGGTTCCTGGGCTCAACCCTGAACTTGGTCGCGACAAGGGCACGGGGAACCAGGCTTCGCTCGGTGGCCGGGGTCAGTGCATCAAGCCACTCACGGCAACGCTCATCCCGATGCCCATTAGCGCAAAGTGGATCATCTCCGCGCGCGTCGGCGCAGGCATCATCGCCGGACAGTTGTTTTCGAAGTAAGGCGCGTTTCGCGCGGATTTGCTGGACGTCACCACCCATTCATCGCTTCGCGACACCGGAATTTGTCGACGATGGATGGGGCGTCTGCTCTACCTTGCAATGCGGATGACGCGACCAGGGTGGCGACGGTTTCTCATTGCGAACGTGGCAGAAGAAGGACGCTGCAGGCGATCACGGCCGGGCGCATCACTCACTCTTCCCGATCACATACCCGACGAAGAACGGGCCCATCTTCTCGATAAACTCGCTCGTCTGCCTTGTCTTGCGCATCGCCTGTACGAGATGCGAAAGGGGG
>JAHFDY010000031.1:0-8329 GCA_023248735.1 Myxococcales bacterium
GGAGCGGTCGCGGGCGGAAGGTCGAAAGGCTGTCGATCGCGGGCACGAGTCCCGAAGTCGAAACCGTCATGCGTCTCGACGACATACCAAGTCCCGCTGGCTCGCACATCACTGCAATGGCACGGGTGACCGCGTCAAGATTGTGCAGCGGCTCGCCCATGCCCATGAACACGAGCGATAGGTCTTGCGGGCGCAACGGGCCGATTTCCGACATCAGCGCAAGAACTTGGCCAACGATTTCGTGCGCGCCGAGGTTGCGTACGAGACCCATGTTCGCGGTCGCACAGAACGTGCAGCCCATCGCGCAGCCCACCTGGCTTGAGATGCACAAAGTGACGCGCGGATTTTTCACCGCACGTGGCATGTGCATGGCCTCAACCCGGGCACCGTCGGCGAATTCGACAAGTACCTTGACGGAACCATCGGTTGACGCGCTGCGATGGGCGATGGTGGGGAGCGTGAAGTCGACGGCGGACTCGAGGAGCGTTCGCGCGCGCCCAAGGACGGGTGCGTTGTTCTCCCAGCGGGCCGGCCGAAAGATACGGCTGTAGAGGTGTGAGGTGTCGCCGGCGTACCCAAGCAGGCAAAGGTCGCGGGGCGATAGGGACCAGGCGGACAGCATCGCGGTGCGCCGAAGGCTACCACCGCTCACCGGCGCAGTGGAGAAGAGCTACGAATTCACTGCGCAGGGCTTCCGTCGCTGCACATCCCATTGCTTCCCGCCCGCGCATCAGTACGTTCGTGTCTGTGGAGTCCCGCTTCGTTGATGTGCTGAGCGATTCGACTGGTGAAACCGCGGAGCGCGTCGTTCGTGCCGCCATGCTGCAGTTCCCCAAAACGGGCGCACGCTTGCGGATGCACACGCGCGTTCACACCAAAGAGATCGCGCGTCCGATTCTCCAGGCTGCCGGTCGCGACGGGGCGCTCGTGGTCTTCACGGTTGTGAATCCAGAGTTGCGTGAGTTTATCCACCAGCAGAGCCATGATCTCAAGATTGAGGCGCTGGATCTCATTGGATCGCTCATCGGCAAGCTGTCGACGTATCTCGAGCGTCAACCTATCAACATGCCAAGCAGCATGATGCCGCTTTCAGACGAGTACTTCCGCCGCATCGAAGCGGTCGAGTTCACGGTCAAGAGCGATGACGGCAAGGAGCCTCGCAATTTCAAGAAGGCGGACATCGTGCTCGTTGGTGTGAGCCGAACGTCGAAGACGCCGCTCTCAACGTTGCTTGCGCAGCGTGGATTCAAGGTCGCCAACTTGCCGCTCGTGCTCGGCATCGCGATTCCACCCGAGCTCGAAGAGGCGCCGAAGGAACGCGTGGTTGGCCTCACGATCGACGTCGATACGTTGGTCGAGATACGCCGCGCACGCTTGAAGCAACTCGGCATGCCAGGCGACGCAAGCTATGGCTTGCGCGAACAGGTTCAAGAGGAACTGAACTACGCGATGCGCCTCTTTCGCGCACACCCGGAGTGGCCCGTGATCGACGTCACCGGTCGCGCAATCGAGGAAACCGCGGTGATTATTTTGGAGTCGCTCAAAGAACGCGACGAAGCCGCTCGAACTGCGCGCGCTGCGCTTGTGTGAGTCATGGGAGCGCTCGACCCGGCAGAGACCTTTAGGCTTCATCAAATCGTAACTGAAGATGCGGTATTTGCGCTCGGAGCCGGGCGCGAAGACGTTGCGGGCACCCTCGAGGGCCTCAGCAAGCGAAGGACGGAAGCCTATGCAGCGGTGCTTTCAGGCGCGCAGTTGCCTCGCATGCTCGAGCAGTACGACGCGTGGGTGACGGCGAGTGCTCGCCTCCTTGCACCCATCGCGCCACCGAGTTGGCTGCCGATGATGGGCGTCGTTGCCGAGAAGATGACGCTTGAAATCGGGGCGCGTGGTTTGCGATCGCTCTTCTCGTCGAAGCCGAGCGACAAGGATGTTCAACGCGTGAAGCGTCTAGGGGCACTCGCCGCTCGAACATTGCGGGCGGTCCTTGCGGCGGATGGACATCTCGATGCAGAGGAATTGTTGATGCTCGGCGCCTTCATTGCGGCGCTTGGCCTCGACGACGCGGAAGCGCAAGTGCTCTTCCACGAGACGCCGATGGATCCGAATGGCATCGAACCTTACGGCGACGTTGAGTCACCGATTGCTCGCGCGATAATCCGCGGCGCTTGGCTCGCTGCTGCTTGGGACATTCTCGATCCGCGTGAAGAGGTCGCGATCCGTGCTGTGGCATCGAAGCTTGGCATCGACGCACAAGAGTTCGAACAAGGCCGAGGCGCGGCGCAGCGCTACGTTGACACACGAAGGCTCGTCGGTATCGGTGCCGTTGAGGGCGTTCGGTACCTCCTCTCTGATCGCGAACCCGGTCTCGGGATTTCATTGCCAGCGGCCATTGGTCGCTTGCTCCTGCCGCGTCGGTATCGCGACGAGGTCCTCGCACACATTGGCCATGGCGCGAAGATCGTGCTCGCCAAGCGCCATGCTGGCATGTCGGGTGAGGACAAGGTGGCAGTGCTTGGAATCGTCTGGCTCGCCGCCCTCTTTGAAGATCCGAGTCAGTCGCGCAAAGCCACACTGCGTGCACGATACGAGCTTGTTGCAGACGATATGGGGGTCGATGGCAGTAAGGTCCGGAGCCTTGTCGAAGAATTTGTAACGGACCGAGTACTATTTGCTGCGAAACCCTTTTGCTGAGTCGTTTTTCTCGGGTCTACTCGTTCTTCTATGAACACCATCGGTTTTTTGGGCGCAGGCAACATGGCCGAGGCGCTTATCAAGGGCATGATCGTCGCTGGGGTGGTGACGCCGAAGCAGGTCACGGCCGGAGATGTGAAGGCCGAACGGCTCGAACACCTTCAGAAGGTGCACGGCATCTCAATTACGCGTGACAATCACGAGCTCGTCAAGATGGTTGACGTGCTTATCTTATCGGTGAAACCGCAAGTGATCGATCGCGTGCTCACCGAGGTGGGCAAAGATGTTCGACCTTCGACGCTCGTGATTAGTGTCGCAGCTGGCGTGCCGATCGAGTCGATCGAGTCGCGCTTGCCAGCCGGCGCGCGCGTCGTGCGGACGATGCCCAACACACCTGCGACGGCGCTCGCAGGCGCCACGGCGCTGTCGGCGGGAAGCCACGCCAGCGATGCCGATGTTGCGCTTGCGAAGAGACTCTTCGATGCGGTAGGGCGTACGGTCGTGCTCGACGAAGCGTTGCTTGATGCCGTGACAGGCTTATCCGGCAGCGGTCCCGCCTACGTGATGCTAATGATCGAAGCGCTCGCCGACGGTGGTGTGAAAGTGGGCCTGCACCGCGACACGGCCCTCATGCTTGCGGCGCAAACCGTATTCGGCAGCGCGAAGTTGTTGCTCGAAACAGGCGAACATCCGGGCCGCTTGAAGGACATGGTCACGAGCCCAGGTGGAACGGCAATCGCCGGCCTTCACACGCTTGAGTCAGGTGCACTACGCAAAACACTCATCGACGCGGTTGAGGTTGCGACAAAGCGATCCGCAGAGCTCGGTCTTGAGATGGCGGCGAAGATGCGCGCAACGTTGCCTCCGAAGATGGGGTAGGCGCTCGAATCAACGGCGCCTTGGTCGAGCTTCATGCAACTTGTTGCCGGTGATCTCGTGCGGCTTGCCTGCGCGCGTGGCAACCCGTACGGGGAACGGGGTGAGACATGTTGAACGGAGCGAGACGCATGCCGACGCGTGCGGTGTTGGGGCGACCTGCGGCCGTAGGTCGGGCGACGAGACGTAGAGACGGCGGTACGTCGCTCTATCGAATCCGGCGCGCGCTTAAGTTGAACGTGATGGCCTCCAATGTATCGGCGGCAACGTTGATATCGCTCTTGAGGATCCTAAGACTCGCAAAGCGCAGAGAGCGTCGTGAGCGCGACGTCCCATGTGTGGATCTACTTCTTGAGGGCGTGTGGAATGTCGGAGACGATCGTGATCACGGCGATGAGCCCAAGAAACAAGAGCAAACCCACCGCGTGGACGATGGCTTCCGCTTTCGCGTTGGGCCGCCTGCGTGAGATCGCTTCGAACAGCAAAAAAAGAAGCCTGCCGCCATCCAAGGCGGGCAGCGGAAACAAATTGAACGCCGCGAGCATGGCGCTGATGGTGCCAAGCGCGGTGAGGTAACCGCCGAGGCCGCCCTCCCGTGCAGCTTCCCCGACTTCTTTCACGAGTCGAAGGGGGCCGCCGAACTCCAGCTTTACTTGGCCGCGAATCCACTGACCGATCCCGCTGACGTACTCCTTCACGATCAGAAAAGGAGCCCTTACAGATCGCATACCGGCATCTGCGATCGTCAACTTTTGGAACCAAATGCGCACGTGAGGGCCGACTTGGATCTTGCCGTCTACGGGCGACATTCGCTTATCCATCACTTGGCCGTCGCGTTCGATTTGGACCAAAAGTTCACGTGAGCCGGCGGTGGTGACCGCCTCCGCGAGGTCATCCCACACCTTGATCGGAGAGCCGTCGATTGTGACAATGCGATCACCCTTGAGAACGCCCGCTTTCGCTGCCGGACCGTTTGCATTGGGCACGACGCACACACTCGGTGCGTTGCAAATACGGTCGGCGTGAGGCAACCCTGTGTGAAGCAATCCGACGAAGAAGAACACCGACGCGAAGAGGTAGTTGGCGAGTGAACCCGCAAAAATCGTCACGATCCGGGCCCACAATGACGCGTTTGCGTAGCTACCCTTGTCGCCCTCCTCGATCTCTTCGTACGGGTTCATCCCTGCAACTTGCACATAGGCAAGAAACGGGATGATCCCGATCTGGTAGGTCGTCGGACTGCCCTTGGGCTGATACTTCCAAAGCGCGGGGCCGAACCCAATCGAGAACTTGACGACGCGCATCCCAAATCGACGTGCTGCTAGATAGTGGCCGAGCTCGTGCACGATCATCAGCGCGGCAAGCCCCAGCACTCCAACGAAGACCATCACTGCCCAGTATAGGCCCACGTGTAGCGTCGCCGCACACTTTGGCCGTTAGGGCGCTAAAACTGGCGCAAGCGCTCCCTCAAAGACCCCTCGGCTTATTGAAACCTTGTGGTAGCGTTCTCGCCCCACTCAAAGGACGCAACGCACATGGCAAATAACGAAGGCCCTGGTCTCTCGCTCACAGGCGGAGCCGCAATTGTAGCTCCGATTAGCGCATTTCCAAACGGCGTACCCGGCAACGCCCTCGTGTTGCTCCCGCTGTCGCCCAACGGCACGATGAAGGAAGAGCAACTCGTCGACGGTCCCATCGCGCTTACGATGGAGCAGCTTTGGAAGACGCTCGGCTTCAATGGCCCTGCCGTGCAAGTGCAAGACAACGAAGGCCGACCGATTCTCGTCGGTCTCGAAGATTTACTATCGGGCCTCGAGCAGCACTGGCAGAGCAACCAAGAAGATCTGAACGCAGCCCGTGTGTATGCGCAAAAATTAATGGAGCACGAGCGCTTCGAGAAGGCAGAGTTGGTGCTCTCCAAGATCGTCGCGAAGGGCGTCGATGGCAACGACTGGCTCGGTCTGGGCATCGCGCAGCTCGCGCAAAAGAAGTTCGACAAGGCCGAAAAGACGCTTACGGGCGCGCAGAACCTTCTGAAGACCAATCCCCTTCCGTCGCTGCACCTTGCCCGCCTCGCCAAAGAAAAAGGTGACCGAACACAAGAGCGCACCTACGCCGAAAAAGCGCTGACGATCGACAGCAACTTTGTCGACGCATGGGCCTACCTGTTCGGCGCGATTCTCGATACCGATGGCGAAGAAAAAGCGGTCGCAACGGTTGAGCAAATCGCGAGCAAGCCCGAGCACAGCAAGACCGCATCGCCTTACATCGCGCTGCAGAGTCACTTCGCAAGCGACGAAGCCAAGCGCGACCAAGCTGCCGCGTTCGCAAAGAAAGCTGTCGAACGCGCACCAGGCGATCCACTCGCACTGCTCTGTCTGTCGGCGCTCTACGGCCAAGGCGAGAAGTTCGATGAGGTCGTCAAGTTACTTGCCCCTCACGAAGCGCTGATGCTTCGCGACGTGCGCGTCGCCAACAACTACTTCCAGGCGCTCTTCGCGATGGAAGACCTGAAGCGCGTAACGGCGTTGCTCAACAAGCTCGCGACCTCACCGCAACAAGACGTGAAACAGTTCGCGATCGAGCGTTCCCGAGCCATCGCGCAAATGCTCCAGCAACAACAACAGTCGCTCCCATCCTGAAGTCCGTCTCGACGGCGGATCTCTGCGCAAGCTCCGCGTCACTCATGCGCCGGATGCCCCTCTTGGAGCATCCGCTCAAACGCCTCGACGACTTCGGGTGACGGCGTGAGCGTTTGCAATTTGCCCTCGTTCTGGACCTGCCAAGCCCAAGTGCCATCTTCATTTTCAATGCGCGTGGCCTCGCCGCGTTCCTCGGCGTGAAGCATGTAGTGCGCGAAGTCTTCTGGATCGATCTTGGGTACGCCGATGCGCTCGAGCTTTCGTGTTGCAGCGTTGGCGAGCGCGCTCTTCTTGTTCTTCTTGGCCATGGCGCATGGCGCGTACCACAGACGCGAAGCTGCCTCAAATCTGCCCGGCGACGCTACTTGAGGATTGGCCTCAGTACGGCCTTTCCTTCGATGATTTCGACACGAAAATCGACTTCGCGTCCATGGCGCTCTCTGAGGCGTGTTTCGGTTTCGGTCACGGTCCGCCTCATCTTCGCGAGGGAAACGGCCGGGCTGTTGTCGCCAGCCGCGCGTCTCTGGTCGAGGTAGTTTCCGTAGAGCGACTCGACGCGGTCGTTCTCGGCGACGGGTCTCACGCTTCGCGTGATGCCGGACTGCAGCGTGTGATCTGAGGGATCGGATTTTGGCGCTGTGGGCGGGCGTGTGATTCCTCGTGATGCTTGCGTCGTGCTAGGAGGCGGAACGGATCGCACGGAAGGTGGCAGCGGTGGCGGCCGTCTTGAGGCTGGCAGCGGAGGTGGTCTTTGGCTAGGTGCGGCCGCCGTGGGTCCGATGCCGCGAATCGTCTGCGGCACGTCACGCGTTGTGGTGCTCGAGGTAAGAGAGTCCGAGATCAACGCGGCTTCGCCCACCAGCGCCGACATGGGAATTGACGGCAACAGAGGTGCACTGAATGGCGATCGCAACGTTCCCGGTCGTGTCGGTGGATCGACCTCGTCGATGGATCCGTCGGGACGGCTGATTGCGAGATCAATTTCGAAGTCGACTTCGCGATTCGTTGGGGGCTCGCTCCGCGCGAGGGGCACAACCGATGGTACGAACGCCGCGCGCGGCGCCACCGATCGTGGGCTGTCTTCAAACCTTCGCTTGGCGCGGAGCACGTGATGCTTATACGTACCGTCCTCTATCTGCCTGCACACGCGCGCCCAGTGCGTCTGGAACGTATTGTAACGCTGAATGAGCATATTGAAGCGGAAGCGCAGACCGGTGTTGCGGATCTGCTCCTTGCGTAGGATGTAAATTCGCCTGTCGACCTCTTTGCGTGGCACCAGGGGTTCAAGTCGCTCGAAACCCATGAAGTACTGATCGTAGAGCGCGCGCAAACGATCGAGCCTCGTTTCGAGGTCTTCGACCATCTGCTCCATTTCACGAAGATCCACGGGGCGCCTCGTTCAAAGATACGGCTCTTTTTCGCGGCCGATTCAGAATTGTGCCGCCTTACAAGGCCGTCACTCTCACGTTGTCGAAGCAAACCTTCGCTTCCCAATCGTTGAAGCCGAAGTGGTCGTGGCCCATACCTGCGAGTGGTTCGCTGTCGACAAAGGTATGAATTTCGGTTCCGTCAACAGACCAACGAATGGTCTGGCCATCAACGCGCTCGATCTTGAACTTGTACACTTGCCCCGAGGTCACACTCTTCGTGCGCCCGCTTCCCCCAGCGGTCACGTCGACGGACTTGCGGTCCTTGCCGTGCTCGTCAATGCGCGCGAGCACATGAAGCGTGTTTGCCCAACCGCCGAAAATGGTCAGGTAAGATGACGCATTGGTATACGACTGCGTTGTCGCCGCCGATCGACCGTCGCCCCAGACTTCGGCCTTAAGATCCCCGTCGTTCGAGTAGCTAACAGCCTCGAAATCGATACGCGCGTTGACTGGCAGCACCCGATTGAGCCACACGCCGCGGTTGCGTGCGTGTTCGCCGCAAAGGCGTCCGTTCTCGATGCGCCAGATGCCAGGGGGTGCGGTCGACGACCAATCGGGCCCAAGATCGGCCGGGTTTGGCGCGACCGCCTCCGTCCTCGCGGATCCCGCCTCGGCTGCGGCATCGGCGCGCCCTGCATCATCAATGTTCTTGACTTTTGGCTTTCCGGCATCGGCAGCACTCGCATC
>JAHFDY010000031.1:8429-12022 GCA_023248735.1 Myxococcales bacterium
AGCGCCAACGGGAGTGCTCGATGCGCGGGCGCTCCGGTCGAACGTATCGACGAAGGGTGTCGTCATGACGCCGGTTGAAGGACGAAACGCAACGCTCTTGGCCGATGAACCAGCGTCACTTCCCGCGTTGCCGGGGGGAATGCATGCCGAAGTTACGGTGAGCCCGAGGAGCAGTGCGCGTGTAGTCATCGTTACTCGTACCCGTCTACCACGCGGCTCGTTTCTGCGGGGCCCGTTCTGTGGTGAACCGCGCCCAATAAAGGACTAGAACCGCGCGCAGGTGAGCGCTTGCCCACCAAAGAGGCGGTTATCATGCATCCCATTCTCTTTCGCATTCCCCTGTTCAAGACGCCACTCAAGCTCTGGTGGGCGCTTGCCGCCGTCGCGTTCATTCTTGTCATTTTCGCTGCCACGAATGTCAAGAAGGAGCGCAATGCCGCCGTGGGGAGCGTTGTCGCCGCCGTCGCGCTTGCGCTTGTCGGTTGGAAGTACCGCGAAGTCGGTTATGGCGCGTCGACGCTGCCCATCTACAGTTTTGGGGTGATGCTCGGACTTTCGCTCGTGATCGGTTGGGTTGTCACCCTCACGCTTGCAGAGAAAGAAGGGCTGCCGCGCGACCAAATGGCCACCTGCTATGTGGTGACCGCGATTGCTGGGATGCTGGGCGCGAGGCTCGCATATGTCGTCACGAATCTTGACGACTTCAAAGCGCTCGCCGACGTCGTCGACATGCGCAAGGGCGGGTTGGTCGCCTCAGGTGCGCTCCTCGGCGGATTTGTCGGAAGTTGGGCCTACCTAAGACCGCAAGGCATTCGCGTCCTTCCTTGGGCCGATGCGGTGGCGCCCAGTCTTGGGTTGGGCATCGTGACGACGCCCATTGGCGCGTATCTTCAAGGCTCGGACTTCGGCACGAGGCTCAGTGACGCCGCGCCGGCGTGGCTAAGAAAGCTGGGCGAGTTCCCACATTGGCCGAGCGGAACCATGCCGAACGGCGACGGTTCGCCTGCCTATGTGAGGCACCTTGCGCAATACCGCGGCAGTCCCCTTGCGGAGAAACTGACCGCGCTCAATCACTCTTTTGCGGTGCACCCGACCCAACTCTACGAGGCGCTCTTCGGGCTCTCGCTCGTGATTCTGTTCTTCGCACTTCGCAAGCGCGCGGTGTTCCGTGGGCAAATGTTCTTGGTGGTGCTCTTTGGCTATTGCACGTTTCGTTTTGCGATCGATTTCATTCGCGACGACATCGATCGTGACATGTGGGGGCCAGCTTTTGCTCGGCACTTGGCGATCCCCATGGTCCTCTTCGCGATGAGCCTAGGTTTCATTTTTGGGCTGTCGCGAATGGTGCGCAAGGAGTCTATTCGTAACTTGTTTCGTGTTATTTCGGTCGTGCCGGCCGTCTCCGCCTTTTTCCTTCTGAAGCCCCAGTCCTTCTCAATGCCAGTGGGTCTCCGATTGACGATGGGTCAGTGGTTCTCTTTCGTCACGAGCCTCTTTGTCTCATTTCTTTTCGCCCATCTGTGGCAGGAGGCACGAAGGCAGCCCAAGCTTGCGATGAGCCTGGGGGACGGCGACGTCCTGGCGACGTTCGCCCCCGCAGAGAAGAAAGAGCCTGAAGAAGCCGAGGACGAGGCCGCTCTGGACAATGAACCATCGAAAGACGACGAGCCGCCGAAGCAGGTGTAATCTTCAACCATGAGCAACCCACGCTCTGGGGACGGCGAACCGCCACGTGAGGCGCCGACGAGCGATGGCGCTGACGTCGCACGGTACAGTTCATCGCACAAGCTTAAGTCCTCGCACGCCGAGCACCCACTTCCAAAAGTTGTGCTCGAACGCGTGGCGATGAGGCCAACGATTCGGATCGATCGGCCCACCAACCGCGTTCCGGGTGGACGCGTCGTCGTGCCGCTCCTCTTGTTGATTGGGGCGGTGGTGCTCGTGCTTGCCGCACTACGTCGCTGGGGCGCGGGGCAAAAAGTAGATGCGTTGCAAACGAATCCGAGCGCGTCGGCGCTCGTTCCGGTGGATGTCCCTCCTCCTCCTCGGCCACCTTCGAAATAGCCGCCATGGCAATGCTTGCGACAAATGGCGCGCAACAAGGTAAGCGTGGGCGCCCGATAGTCGACACGGAGGTCGCAGATGCGTTGCGAATGGCTGTTCTTGTTCTTGTCAGGCTGTGCCGCTTTTGTTGAAGGCGAGGACGAAAAGCACGCCGTCGACCCCAATCTTGTCGGTCCACACGATGGAGGCTCGGGCGACGCAGCGCTGCCGGTATCCGACGCTGCTTTTGGCACGGACGCACCGCCGCCTTGCGACCCTCTTCTACTCCCGAGTGTTAACCCGTGCGTGATCGCCGATGGCATTTTTGTGTCGCAGTCGATCGGTATCCTCGGTGGTCTGGGCACGCAGCTTCAGCCTACGTCTTCGATCGCTGAAGGACTCGCACTTGCAAAGGCAAAAGGTAAGCGTCTTTACGTTTGCGCGGAGACCTACGTCGAGCAAGTGACGATCCTAGAAGGGGTCTCGATGTTTGGCTTCTTTGCTTGTAGCGGGGGCGCGTGGAAGGTTTCAGCGAGTAGGGCGTTGGTGACGTCGACGAGTCGTACGGGCGTGCGAGCGATCACGATCAACAAGTCGACGCGCGTTGAGGGATTTTCTTTCGTGTCGCCGAACGCCACCGCGCCCGCCGAGAGTTCCTTTGGCCTCGTGGCGATCAATGCGCCTGGGTTGAGTCTCGTCAACGTGACGGTCCGCGCCGGTGATGGATCGTCGGGTGTGGCCGGCGGCGACGCGCCAGCGGTCACCTCTGCGGGTTCGATCGACGGCTCAAAGTTCGTTGCGTGGCGCACGTGCTCAGGGACGAGCCTTTGCCCTGGGCTCAGTGGCGATGCGGGTGCATCAGCTTGCAAAGTCAATGGCAGCGTCGCACCACCATCGCAACAGGGCGTGACTGGCGGGCTGGGCGCAATGTCAACGAAGTTGACGTGTGAAATTGCCATCCCGGCGGGTTTCACTTGCAAGGCCGTCGAGCCCTCGCGCACGGGTAGTTCTGGGGTACGCGTTGGGGCCGGAGGGACCGTTGGAGCGACGGCGAAAGCTGGGCCAGACGGGGCTCCCGGCGCGAGTGGTTCGAGCGGTGCAAGCGTCGGGATCTTTTCGGCTGACGGATACGCGCCCTCAAACGGTGCCGCTGGCGCAAACGGTGAGCCAGGCGGCGGAGGTGGTGGAGGTGGCCCAAGCGACACCGCAGGAGGAGCGTCGACCGGCACCTACTTCTCGGACTCAGGCGCTGGTGGCGGCGCTGGAGGATGTAGTGGTAGCGGCGGAGGCGCCGGCGGTGGAGGTGGCGCGAGTGTTGCGGTCATGCTGTTCGACAGTCCGATCGCAATGGAGTCTTGCGACTTCATCGCGGGCCACGGCGGCGATGGCGCGTCGGGTGGCGCGTCCAGTGCCGGCACTGCTGGCGGAAAGGGAGGCGAAGGTTGGGGGCCGAGCGGCCTTGGCGGGGGTGGCTCCGGCGGCTCCGGCGGGAACGGCGGAAAGGGAGGAGCGGGCGGCGGCGGATCGTCAATCGCGCTTGCCGTTAGAGG
>JAHFDY010000031.1:12122-32814 GCA_023248735.1 Myxococcales bacterium
CCGCTTATCGCGTCCCAGGTAAACTCATGGTGTTCGGCGTACGAAATGCCCTGACGCAAAAGGCGTTCCGCGTCGACGTTGCCAGCGAGACCGTCGAGATAGGCAAGGAACATACGATTGAGGCTACCGAGTCTTTCGTAGCCAAGGTCGTCGCAAAGCGCGAGCGACTGTTGCAGCGCCCCAAACGCGCTCGCGAATTCGCCCATACGCACGAGTGCGTCGCCCAGGTTGTGTAGGTTGCCTGCGATCTCGTACGAAAGATCACCCGCACGCGCGTGATCGGTCGCGGCCTCAAAGTGTGCCGCTGCGCCCCGAAAGTCGCGCGAGAAGTAGTCGATGAGACCGCGCAACTTTTCGATCTCCGCGGCTTCGGAGGGCTCTCCGCAGGTTTGGAGCTCAGCGAGTTCAAGTGCGGCCGTAGCCTTCGCTCGATCTCCACCCGCGGCGTGTGCTTGCGCAAGGTTGACCAGTATCTTGCGTCGATCACGCTTGTCGCGATCGACTGAGAGGAGCGACTGGAGGCGCTCGAGCAGTTCGTACGCGCGCTTGAAATCGCCCTGAAAAATCGCCTGTTCCGCAGAGGCGAGCAGTACAGGCATAAGAAGTTCTTCGTCGCCATCTGCGATCTGCTCAGCGCGCGCGAGGTGCGCCGCTGACAGATCAAAGCGGTGAATCGCAGCGAGCACGTGACCCACGTCGACATAGCCCATCACACGCACGCGCACCGGTGCGCTCGCATCGAGTCGCGAAAGGACGCGATCGCACAAATCGATCGCATCCGGAAGCGTGAGTGTGAAACGCATCGCGCGCGAGAGCCCGCTGAGCCAGCTGGCGATTTCGTCCGGCGCGCGCAACTCGATTTGCGCGAGCGCGATCGCTCGTGCAAAATCGCGGGTCGCACTCTCAAAGCGCTGCGCCGCGAGGGCCTGCTTGCCGCTGGCGGCAAAGTACGTCGCTGCCGATTCCCGATCACCGGATTCGAAGAGATGCGTTGCGATGCGTGAAGCCTGTTCCGTCGCGCGATCTCCGAGGGTGGACACAAGGGCAGCGCCTGCGCGCGTGTGAAGCTCCTCTGCTCGTTCCTGCGGAAGTGTGTCGCTGACGATCTCGGGGATGAGCGGCGACGAAAAGTGAAGCTGAATCGCCCCGGAACGAACAATGAGCGATGCGCGTGCAAGTTCGTCGAGCGACTTGTCGAGTTGTACGATCGGCTCCTCGAGCATCGCGCTGAGGAGTTCGGCATCGACAGGTTCACCTAGAACGCTTAGCGCGTGAAGGACACGGCGCTCGTCCGGTGAAAGGCGCGATACGCGAGACCCGACAAGTCCGCGCAACGTTTTGGGTAATGCGAGCTCCTGGCCGACGAGTCGCATGCTCACGATCTTGCGATCGGCCACCTTGACAGCCTGCGAATCAACGAGCGCCTTTAAGACCTCTTCGATGAAAAGTGGATGACCGCCCGCGCGCTCGCGAACGAATCGAGTGAGCTCGTCGGGCGCCTTGTCGATCGAGAGACGCAAGGAAATCAGGCGCTCAGCGTCTTCGGCGTTGAGGTCGCCAAGCTCAATCGCAGGGTGCCGGCTGAGCGCCTCGAGCGGGTGCGCAAAGCCAGCTCGTCCAGCGAAAATCCAAACGAAACGCGCAGTGCCGAGGCGTTCGTAAACTTCGTTGAGCATCGCAAAACTCGCTTCGTCGAAGCTGTGTGCGACATCTATCGCGACGCAGTGTGGTCGGTCTTCGGCAAGGCGAATCATCATCCGGGTGAGGCCGCCTCGCAGCGCATAGCGCGTTCGAGAGGCGGGTCCCCCGAGGCTGGCGACCACTGCGCTCACTTCGTCGTCTTGCAGACCGAGCGCGCGAAGGCGAGGGACGACGGTCTTGATGCGATCGGGAAATTCGCCGTCGTTGATGCCGCAGAGCGCGCGCAGCATCGCCGCGATGCCGCTTAGCGGAATTTCGACCCCGCGAGGTGGGCACGTCGCGATGTAGAACCCGACGTTGTAGTGGCCTTTGCGGAGGCGTCGCTCGACCTCGTACAGGAGCCGTGTCTTACCGGTGCCGTGGTCGCCACGCAGCGTGATAATTTGCGGCACGCGTCTTGTGGCGATCGCGAGGATCTCCCCGATAATCCTGAGCTCGTCCTTGCGTCCGACGAATCGCCCGAAGGCCTCGGTGGGATGACGCTGCTCGCGTACAAAGAGTCCCGACACGGACAGCGTAGGTAAGTGCTTGTCGGGGAACGACTCGAAGTCGAAGTGCGCCTTGACCTGACGCATTGAAACCGCGCTGATCGCGACGCGCCCCTCGTGTACGCGCGCAAGCTCACGCGCGACTTGCGTGAGACCACTCACTTGCGCGTCAAAGAGTAATTCGCCACGCTCGTTAATGAAGGCTTGCCCACTGTGCAAGCCCGCACTTGCTTCGCGTGCGCACGACCGAAGCGCGACCAGCGAAGCGCGAGTTGCAATCTCGGTGTCGCGACCGTCGGGATCGTTCAGGCCGAAGTACGCCACCACTTGCGAAGCACCGGACTCGACGATGTGTGCCCCGTAACGTGTCAGAACGTCGATTGCGATCGGGACGTCCGTGTTTTCCTCGCTCGTGCGGTCGTTCCATTCGAGAACGAGCGCGGTGACGTCGCGACGCTCGCGCGGTGTGTCGGCGCGTTCAGCGTCGGGCAGCTCGAGCGCAGGGCGCGCACGTTGAACGCGCATCGAAGGCACTTCAACCGGCGTTCGTTCGGGCGCGAGCGCGTCACCTTCGTCGAGTTGGGAGGGGGGCACCGGCGGAATCGGCGTCTGACGCTCGTTGCGGCGAAGGCTCGCCATGAACACCGTGAGCTCGTGCGATCCGAAACGCAAGCCCTCGCGATAGAGGAACGCGAGGAGCGTTTCATACATGCGTCCAGCGTCGGCAAATCGCGCCGCGGGATCCTTGTGTAACGCCGTTTGCACAATTTGAACGAGTGCCGATGGCAGGTCAGGCCTCAGGAGCTCGATGGGTGGTACTTCCGCCGCTTGTACGCGCCTTAGCGTTTCGAATGTGCTGGCGGCTCGGAAAGGATTCACACCCGAGAGTAGTTCGTAGAGCACGACGCCAAGCGAGAAGAGATCGCTGCGAGCGTCAACCTGCCCCTGCGACGCCTGTTCCGGGCTCATGTAGACAAACTTGCCGCGTAACTTTCGCGCAAAAGTGTCTTCCTCGCCCGTTCCAAGATCGACGACGCCACGGGCTTTCGCGATGCCGAAGTCGGTGACCTTCACCTCACCTTCGAACGACAGAAGAATATTCTGCGGTGAGACGTCGCAGTGGACAATGCCAAGCGGCTTGAGCTGTTCGTCGCGTCTTCGATGCGCGTGGTCAAGCCCCTTGGCGACTTCTGCAACGAGGTGAACGCACATCGCGATCGAGAGCACGATGCCTTGCTGCCGAGCGCGGGTTAGGACCTTCGCGAGGTCGAACCCGTGCACGTACTCCATCGCGATGAAGTAAGCGCTTTCGGTGCCTTCGATTGGGGCAAGACCCAAGTCGAAAACCTGCACGATATTGGCATGCGAGAGCCGAACCGCGAGCTTGGCCTCGCGAACGAAGAGATCGACGAACGCCGGATTCTTTGCGAGCTCCGGTAGAATTCGCTTGATGACGAGTACCTTCTCGAAACCCTCGACGCCGTAGCTCTTGGCTTTGAAGACTTCCGCCATGCCGCCTTCGCCAAGGCGTTCGAGGAGGCGATATCGACCGAATGCGAGGTCCACGGCCGGACTTCCTGTTGAAGGTGAGTCGGGAGGGTAACCGCCTTTCGCGTGAGAACCAAGTGCCTATCGGCGGCGTTTACTTCGCTCGAAGCCGTATTGGATTGGTAAATGCGAATGGGACGAGTGGCATGAACGGCAGGACGTCGTCCATGCGTCGTCTGCCGCGCGCGATCATCATGACCCAGTGTTTGCCTGTGAGATCGATAGGAAGGGTTTTCTCGACGCGGAGCGTTCTTACGGCCACGTCGTTACCCCACTCGGTGGGGTAGGACTGAACGTCAACATTCTGGACTATTTGCCCATCAGCAACGATAGCGACGCTCGTGATGTCGATCCACGGTGCCGCCCAAACGCGGAGTCTGGCCTCGGTGCGGCCGTCGACTTGTACGCTTTCGCCGGGTTTCGCGCCTTCGATCGTGAAGTCCAGCATCGGCCCGTTTGTCACGTAGCTCTTGCCAAGTTTGATCGCTTCGACGATCTCTGATGGGTCCGAGAAAATTGCGTCCGGTTTGCTTACCCGCACCATCGTGCGTGGGTAACCAGCCCAGTGAAACATGATGCGATGCGAGTCACTACTGCCAGTCGCCGCGAAGTGGTGCCCGGCGTTGAGGAGCGCGTAATAGTCGGCAAGGACCGCCTCGACGCGATCGATGCGATCGGCTTCGTAACCATTGAAAACCTCTATGGCATCAAAGTCGAACCGCATCGCCTGCGGTGCGCGCTGGTTCGGTTTGTAACCGACGATGTTGAAGTAGCCGATGCCTTTCGGCATGCGTGGGTGGTGAATGATCAGAACTCGCTTCGGATCGCCGCCTCGCGCAAGTTCGATAATGCGCTTTAGCGGACCACGATTCGGTGGAGGCTTCGCGCTCAGCGGGTAGGGGAACACGCCGAAGTGCCCGTACGCGGGACCCCACGTCGTGATTTCAACTCCGGGCACCCAAGCGAGAGTGTCATGCCCTTCGAGTACCGAAACCGCAGGACCGTAGTCGCCAACCGCGTTGTGTTCGGTGGGCACTGCGAATTCGATGCCTGCAGACACGAGAGAGAGAACGCGATCTTCCGGCAGGACTGGCGAGTCGAAACTTGGCCTGGCGTGCACGTGCACATCGCACGCAATTGAGTCGTCGATCGGCACGACGCGACGAAGCGTAAGTGTGACGGCCGTCGTGCGACTTGGTTCGACGGTGACCTCGCGTTGATCGACGGTAAACTCGGGACCATGAGTCGCTCCGACCCGATAGCGACCTGCGGGGATCGGCGTCGTTGCGTCACCGAGCTTTGCGTCGATAAGCGGGCCCGCGCCAGATGCGCGGTAGTCGGGTCCAAAGCTTGGATCGGCGGTCCCTGCGGTCCCTCGAACGAAGACGCGCGCAGTCAAAGGTTCTTTTGAGTCAAAATCGATCACCTTGACTGATATTTCCCCGCCAGGCGAAACGTCGAGCGTGACCTCTGCGTTGGGTCCCGGCGTTTGCGTCACGACGCGGCTAGCGCGGGTACTGTCGACGGATGCAGCCCAATCGACGACGTCTTCGGGCGCTTCGACCTCAAAGGTACCCGACGCGTTTGCCTTGGCGAGAAGCCATGGCGTACCCGCCGCCGTTGACCCGATGACGTTCGCGCGCTCTCTCGTCCCCGTAACCTTGCCCCGCAACGGTTGGGTCGATATGCCCGCGGCAGAGAAAGCGCGCTTCCAGATGCTCTGCGAACTTTCCGCGACGAGAAATGTCAGACTCGTGCTCGCCGGCGCGTTGGGTGCAATTGTGACCTCGGCGCTCGCGACCCACGTCGTCGACTGGTTGTCGCGGATCTCCGTCGATACGTCGAGGTTGCCCCTCGGCGCTACGAAAGCGATCACTTTTGGTGATGTTTCAAGGGCGACGATCGGTCCCGCAGCGTTGGGTGCGTCTCCGAATTTGCCAAAGCCAGTTACAAATGAGGCGATGTTGTTCGAAAAGCCGGCGCGAACGGTGATCGTGTGGGTTTCTTCCGAGCCCCTGCCTTCGAGATCGAATCGAACGGCGTCCCCATCGTTGCGTTGACTCACTTTGAGTGTGAGGGTGGGTGCGTCGCCCTCAAGGCCAAGCGGGAGCGCATAGCTTTGAGAGCCTTGAGCCTGCGATATGAGATCGCCAGGACCGAGTGTGACCGGATATGCCGTGCCATCGATCGTTGCCGCGAATTGAAACGACATGTCGTCCACGGTGAACGAACTCTTGTCACCTTCGAACCGAAACGTTGAGCTCAGCGGCACGTTGACCGTCTTTTGATCGCGGGTGTTGCGATAGATGTAGCGGATACTGCCCGCGATTATGGCGAGCGCTACGATCGCGGCGAGGGTCTTGTGCTTATGATTCACTTCGTTGACAGGTGCTTTGCAAGAGGACCGTCGAAAGAGGCGGCGCGGCCAGCGTCGGCACGGGTGAGCGTTACCTGCAAATCATAGGCGAAGCCGAGCAGGCTCCCAAGTTCGTTACCCCATTCGACGAGAGCGATCGCTCCCTCGCGCCGTCGTTCAGCGAGGCCAAGACGGCCAATTTCAGTCGCCACGTCCTTGGCGTCGCGCAGTCGATAGAGGTCGGCGTGCAGAAGAACGCCGCGGGAGACCTCATACTCGTGCACGAGCGAAAACGTCGGGCTCGTGATGCGATCTTGTGCGGGCACGCCTAGGCCGCGGCAAATCGACCGAGCGAGGAACGTCTTCCCGGCGCCAAGATCGCCACTGAGTAAGACGAGCATGGAGGGTTCGAGCAACGCCGCGATCGCGTGGCCGAGGCGAACTGTGTCGCGACGCGATCGTAAGTCCATTCGTTATCCAAACGTCAGTGGGGCTCTCGCCAATTCCGCAAGAATGTGCGGATGAAGCAAGGAGTTTGCAGCGAGAAGGTGGGGTTCAGCCACATTGAACGTGTTGCCGTTGTAGTTGGTGACAATGCCGCCGGCTGCGCGAACGATTGCGGCCCCTGCTGTGATGTCCCATGGCCTCACAGTGCGCTCCCAGTAGGCGTCATAAGTACCGTCGGCCACGAAGCAAAGATCAATCGCGGCGGCACCGCAACGCCTCGCCCCAAGCAGCCGCGTTTTCATGTGGATAAAGGGTGCGAGGTTGTTGTCGGGGTTGGTCCTTCGGTCGTAAGGAAACCCCGTGGCGACAAGCGCATCGTCAAGATCGTTGACCTTGCTGACGGCGCACGTCTCTCCGTTTCGTTCTGCAGGCCCACCCGCATATCCAGTCCAGCAGATTCCGAGTGCCGGTGCGACGACCGCACCTAGAAGGGGAATTCCGTTTTGCGCGAGCCCCACCGACACGTTGTAAAAAGGATGGCCGTGCACAAAGTTGGTCGTGCCGTCGATGGGATCGACGAACCACGTCGGCGCGTTGGTGGCGGTGCGCGTGTGTCCGGTGCCCTCCTCTCCAATGATCGGGAAAGGCGCTCGCTTTGCTAGAAACTCGATGATGCACGCCTCACTTCGTCTGTCCCATTCGGTTACGAGATCGACGCGTCCTTTGCGCTCCGCGACCGGGTGCTTTCGCCATGCCGCGTGCACAAGCGACCCGGCGATCGTTGCCGCCTCGAGAGCTACCTTGGTAAGCTCGGCAAGTTCGTTGACCGATGGCGTCACGAGCGTGCTCGCAACTGGTCGAGGAGGCGTGTGTGAATGCCTCCGAATGTACCGTTTGACAGAATTGCAACCACGTCGCCCATTTGTAACTCACCTTGTAATATATTGAGAATCGTGTCGACGCTTTCACATGCCGTGGCTTTTTGGCCAATTGTGCGCGCCAACTTCGGTAGGTCCAAACGTTCAGTTTCAGGGATATTGGCGCGGCCAAGCGGAGCGAGGAGAACGCGATCCGCTGCGCTCCACGCAGTTTCATAATCGACTTGGTGCACATTGCGCACGGCAGTGGCGCTGCGTGGCTCGAAGACAGCAAAGAGGCGCCCTTGGGGGTGTCGGAGCTTCAGCCCGGAAAGCGTCTCGCTGACGGCAGTTGGGTGGTGAGCAAAGTCATCGTAGACGGTAACTCCGTTGACGGTTCCGAGGACTTCTTGGCGTCGCTTGACGCCTTCGAACGTAGCGAGCGCGCCTCGCAGCTCTCGGACCGCTGCGCCGAAGCCTTCGGCGCACGCTGCCATCGAAGCAAGCGCGTTGCGCACGTTATGTTCTCCTGCAACCCTGAGTGAATGGCGACCGAGTGAAACACCACTCGCGTACACGTCGAAGTGTTGATGCCCGCCCTCTTCATACGATTTCGATGCGACCCACGTGGGCGTGACCCCCGTGTCAGCGTCGTGCTCGACGCCGTAGTAGACAACGCGGCAACGAGCGTGGGTGCTCGCAAGCGCGACGAGCCGGACGTCGTGCGCCGCGCACACGATAAGGCCTTCCTTTGGGACTCGCGACATGAACGACGAGAATGCGGCTTCGTAGGCATCGACGCTTGGGTAGATGTCGATGTGATCAAACTCGACGCTCGTGACAATCGCGACGTCTTCGCGCGACACGCCTACGTAGTCGAAGAACTTCGGCTGCTTGTTCCAATACACCGCGTCGTATTCATCGCCCTCGATTACGAACGGGCCCAATTTCGTGCCGCTACCGCTCAGCTTGCGGCGCGCTTCGCCGACCGCCGCGCCGCTCGGGAGATTTTTCGGAACACCGCCGATAAACCACCCCGGATGAAGACCTGTCCTCTCCAGGAGAAGTGCGCACATGGCGCTCGTCGTCGTCTTGCCGTGCGTTCCCGTGACAACGAGCGGCTTGCGGCCCGTGAGGAACATGCGACGCAGCACTTCGGACATCGACGTGCGGTCGATGCCCAACGCTTCGGCGTGAAGCGCCTCCGGGTTGCTTCGTCGAATGACGTTACCAACAACGACCAAGTCAGGTCGCGGGCTGAGGTTCTCCTCTTTGTAACCACGCATGCATACAATAGCGGCGTCGACGAGGGTGGGGCCGACGGGGGGATCAAAGTTCTCGTCGGAACCTGTGACTGCGTGACCTGCTTGTCGAAGGAGCAGCGCAAGCTGTCCCATTCCGCTGCCGCAAATGCCGATGAGATGAATGTGCATCGTCAACTGTCGGGACTATTTCGCGGTTTTGAAGCTAAACGTCGTGCCGTCCGAGTCGACGGCAATTGTTTGCCCAGGTGCGTAACCTCCACGCAAGATCTCTTCTGCAAGTGGATCTTGCAAGTGCTTCACGATCGCGCGCTTGATCGGACGCGCGCCGAATGCGGGTTCGTAGCCGAGATCGACGATGAGGTTCTTTGCCGCGTCGGTGAGTTCGACCTTCAAGTCGCGATCTTCGACGAGCTTGCCGAGGCGCCTCAATTGGATGTCAACGATGCCGCGCAGGTTGTCTTTCGACAGAGAACGAAAGAGAAGAATATCGTCAATGCGGTTGATGAATTCAGGCCGCATGAAGCTGCGTAGCTCCTCCATCATGACGTCGCGCAGTGCTTCGCGCCCATCTTCGGACTCGAATAATTTTGGGTCCGCTTCGAGCAACCGTTTGCTTCCGATGTTGCTCGTCATGATGACGACCGTGTTCGAAAAGTCGGCTGTGCGCCCGCGCCCATCGGTTAGGCGACCATCGTCAAGAACCTGAAGCAATAGGTTGAAGACGTCGCCGTGCGCCTTTTCGACCTCGTCGAATAGCAAGACGCTGTAAGGGCGCTTGCGGACCGCTTCGGTGAGGAAGCCGCCTTCTTCGCTGTCGACGTAGCCGGGAGGCGCGCCGACGAGCCGCTGCGCCATATGCTTCTCCATGAACTCGCTCATGTCGAGGCGGGTCATTGACTGCTCGTCGTCAAAGAGGAATTCGGCGAGTGCTTTGGCGAGCTCGGTCTTGCCTACACCGCTCGGTCCAAGAAACAAGAACGAGCCGATTGGTTTGCCGGCATCGCGCAGGCCGACGCGTCCTCGGCGCACGGCACGCGAGAGGGCCCTCACGGCCTCGTCTTGGCCGACTACGCGCTTGGCAAGTCGTTCCTCCATGCGCAACAATTTGTCGGCCTCGGACTCGAGCATGCGTGCGACGGGAATGCCGGTCCAATCGCCGAGCACCGCGGCGATGTCGCCTTCAGTGAGCACTTTCGAAGTGGCGAGGGGACCTTGTCGGATGACCGCCGCTTCAGCGGCTTCGAGGCGACGCAAGATGTCCGGGAGTTGCACGTGTTCGAGTTCGCCCAGCTTCGCGAAGTCTTGGCGCTTGCGGGCCTCCTCGAGTTGCATTTGTGCTCGCGACAATTCGCTTTGCAGCGCGTCGCGTGCGGCAGTCGCTCCTTTGCGCGAATCGAGCTTCGATCGCATTTCGGTGACCGTGGGTTCGAGCGCGCTCATTTCCTGGGTGAGTCGGCCACGGGTTTTGATGCTCATCGCGTCCTCGTCGTCCGACAGGGCCGCGAGCTGTGCGCGGAGAGACGCGAGACGCCGGATTTTGTTGTCGATTTCGACGGGCACACCATCGAGCTCAACGCGCTTGCGAGCCGCGGCCTCGTCAAGCAAGTCGATCGCGGCGTCAGGCAGCGCTCGCTCTTGTACGTAGCGCTTGGCCATGTTGACGGATGCGACAATTGCCGGATCGCCGATTTGTACTCCGTGGTGCGCTTCGTACTTCGTGGCAACGCCGCGCAAGATCTCAACGGCTTGGTCAACGGTTGCAGGCTCGATCGGTATGAGTGAAAACTGACGAACGAGTGCGCTGTCCTTCTCCGACACCTTGCGCAGTCCTTCGGGCGTTGTCGTGGCGAGAAGCCGCAATTCACCGCGCGAAAGTGCTGCCTTCAAGAGCTCCGCGACACCACCGCTCTGTTGGCCGAAGAGACCATCGAATGCGGAGATGTAGAGCAATGCGTCCGTCTTCTTGAAACTTGCGATGACCTGCTTGAGGCGTTCTTCGATTTCGCCGCGAAGCTTTGCGCCCGCAAGGAGCGCACCAAGCTGCAACTCGAGCACACGCAGTTGAGAGAGGTTCCTCGGCACTTCGCCCTCAGCGATGCGCGAGGCGAGCGCACCAACGATCGCCGATTTGCCGACGCCGGCCTCACCGACAAGCAATGGATGCTGCTTTTGGCGGCGCTCAAGGATCTGGAGCAAGCGCCGCACTTCATTGTCGCGCCCGATGACGGGATCGATTTCGCCTCGCTTGGCACGTTCGACCCAGTCCACCGTGAAAGCGGATGCGTCTACCTGAGCTGGACCGGCACCGGCGGTCTCCCGAGGCACGGACGTCAGACCCGCCATGTGAGGACGGAGCGATCCCGGACCAAGGCTGAAGGCTTGGAGCACGACTGCGGCCGCACCGCGTATTTCTTGCGATAGCGCGTTGAGCAAATGCTCGGTCGTCACCTCGCCCGAGCCCGCTTCTTTCTCTGCGCGGCCCAGGAGTGACTGAAGGGCCTGCGACATATACGCGAGTCCGCTGACGTTCTTTTGTAACTTCGAGAGTGCAGATTCGGCTTCGATCACCATGTCGCGCACATTGGCGCCAGCAAGCTTGAACACCTCAGACACACCAGGGTCGCGATCGATCGCGCGTGCCAAAAGGTGAATGGGTTCCACGAGGGTGTGCTTTCGCTCGTCAGCGAGGCTTTGGGCGCCCGAGACAAGGGCTCGCGCATCGGTCGTGTAGCGGTCGAGGTGAATCGTCTTCTCGTTGGCCATCGCGGACGCGAGGGTATCACGCGTTAGCGTTGCCGCCTGCGTCGCGATAAGATGAGGGAATGGCTGCTCATGTGCGCGTGTACACGACCACGGTTTGCCCCTATTGCATTCGGGCCAAAGCACTTCTGAAGAAGCGCGGCATCACGTACGAGGAGATCGACGCGGGCGACGACGCGACGCGTGATTGGCTCGTGCAGGTGACCGGGCGCAAGACAGTGCCGCAGATTTTCATCGGCGAGAACGCGATCGGCGGGTTCGACGAATTGGCGGCGTTGGATGCGCGTGGGGAGTTGATGGGGATGGTGGGGGCTTAGGCAGCAGGAGCGCGGCGGCTCTGCCTACCGATCCACCCGCACCAGCTCGACCTCAAACTTGAGCACCGCGCTCGGCGGAATCACGGGTGGCATGCCCGACGCGCCGTAGCCCATGTCGGGTGGGATCACGAGGCGGCGCTTGCCTCCCTCTTTCATGCCTTTGACGCCTTGGTCCCATCCCTTGATCACTTGGCCGACGCCGAGTGTGAACGCAAAGGGTTGGCCGCGATCGCGTGAGCTGTCGAACTTGCTCCCGTCCACAAGGGTGCCTGTGTAGTGCACATGCACCTTGTCGCCGGCCTTTGCCTCCTGGCCGGTGCCGATTTCGTCGTCGATGATTTCGAGGTTGCTCATGGGTCTTGGCTCACTTGCGAGGGGGTTGTCTTTGGGCTTCGAAGAGCCTGCATCGGCGCGTTCGAGCGTCGGAACGGTGGCAAGGTTCGCCGCGTTTGTAGGACTGCGAAACTCAGGCGTGTCCGGAAAACACGCGATGAGAGCGACTCCTGCGACGAACGACCCGATGCACTTGCGCATGTGCGGCACCCTATCGCAATCCGCGCGTTCAGTCTTTAGGGAGCGCACGAGGCGTTTTGCTGCTCAATAGGCGCGGCAGCGGGGCTTTGTTTCGAATGCTCGAGCGCCGCTCCGCGCAGTTGCCTCGCGACGGTGACGATTCTATCACTCTAGGTGCAAGTGTTGCGGGACGAGATTGTCCTAGCGGATTTCCGCCAGCTGCATTCCACCAAAACGGTCAACCACATGTCTTTGGCAGAAACGCGCCGTCAGTGCCTCGCGTCGAGCGGGGCCATCCTCATTACGTTCATCGCAATATGTCACGAGGTAGTGGGTTCGACGGTGTTTCCGTGGGGCCCTGTTTTTTTCGGAGGTCCAATCGGTTGGCACGGGTTTGGTGCTTTCGGGATCATGATGGGCTCGCTTCTCTTCGCAGCCACTTTGCGCATCATCAGGTTCCCAGTGAGGGCTTGGTCGATTTTGGGAATCGCAATCGGCCTCTTGCTCGTGGCTTACACAGCGGTCTGGCATCGCGAGTTCCATCTCTTCGCATTCAGCTTGATCTTTGCGTCCTTCGCGTGTGCGTACTTTCACACGGATGAATCGAGCGCAGAGCTGTGACTCGATGAACCCGAAAGCGGCATCGACCAATGTCGTGCAAGTTCGCGGAAACAGCTCTCAGCATCTCAACGTAGGTGGTATCGGCCACACACCCTTGGGGGGCCGCTCGCCTTCAATCTTCGGCGAGCGTTTCAGCCAGCCGCGCGATGTCCGATTCGGCGACCGCGCACAGTGCGACACGCAGCGCGCCCTTCTGTGGAACCACAAAGACACCGCGCGCCTTCATGCGTTCGGCCTTTGCGAACGCGTCTTGGTGGAACACGGTGACGAAGAAGCCGCCTTCGTAGCGCGGGTAGAGAAGGCCGTGCTTCGATGCCCCAGCGTTGAACGCAGCAACGCGACGCAACAGCAGTTCACGTAACTGCAATCGATCATTTTCACAGCGTGCGGCGAGCTCTGCGTTCGTCAGCAGTTGGGTCACAGCATAGAGTCCGCCACGATTGCAGTTCGACCAGGTGCCGCGACACGAATAGGTCAGCGCGGACTGCACGGCTGTTCGCTCACCTTCGTCGCCCACGGTGGCGATGAGGCCTCCGACGCGAAGGCCGTAGTGGGTGAACGCTTTTGATCCGCTCCACGCGAAGAGCAGCGGCACTTTGCCAAGCAGTGGTTGCAGCTTCCTGACGAAGCGTCTTGGATCGCCAGCCGCGTAGGTGTAGTACGCGACGTCAATGAGCGCCGTGATGGGACCGCGCGCGGACTGACGGTCAAGAATGCTGACGAGATCGTCCCACTCGCCGTCGCTGAGCGAGTAGCCCGTGGGGTTGTTGCATGGATCGTTGAGGAAGAGGAGCGCACGGCCTTGTGTTGCCAACTGTTCAGTAAGTTTACTGTCGAGAGCGGCAAGGTCGTAAGACCCGCTGCGCGTGAACATGTTGTAGGTGTCGAGGCGACGCTCGTTCTCGTCCGCAAGCGTGGCATAGGGGCCCCAATAGAAATTTGAGGTGAGGAGCGCTTGGCCGGGTTCGAGAAAGTTCGCGATCGCATGACGAAGCGCACCGGTGCCTCCGGGAGTCGCCACGGCGACGCTTGCGCTTGCGAGCGACGGTTCGGTACCGAGGACGTCGGCGACGATCGCGTCGAGAAATGCACCGCTTCCGGCGATGGGTGCGTAGGTTGCCCACTCGGCTGCGGGCACGCGTGTGATCGCGTCGTGTGCGCTGGGCAATATCGCGAGTGAACCATCGTCGTTGAGCAGGGCGCCAACCGTGGCGTTCACGATCGCTTCGCCCTTTGCGCGCCGCGTGGTCGCCTCTTGGTTGAGCGCGAAAATGGGATCGTCGCTTGGGCGCGAGGCGTGGGCCGCGATCAGGTGGCGCATGGCGGCCGAGTGTACGCCGAGTCAGCCCAGCGCGAAGACGTTGCGTAGGAGGCGTAGCTATTTGGGATCGTTGGCCCAATGCGCATTGCCACTTTGTCACGAGTGACTGAAAGAGGAGCCGCTGGCTTGTCACCTTGTCGCAGCAAGCGTGGGCCGCCTGCACCCCATATCGCCAAGTTTTGGGGTGTACCGCGTTGGCACGCGGTATGCTGTACCGCGAACAACCATGACTCTCTTCCTCAGAGGAGTCCGCGCACTCCCTATCTTTGCGCTCGTGTTCGCTGCGCTTGGTTTGTGTTGCGGTTTGGCATTTGCGCAGAAAATCACGCTGTCGACGCTTCCGCCTGGGCGCGCGCCTGCGGTGACACGGACCGCCGCGGTGGCGAAGGCGACGGCGGATGGTCAGAGCAATCCAAACGTTGGCATCAGCCTTGCCGACTGTCGCAACGATCTGACGTACACGTTTACGGCGACCCCCGAGAGTTGGCCGAGCGGCGCGTCTCTCGAAGTTTGGGCTGGACCCGACAACGCCGATTGCAGCAAGGCAGCTGCGCGCGATTCAAGTTCGGGCGTTCCCAAGTGCTGGAGGGTGTCGACGCCGGTGACCGACAACGTGAACATCGCCAAGAACTTTACCGTTCGTGCGCAAGATGTCCTCGTCTACTACGGAGGCAAGGCGACCGCCGAAACTGCCGCACAGCCTTTTGCCAACACGTTCGACTCCGCCGCCTGCGACGTCACGGGAATCAGCGGCACGGGGTCCTTCGCGATCTCGCTCTACTTCATGTTCTTGCCCAGCGGCGCCGCAGCCGATGCAACGGTGAGCACCAAGTATGCGCTCTACGTCGATCTGGTTGGTCCGGTTGCGCCTTCGATTACCGATATCGCGGTGCAAAATCAGGCGCTCAAAGTGACCTGGGGGACGACGAATGACAATGACGTTCTTACGTACAAAGTGTGTCGTGACCAGGGTGTTCCAGTTGCCAATGCTGGTGTTGTCGAAGCGGGAAGTCCAGATGCCGCGGGCCTCGGCGTTGGTGGTGGCGCTTGCTCTCCCATCGGAAGCGATGGCGGAACCGTGTCGACCGATCTGGATGCATCGAGCGCTATCGACACGGGAACATCGGATTCTGCGGTCGCGGATGCATCGAGTACCGACGCATCGAATGCCGAAGCATCGGTGGCCGAAGCGTCAGTGGCCGAAGCGTCAGTGGCCGACGCATCGGGCAGCGACGTTCCACTCTCGCCCGATGTGAGCTCCGATTTGTTTTGCGTGTCCCAGAGCAAAACGGTGACGTCGTACACGTTTACGGGGCTCGACAATGACAAGGTTTATACTTTCGTTCTCAGCGCCCAAGACGCAGTCGACAACGACGGCGATGTCGGCGTCGCTGCCTGTCAATACGCTTCGGAAACATCGACGTTCTATGACGCGTACACCGCTGCCGGTGGGCAAGCGGGTGGAGGGTTCTGTTCCATGGGTCGTGGACCGCTCACAGGGTTGACCAGCATCGCAATGGGCGTCGCGGGTTTCGCGCTTCTGCGACGAAGGAGGCGCTCGTGAGGGCTCGATTTGTAACATGGTTTGCTCTTTTTGCGCTCACTGCATCCACTCTGGGTGCGCAAGAGTTCATGCCCAAGTATCGACACGACCCGCGGCGTTTCGAGTCGCCGCAGAATTTCGCGATTGAGCTTCGGTTGGGGCGCTATCGACCGAACGTTGACCTGGAGCCTGGTCTGAAGAGTGAACCGTACCGAACCGTTTTCGGCGACAGCGCTTCGCTGTACATGGGCGTCGAATTCGACTGGCAGGCGCTGCGCGTTCCGTATTTCGGTACGGTCGGCCCGGGCATTGCCGTTGGGTACATGGACAACACGACGACTGCTCCGTTTAAGGTTCCGCGTCTTGACGGTGCGCCTTCTTCCTCCACGACATCGCTCGAGATTTTTCCTGCGCAAGTCCTGGCCGTTGTGCGTGCCGATGCACTTTGGCGCGAGTGGCGGATCCCCATCGTACCTTACTTTAAGGGTGGCCTCAGCCTCGCTCGGTGGCGATCGTTTAGCGACGGTGTCACGTCATCGTCGGGTGGCCTGTCCGCAAAAGGGAGCGTCTACGGTTACTATGTCGCAGGCGGCGCCGCGTTCAATCTGAACATTCTCGACCCCTACACTGCGCGGAGCTTCGATCAGCGACTCGGAGTTAACAACACTTACGTTTTCTTTGAGGTCTTCACGTCGAGTCTCGAATCCGCATTCATGGGCAAGCCGCTCTACGTCGGCACCACGAACTGGACGGCGGGGCTGATGTTCGAGTTTTAGGCGGCCGATTCGAGCGTCTTGTCGCGCGCTTGTTGTTTCCTCTATTCGATCCAAGGCTCTTCTCGCTGCGATGGTGTGACATGATGAGCCGGGGGTAGCTTTGAGCAACATACAGAAGGAAGGCAGTCGCTTCGGGCAGGAGCTGCGGCGGTGGCGGCAAGCTCGCCACTTTTCACAGGAGGCGCTCGCGCGGACGGCGGGATTCTCACCGCGGCATCTGAGCTTTCTGGAGACAGGGCGAGCGCGACCAAGTCGTCAAGCTGCGGAGGTATTGGCGACGTCGCTCGCACTCACGATGACGGAAACGAACGCATTTGTGCTCGCTGCGGGCTTTGCGCCCGTCTATCGCAGCGAAGGCTGGCGACCCAACGCGCCGGAGCGTCGCGCGATCGAACTTCTCATGGGGCGGTTAGAACCCTACGGCGCGCTGGTGCTCGATCGCAAGTGGGGGGTCCTTCACATGAATGCGGGCGCCAAGCGAGCGTGGCGCGCGTTTGGTTGCGAGATACCCGATGGGATCGAGGAACCAGGAGGGGCCTTTCGCGTCATGTTCATGCCGCAACTCATCTCGAAACTTGAAAATGGCGAAGAGCTATTAAGTCAAACCGTGCGCAGGCTTCGGCGCGAGGCAGTGGTGGACCTAAGCTCCGCCGAACGGTTAAGCGAATTGACAACATTTTTCCCGCAGATCGCTCACGTGCAAGATGGACCGATCGACACCGTGCTCTCGATACGCATGAACCATGAGGGGCGCACGCTCAAGTTCTTCACGTTCTTGACGACCCTTGGAACGACCGGCGACGCCATCGCCGAAGAGTTGCGCATCGAGGCGTACCTGCCAGCTGATCCTGAGACGGACGCGTGGGTGAAGCGGCTAGGCGTTGACTGACGACTAAGCAGGACTCGGTCGCCGGACCATCAACGCGAGAAAAAGCGGTCCACCGATGAGCGCGGTGACGGCGCCGACAGCGAGTTCGCGATGCAGCCACTGATACATGAGTCGACTTGCCGCGTCGCAGAGCACGAGCGCTGCTCCGCCGAAGAAAAACGACGTCGGCAGAAGGAGGCGTACGTCAGGGCCAAGCAACTTGCGCATGGCGTGCGGAACGAGCAGCCCAACGAAGCCAATCATGCCGGTCATGCTCACAATCGCGCCGACGATCAGCGAGCCCGCAAGGAACGTCCGACGTTCAAGTTTCTTGACGTTTACCCCAAGGTGCGTTGCTCCCTCGTCGCCGAGTGCGAGAAGATTGAGTCGCCCGCCATCGCGCATGAGCATGCCGAACCCAAGGCAAACGTAGAGCGCAACGAACGCAAGTGCGGGCCAGCCTTGAGAGTCGAGAGAACCGGTGAGATAGAAGGACACCTTCTGCCCAATTACGGGCGATGCTAGTGTCCTCACCAATGTGATCACGGATGATGCGATTGCGTTCAGAGCGAAGCCCGACAAGATGACTGCATACGAATCGCCGGTGCCCCAACGCCGCACGAGCGCGTAAACAATGGCCGTCGCGACGGCGCCACCAGCGAGGGCGGCGAGCGGGACAAGCGAAGCCCCGAGGTAGCTAAAGGGCGCAAGACCAAGCACGATTGCAAGCGTCGCACCCAGCGCGCAGCCGCCGGAGACCCCGAGTACGTAAGGCTCAGCAAGGGGGTTACGAAGGGTCGCTTGCAGAGCGACTCCGGCGACCGACAGGCCCGCCCCTGAAAGCGCAGCGAGGATGACGCGTGGCAAGCGCGCGACGACGAGCGCATCGTGAAGCTTCTGGTCGGAAGTGTCGAAGACGTATCGCAATGGGATCGAGTCACTTCCAATCGCCATCCCGATGAGCAGCGCGATCACCAGCGTGAGCACCGATACGGCGAGCGTGACCCGAGGAGCCTTCATGCGGTGATGCGCTGATGGATAAGGTAAAGACCACGTAGCGTGAGCTCATCGTCAACATGCTGAACCGTTTTTGTGAGCGGCACGATGAGTTTCGCGAGCCCACCGGTTGCAATCACGGAGAGAGGAAACCCGAGCTCGGCCGCAAGTCGCTCGACCAGACCATCGACCAAGCCTACGTATCCGTAAACGATGCCCGATTGCATGGAGTGGACGGTGTTCTTGCCGACGACAAGCGCCGGCCTCGTCAGTTCGATGCGCGGGAGTTTTGACGCGCGTGCGAAGAGCGCGTCGGCGCTGATCTGAATTCCCGGCGCGATGGTGCCGCCGAGGTATTCGCCCTTTGGTGAAACACAATCGAACGTCGTCGCCGTGCCAAAGTCGACGACGATGCACCCACCCCTGAAGCGATCAAAGGCCGCGATCGCATTGACGATGCGGTCGGCGCCAACCTCGTCCGGATTGTCGTAGAGCACATGCATGCCAAGCTTCATCTGCGACGAGACAACTGCTGCGTCGAGATGGAACGACCCTTTTACCAACGAGACCATGGGCTCGGTCAAGGGCGGAACGACGCTCGCGATGATGGCGGAATCGATCCTCTTTGGATCGACTTGGTGCAGGCCGAGTAGCGAATAGAACAAGACGGCATACTCGTCGCTCGTGCGACCACGAATGGTTTCGATGCGAAATTGATGCACGATCGCGTCGCCTTCGAGGAGACCGAAGACGATGTTCGTGTTGCCAACGTCGATCGCTAAGAGCATGGCGCGCTTGAATGTACCAGCATCTGGCGCGAACGCAGATCAGTCTTCCGCCGTTACGCTCTCGATGACATCGCCCTCGACCACTTCGTCCCATGGTCCAGTTGCTTTACCAATCCACGAGTAGGCGCCGTCAAGACGAGGCGTCCGCGCAAGCGTTACGAAAAACTGAGAAGAACCTGTGTCGCGCCCGGCGATGGCTACGCCCACGTCGAATGCGGCAAACGCGATCGGTGATGTTTCGCAGGGCATCGTTGTACCCGACCCCCCATAACCGTCGCCGTCGTTCTCCCTGCTCTGGGGATCTCCAAACTGGGCGACGAACCCGGGCACGAGTCGATGAACTTTCGTCCCGTCGAAAAACCCCGTGCGCGCGAGTTCCTCGAAACGTGCGGTTGCGATGGGCGCGCGCTTGGTGTCGAGCGACAGCGAGAGGTCACCGGCTGTGCTGCGAATTCGAAAGTGCGACTTTGTCGGTGCACGATAGGGATAACTCGCACTCTCGCATGATTTTTTGCGCCCTATTTTCGCCCGGACAAATTCGGCAGGATGGCACGCCCACTTGGCTTCGAACTCGGGCTTTGACGGGAGGCTAAGTGACGTCGCAGCATCGAGGAGAGCCGTTGCGGTTTCTGTCGCATCGCTTGCCCAAGGATGCGAAAGCGCTGCGTTCATTCCAGCTTCGACCTGCGGTGCGAGCCTGCCATTTGCCTCGAGGACGAGGCGCGGTTGACGATGGATCGCGGCCGCTGCCACGGCGACAAGGCCGACATGTTTGCTCTGAAGAGCGCGTGCGATGACGTCTGGGGCAATGCTCGCAAGCTCGGGATGTGCCGCAAGGCCTTCGATGGTGTCTTCTCGAATGACGACGTGTGGGCTATCGCAGAGCGCCAAGAAATCGGGGATGCGGCTTGGTCTTACCGACCTACTCAGGAACGCGGCGAGACGCGCCTTGCTCCACGCTAGCGTCGTGTTCGGTGCACACTGTTTGAGGACGGCCGCTTCGGGATCACCTTGGGCGAGCGCCTGCGCGGCGTCGCAGGAGAGCCGTTGCCAACGATGAGCGGTCTTGCCGCTCGTCTCTGCAAGACGCTTCGCCTGAGTCACGATCGCAAAGAGCGCACGGGACGCTGCTTTGGACGGGTGGTGGGCCTTGCCGCGCAGAAGTGTCGTCAAGATGTGGAACGTTTTGGGCGAGACCTCGGTCGAAAGCCCAACGAGGTCATCGTCGGCCTGCGCCGGTGCGTGTTCTCCAACATGCTTTGCGGCTTCGATGCGCTCGTTTGTATTATATGCAGTTGATGTTACAATTGACGCAAGAGGCGCAGTTTCGCCCGCTTGGCCAAGAGCGGCGATCGCCCAAATGCGCGATTCAGATGCTTCATTGAGCGCGCGCGTCGCAAGCGACTTTGCGGCGGGTACGTTCGCTCCGACTTTCATGCGCGCATAGGGATAGAGCGCGGCGTGCGTAGCGCAAGGACTAGCCGTGAGCGCGGCATGGGTATCGGTTGCCAACACGGATTTGCGGTT